>CAKQLT010000019.1:0-21365 GCA_934254715.1 uncultured Clostridia bacterium | reverse complement strand
AGGAAATCATAGATTATTGCATCAAAAAGTACGGTAAAGACAACGTTTCGCAGATTATCGCGTATTCGACTATGACGGCAAAGGCTGTCGTAAAGGACGTCGCGCGCGTTTTGGACGTGCCGTACAACGAGGCGGCGAACTGGGTTAAGGAAATCCCCGCTATGGGCAAACCGCTACTTCCGCAAGTGCTTACCGAGGGCAGCGATTTTTACAGCGAGGACTTCAAAAAGATATACGACAACAACCCGACGGCAAAGAACGTCATCGACATCGCGATGAAACTCGAAGGTATGCCGCGCCAGACTTCGATGCACGCCGCGGGCGTGGTTATATGCGCAGACCCTATCGTCGAGCACTGCGCGCTTTCGAGAAACGGTCCTATCGTCACGACGCAATTCGACAAGGTTATCGTTGAGGAACTCGGACTTCTCAAAATGGACTTTTTGGGACTTAAAACGCTCACCGACATCGACGAGGCGTTGAAACTCATCAAGGCGGACAAGGGAATAGACCTCGACTTCCACAAACTCGGATACGAGGACCACAAGGTGTACGAACTGATTGCTTCGGGCGATTGCGAGGCGGTGTTCCAACTTGAAAGCGGCGGTATGAAAAAGTTTATGGCGCAACTTCAACCGGACAACCTCGAAGACGTCGTGGCAGGCATTTCGATGTACCGTCCCGGTCCTATGCAGTTTATCGACTTGTTCTTGGAAGGCAAACGTCACCCCGACCAAGTGCAGTACGCGCACCCGCTTCTCAAAGAGATTTTGGAAAACACCTACGGGTGCATAGTGTATCAAGAGCAAGTTATGCAAATCGCGCAGAAGATTGCGGGATTCAGTTTCGGCGGCGCGGACATTATGCGACGCGCTATCGCAAAGAAGAAACTCGCCGTTCTCGAACAGCAACGCGACATATTCTTGCACGGCGGCAAACTCGAAGGCGACAAGACGGGCAAATACGTTCCGGGGGCGGTTGCAAACGGCGTAAGCGAGGAAATCGCAAACCACCTTTTCGACCAGATATTGAAGTTTGCAAGTTACGCGTTCAACAAGTCGCACGCGGCGGCGTACACGTTCCTTACTTATCAAACCGCATATCTCAAATGCTATTATCCCACGCACTTTATCGTGGCTGTGGTGAACAACCGTATCACCAACGCCGACGAAGTGAAGCACTATATGAACTATCTGAGAAGAACGGGCGTCAAGACCCTTTCGCCGGATATTAACCGCTCGCAAAAGAACTTCTCGATAGAGGGCGAAAACGTGCGTTACGGTCTTATGGGCATAAAGAACGTGGGCGAGCAGGCTATGGAATACGTTTTGAGCGAGAGAGCGCAAAACGGTCCGTTCAAAGACATTCGCGACTTCCTCGACCGTTGCGCGGGACAAGTGAACAAGCGTATGATAGAAAGCCTTATCAAGGGCGGCGCGCTCGACAGTTTCGGAAAGACCAGAGCAACGCTTATGGCTTCCTACGAGCGCATTATGGACACCGTCCTTGCCGACAAGAAAAACAAACTTTCGGGTCAGATGTCCTTGTTTGACGAACTCATCGAGGACGAGGAAATCAAGTATACCGAAACCGAAGAATACCCGAAATCCGATATTCTCAAATACGAAAAAGAGGTGCTCGGAATGTACCTTTCGGGACACCCTCTCGACGACTATCGCGACGACAAGCACGAGTTCGACTTCGACACGAGTATGCTGTTCGTCGAGGAAGCGGACGAGGACGGCAACGTCAATATGGTTGTTGACAAAAACCTCGAAAACAAGCAAGTCAAATTCGGTTGTATCGTGTCGTCGGCGGAAAAGAAAGTCACGTCAAAACAGCAAAAATTCGCCGTCGGCAGAGTAGAGGACAGGTCGGGTTCGATTGCGTTTTCGATGTATCCGCGCGCATACGAAAAGTACGGCGAGTTGCTTCTTGCCGACGCACCGCTTAAAGTGGTGGGCAAAATCGATTTGCGCGACGAGAGCGAACCCAAAATATCCATCGAAAAACTCGAGCTTTGGAAAAACTCTGACGCGGAAGTCAAGCACGCAGAGCCTACGGCAAAAAAGAGCAACGGCATATTGTACGTGTTGGTGTTCAACAACGTTGAAAAGGATATGGTTGCGGACGTTTTGGCAATGCACCCCGGTAACACGCCTTGTCAAGCACAAGTCAAGCAAAACGGCGTGTCCAAACTTATGGAATTTTCGCAACGAGTGGAAATTTGCCCCGATTTGCTCTCTCGCCTCGAAGACGTACTGGGAATGAGCAGAGTGAAGTATGTGGAAAAGAAATTCATTTCCACATAGCGATATTGCACCTACGGTGCAGTGAAATTGTGCCTTCGGCACAGTGAAATTTGCGCTTTGCGCAAATGAAATTGCGGCTCTGCCGCAGTTGCGGAATATTGAAATATTTTTCCATTTGTCATTGCGAGAAGCAACGAAGTTGCGACGTGGCAATCCAGCGTAGCGAAATGCGGCTTCGCCTTGATTCCCACGCTAACGCTCGGAATGACATATGGAAGATTCAAATATTCGTAACCCAAACGAAGTTTGGATATCATCGACACAAGCGAAATCATTTATTCGAGGGTGGGCGTTGCCCACACCCGAAATAAAACAAAATAAAAATTTTATTGCAAAGAGGTAATCTTATGGCAAAAGTAAATTCTAAACCAAAGAAATTCGCAGTGCTTACGAGCGGCGGCGACGCCAGCGGTATGAACGCTTGCGTCCGCGCTTGCGTAAGATACGGCTTGAATCACGGATTCGAGGTGTACGGCGTAAAACACGGCTACAAAGGTCTTGTCAACGACGAAATCTTCAAAATGGAATATTCCAGCGTGTCTAACTGCGTTCACGCGGGCGGCACTATTTTGCGCTCGTCCAGATGCCCCGAATTTATCGACCCCGAAGTTATGCAAAAGGCGGTGAACAACCTTCTCGACAAAGGCATCGAAAACCTTATCGTCATCGGCGGCGACGGTTCGTTCAGAGGCGTTGAGGCTATGCACGAGCAAACGAGGCTCAACGTTATCGGTATCCCCGGCACGATTGACAACGATATGGGTTACACCGACTCAACGATAGGCTTCGACACGGCGTGCAACACGGTTGTGGACGCAATTTTGAAACTTCGCGACACCATCACTTCTCACGACAGAATTATGATTTTGGAAGTTATGGGCAGAGAGTGCGGAAACATCGCTCTCAACAGCGCGGTTGCGGGCGGCGCGGAATACGTCATCGTTCCCGAAGTCCCCACCGACGTCGACGAGGTTGCAAAAACCATAAAGGACGGATTCGACAGAGGCAAATCTTCCGCTATCATCGTGCTTGCGGAAGGCAAAACCGAACTCACCGACGAACTCACTCAAAAGATAAGCGACGCAACGGGCAGACGCGTCAACCATATGGCTCTCAAGTGGATGCAAAGAGGCGGCAATCCGACGGTTGAGGACAGAGTTCTCGCGGCAAAAATGGCGTGCAGAGCGGTGGAACTCATCGAATGCGGTCAAAGCGGCAGAGTTATCGGCATAAAGGGCGGCGAAATCTTCGATACGACCGTTCTCGAAGCGCTCGCTTGCAAGAAAGGATTTGACGAGAAACTCTACGAAATCGCGCAAATCATTTCGAGATAACCATATAGAAAAAACTGCGACGATAAACGTTGCATAACCAAAAGAAAATAAACAAAAATCATATACCATTCACCGCTTAATTGCGGAAATAAGGAGAAAAAATGAAAAATTTGAAAGGTGCTTGTATGTTCGGTCAAAGCGGCGGTCCGACTTCCGTCATCAACAGCAGCGCGGCAGGCGTTTTCACCGAGGCTTTGAAGCAAGGCAACATCACGGCGGTTTACGGTCTCGAACACGGTATCGTCGGTCTTCTCAACGAAAAGTTCTTCGATATGTCCAAGGAAGACCCCAAGGAACTCGAATTGCTCAAATACACGCCGTCGTCCGCTCTCGGCTCGGTGCGTTACAAACTCAAAGACGCTTCCGTCGACGACACCGACTACAAGCGTATCCTCGAAGTGTTCAAAAAGTATAACGTGCGCTACTTCTTCTACAACGGCGGCAACGACAGTATGGACACTTGCAACAAAATCAGCAAGTACTTGCAATCCGTCGGCTACGAGTGCAACGTCATCGGCGTGCCCAAAACCATCGACAACGACCTCTACGGCACAGACCATTGCCCCGGCTACGCAAGCGCGGCAAAGTATATCGCAACCACCATTATGGAAGTCAACCTCGACGCAAAAGTGTACGACACGCCGATGGTTTGCATTATCGAGGCTATGGGCAGACACGCGGGTTGGCTCACCGCAAGCGCGGCTCTTGCAGCCGTAAACGGTCTCGGCGCGGACCTCATCTATTTGCCCGAAACCGACTTCGACGTTGACAAATTCGTCGAGGACGTAAAAGCGGTTTGCGTAAAGAACGGCAACAAGTGCATTGCGGTCGTTTCCGAGGGTATTCACGACAAAAACGGCACGCTCATTTGCGAAAGCGTGGGTGCGGCGGCGGCAAGAGACAGTTTCGGTCACGCTCAACTGGGCGGCGTTGCTTCCATTCTCGCAAACGTCATCAAGGAAAAGACGGGCTTCAAGACGAGAGGAATCGAACTCAGCCTTATGCAACGTTGCGGCGCGCACCTCGCTTCCGAAAACGACGTCGAAGAAGCGTTCAATGCGGGCGCATTCGCAGTCAAGAGCGCGTGCGAGGGCGAAACGGACAAAATGGTCATCTTCAAGAGAGACACCGACAAAGACGGCAACTACGTCTGCACCAACGTGCTTATGCCTCTCGAACTTGCCGCAAACACCGAAAAGAAAGTGCCGTCAGAGTGGATAATCAACGACGGAACGTACGTGAGCGACGAGTTTGTCAAATACGCGCTTCCGCTCATTCAAGGCGACGCGAAAGCACCGCTCGAAAACGGTCTTCCGAGATTTGCAAGACTTAAAAAGGTCTATGCGGGCAAATAAATTCGCGTGAGAATTAATAATTAATAATGAATAATTAATAATTGCGGGTGGGGCATTGCCCCACACCCGAAACGAAAACTTATTCGTAGCCTACTTATAAACGGAATGTGCGACTTCGTAGACGGAACACGAGCCGCAAGGCGGCGAGCCTTTGATCAAACGGCGTTGCGGCAAAGTCAATCGACCACATCGTCATTCAGAGCGTAGCGTGGGAATCCCCTAAATAGAAATGAAAACTTTTGTGGCGATTGTCAAAAGCCGCACTTGTTCTCGCAATCACTAACCGCGCAGAGAATTTGTGCTATCAGTTCAGGCACGGATAAAGATTCAAGCCGCAATTTCGCCAAATTATCTGCTTGGTGAAGCGCACTTCGTGCGCAGGCGGAAGGTTTGGATTTTCCATATGTCATTCAGAGCGAAGCGTGGGAATCCAGCGAAGCGAAATGCGGCTTCGCCTTGATTGCCGCGTTGCGACTTGTGTCGCGCCTCGCAATGACGAAATGGTGGGACACCCACACCCGAAAAAAACTTACAAAGTTCTGTTGGGAAACAAACAAAAACAACTAAAAGTTATCGTTGCGAGCGCGCTCGCAACGATAACTAAAAAAGATAAGGGATTTTTTTATGAAACAATACGAGTATTTTGCAGCGAATTACCGCACCGATAAGAAACGACTCAAAAGACAGTTCGCTCACGATATGGTTGCGCTTTTGGAAAACGAGAACGCAAGCATTCAAGATATGCGCGTGGGCAGAAAAGCCTTGAAAGCGCAATATAAAGCCGACAAAAAAGCACTCAAAAAAGAGAGTAAACGGCTTGAAAAATCGTTCAGAAAAGACTTCGGAATGCTTCGCCGTCCGATAATGGCGGATATTTTCGATTTCTTTGAAGAAGACAGGGCAGTGCCGAACGGCAAAACGCCTTTTAACGACGAAATCAAAATCGAAAAAGATATAGTATACAAAACCGTAGACGGCAAACAACTCGTTATGGACGTCTACTATCCCTCTCGCCCGATTGCCGAAAAAGCACCGTGCGTTATGGATATTCCCGGGGGCGGCTGGATGATTCACAATCGCTTGCGCCGCGACGGTTATGCGAGATGTTTTGCGGCTATGGGCGCGGTCGTGGCGGTTATCGACCATAGACTTTGCCCCGAAGTTTTCTTCCCAAGAGACCTCGAAGATTGCGTTGACGCATACAACTTCCTTTGCGACAACGCCGAAAGATTCGGAATCGACAAAGACAATATCACCGTCACGGGCGACTCGTCGGGCGGACATTTGACGATGTGCCTCGGAATTGCCGCAACCGACCACGAATACGCAAACTCGCTCGAAATCCCGACCACGCAAACGAAACCCGCTGGGCTTATTTGCGTAAGCGGCGCGTTTAGTTTCGAGGTTATGTACCGCATTCCGCTCACAAACACGCTTATCGTGAGATACGTTTCGGGTCAAAAGAGCAGAAAAGCGTTCAGAAACTGGCAATTCTACAAGCAATCCGACCCGTACAATTATCTCAATTCAAATCTTCCGCCTTGTTACAACAGCGGCGGTATGACCGATTTTTTGTGCCTCGGCGAGGCAAAACGTATGAGCGACGCACTCACCAAAGCGGGCGTTAAAAACGAGTATACGGTTGGCAAAAACCTTTTCCGTTCCGACCATTGCTACGTGCTCAGATTCCCGTTTGCACCCGCAAGAAAGGACGCTCTTGCGCTCTATAACTGGTATTTCAGGCTCGAAAAGGATTTGGGCGTCGATATGAGCAAAGGATTTAAGAGAGTAGAAATGTTTATGACGCAATACAAAAAAGCGTTGAAGGGGGAAATCGAGTGCTGACGGTTGCTGTCGGGGACGTGATAGAAGGCGAAGTTTGCGACTTTGCAAGCGAGGGCGAGGGTATCGTCAAAATCGGCTCGTACGCCGTTTTCGTGCCGTTTGCCGTGAAGGGCGAGATTGTTCGCGCCCGCGTTCGCTATGCAAAAAAGGACTACGCTTTTGCCGACCTCATTGAAGTGGAAAAACCGTCCGCCGACCGCATTAAACCCAAATGCACTTATTTCGGCACTTGCGGCGGTTGCGATTTGCAACACGTCACGCGCGAGTGTCAACTCAAAATCAAAAAAGCGAACGTCGAAAACGCGCTCAAAAAGACGGGCGGTCTCGACGTGGAAGTTGCGGACGTGGTGCGCTTAAACGACTGGGAATACCGCAACAAAATCGCGCTTCCGTTCGGCTACAAGCGAAAGACGGGCAGAGTGACTCTCGGCTTTTACGAGAAGCGCACGCACTCGGTCGTGCCTATGAAGTGGTGCGCTCTGCACGGCGAATGGGCGGCAAAACTCATTCAAATCGTCACCGATTGGGCAAATTTCAATCATATCAGCGTGTACGACGAAACGAGCGGACAAGGCGTTTTGCGCCACGTCGTTGCGAGAAATCTCGATACGCTGTCGGTGACTCTCGTCATAAACTCGGACAGAGTGCCTAAACTTGCCGAACTTTGTCAAAATCTCGAAAAAGAATTTTCGGGCGTTTGCGTTTATATCAGCGAAAACAGAAAGAATACAAACGTCATTTTCGGAAAATCAGTCAAACTCGTGTACGGAAAAGAGAAAAAACAAAATCTCGGCACGTTTGCCGCGGTGGTTTCGCCGATGTCGTTTTTGCAAGTAAACAACGACGTGCGCGACGCTATATACGACGAAGTGTGCAAAGAACTTGCAAATTTCGACGGCGATATTTTGGAATTTTATTCGGGCGTGGGACTTTTGACGGCGCAAATCGCAACGAGGCTTAAAGACGCGAACATCACTTCGGTCGAAATCGAGCCGAGCGCGGTGGACAACGCAAACGCGCTTATGAAATCGCTCGGTCTTGACAAAAGAGTGAAGTGCGTGTGCGGCGACGTGCTCGAATACGTCAAATCCATAGAAAAAGGAAGCGAGCAAACGAAGTCGCAAGACGAGGATTTGCCCGACGAAATCAAGTCTTCGCCGTTTTATCTCGGCGAAAGCGAAAAAAAGACGGCAAGAAAACCCGTTGCGCTCGTTCTCGACCCGCCGAGAAAAGGTTGCGACAAGAGCGTACTCGATTGCGCGATAGAAGCGAAAATCGACAAAATCGTTTACGTCAGTTGCAATCCGCAAACGCTTGCAAGGGATTTGAAGATACTCTCGCAAAGTTACGACGTCGAAAGGGTCGCGCCGTTCGATATGTTCCCTCAAACGAGCAACGTGGAAGTAATGTGCGTGATGCAAAGAAAGTGAAAGAATTTCACTTTCTTTGCAACGAAATCGTTGCTTTCGCAACGGTTAAATACTCGCTTCGCTCGTGTGAAATTGTGACAACAGTCACAATGAAATTGCACACTTTGTGTGCAGTTGAGGAATATTTGAATTCTACCAACTGTCATTGCGTCAATGTCGAGTGAGGAAACTTGCTTGCAAGGGTTTCCGAACGACGATATTTTTGGAGTGATTGCATTTGCACTTGTGCAAATTAAAGCCGTAGGCTTGCGCTAAATGCGCACAATCACTGTGGAGGAGCAACGAAGTTGCGACGTGGCAATCCAGCGTAGCGAAATGCGGCTTCGCCTTGATTCCCACGCTAACGCTCTGAATGACATATGGAATATTCAAATATTCCATAACCCAAACGAAGTTTGGATATCATCGTGCAAAATTGCACGATTTCATCACGAAGTGATTTCATCGCCATAGGCGATATCATTCGATTGTAAGGGGTAAGTATGAGAAAAACAGTGGTTTGCATAGTGGCTGTGCTTTGCGTATTGTCGCTTTGTTTCGCGCTTTGCGCGTGCAACGACGAGAGCAAAGACGACGGCGTGAAAATGGAAACGGATTTGTCCGTGGATACGTCAAGCGACATAGGCTTGTATTTCTTTGCGACGGACGGCTCGCACGCAAGATATTCGCAAGATATATCAAGCGATTATTTCGACCCGTCAAAACCGACGGTTGCTTTCTTCCACGGCTGGATGACCGAAACTTTTGAAGACGGCGAAATTTGCGAAAACCCCGAATTTACGCAAAAAGTGCTTGCCGCAGGCTACAATATGTGCACGCTCGACTATTCGCACCACGCGCAATCGTTGCCCGCGCTTTTCAATTACATATGGATGGGCTACGACGATTCGCACTCGGTGGCTTGCCGTTTTGCAAGGGAATACGCCGCTTGTTTCAAAGACTATACGGGCGATATAACGTTCATTTCGCACAGTTACGGCGCACATTCCTCGACGGCGACGGCGTACTTGCTTGCCAAAATGGCAGAGCAGGGCATAGTCGGCAAAAACTGTCTGCCCAAGCGTATGACGTATGCAGACCCCTATCTCGGCGATATAACTATGGCTCTTTTGGGCGGAATTAAGGGCGAGGCTATCGAAAACCTCGGCGAGAAAATAAACGGAAGGTCGAGCACCGAAGTCATTGCGGACGCTATGCAATACCTTTCCGACACCGAAAATATCGTTATGGACGTGTACTGCGGTATGCCGATGGCGTACGACCAGTTCCTCGAAAAAGAACCCGAGCGCAGAGAAGCGTGCAAGAAAAAACTCTACGACACGGGCGTTTGGACAATCCTCAAAGGCTTGCAAGAGGAATACGGACTTATGGGCGACATACATATGCAAACGCTGTACTGGACGTTCGATTCCTTCTTTGCGACGGTCAAGTGCGAGGACGGAAAGTATTTCCCGACCGCTTCTCTCGACAATGCGAAAACCCGCGCGCTCAAAGGCAAGTTGTTTGAATCCACCCTCGAGGGTCTCGACGTGGAAAACGACGTTCTGGTGGAAGTGCAAAGATAAAAAGGGGTGCAAAATAGTCGATTATGACGAGAAAAGAATTTGAAAAACACGTTTTGGACACGTACGGCGTAGAGGCGGATTATCCGTGGCAAACGAATCCGAATTTCGGCGTATTCCGTCACCCCGTCGGCAAAAAGTGGTTTGCGCTCGTTATGGATATTTCAAAACGCAGACTCGGAAAAGACGACGTAATCGCGGACGTGGTGAACCTCAAATGCGCGCCGTCGCTAATATCCTCGTTTTGTCGCGACGACGGAATCTATCCCGCGTACCATATGAACAAGGCAAACTGGATAAGCGTTGCGCTCGACGAGGCGGACGAGGACGAAATCAAGGCGTTGTTGGATATGAGTTACGCTTTGACTATGCCGAAAGTTAAAAAAACAAGCAAATAATTCGGGGTTTTCCCGACGAATATAAGGACGAAAATATGAAAATCACGTATCTCGCAAAGAGCGAAAAAGGCATTGAAAGTTACAAAATCGAAAACGCCAACGGCGCGTACGCGGTCGTTATCACCTACGGCGCGCGCATTGCGAATTTGTGCGTAAAGGACAAAAACGGCAACCTCGTAGACGTCGTTGCGGGCTTCGATACGCCCGACGGATTTTTGGGCGACAATCCCTATTTCAACGCCGTCATAGGCAGAGTGTGCAATCGTATCGGCGGCGCAAAATTCAATCTCGACGGCAAGGAATACGACCTCTACAAAAACGACGGAAACAACCACTTGCACGGCGGCAAGGTCGGATTCGATTCGAGAACGTGGAACGCCGAAATTATCGACGGCGTGGGCGTGAAGATGTCGAGAGTGTCCGTAGACGGCGAAGAAGGCTATCCCGCGAACTTGTCCGTTTCGGTGACGTACTCGCTTTCCGACGACGACGCGCTTTGCTTAAAGTACGAGGCGAGCGCGGACGGCGATACGCTTTGCTCGCTCACAAATCACGCATACTTCAACCTTGACGGCGATTTCAAAACCGTACTCGGTCACGAAGTGACTATCGATTCCGACTATCTCACGACCGTTGACGACGAACTTATACCTCACGGCGAAAAGAGAAATATCGTCGGCACTGCGTTTGATTTCAAAACGCCAAAGACGATAGGCAAGGATATTAAAGCGGACGAGCATATGCTAAAAATCGCAAGAGGATACGATTTCAACTACGTTCTAAACGGCGAGGGCTTCCGCAAAGTCGCAACCGCAAAGGGCGAAAAGAACGGCATAAAAATGAGCGTTTACACCGACAGACCTTGTATGCAATTCTACACGGGCAACTTCCTTGAAGGTTTGCAAGGCAAGCGCGTTTACGGTTATCAATCCGCTTTCTGTATGGAAACGCAGGGCTATCCCAACGCGCAGAACGTGCCGTCTTTTGAAAGCGTAAAACTCGAAAAAGGCAAGACTTACAGCGCGGTGACCGAATACAAATTCGACGTCGAATAAACGAAAAATACTATTGAAATCACACGAAACGGGTTTTATGCGCTCGTTTTGCACGTATAAAGGCGAAATTATGACTATTGACGAAAGATTGAAACAATTTGAGCAACTCGCTGCCGACGGTATGGATTCAAAAAACGCCGTGCGCGCATTGAAACTTATCGGTATCGACGATTACACCGAGGAAGATATAAAGTCGTTCAGACTTTGGGGCGATTATATGCCTATGGGCGACATCGACCCGTACACCGAAGCGCAACGCAATCTGCATATTTTGTGGGATAGCGTGGACAGAGTGCCGCTTGGCGTAAACTGCAATTTCGCCGTGCCGTTCAGACAAATCATCGCGAAAAAACTGTTCAAAAAATGCGGCGACGGGTTCGTGGCAAACGAGGGTTGCAGATTCAATTACGGTCATCGTCTCGAAGTCGGCGACAACGTGAGTTGGAACGCGGGCTGCTATATCGACACGAAGGGCGGCGTAAAAATGGGCGACTTCGCTATGCTCACCGAGTACGTCAAGATTTTCACCCACTCGCACAGCGAACACGACCATATGCAACGCGAGTATAACGGCGTGGAAATAGGCGCGTACGCAAAGGTTTACACCAACGCGACCATTCTTCCCGGGGTGAAACTCGGAACGGGCGCGGTCGTCGGTACGGGCGCAATCGTCACAAAGAGCGTGGACGATTTCACGCTCGTGACGGGTATTCCCGCAAGAGTGCAACGCTCGCGTAAGTTCGACGGCGAAAACCTCGAAGAAATGAATCAATATATGATGAAAGAAAAACTCTTTCAAAAATAACGGCGCAAACTTTGCGTAAAGCGTAAAAGCAAAATTTGCATAAGGCATAAGAAAGATTTGCATACGGCACAAAACGGTTTGAAAATGAAGTACGACTTATACATATTCGACCTCGACGGCACAATCCTCGATACGCTGCAAGACCTTGCCATAAGCGTAAATTACGCGCTCGGCGTGTTCGATTTTCCGAGTCTTTCGGCAAGCGAAGTGGCGGATAGAACGGGCAACGGCGTAAAGAGGCTTATCGAGCAAAGCGTGCCTTGCGGTACGGATAAAAAGACCGCGCTTGCAGTGCTCGACGTGTTCAAACAACATTATTTTTACCATTGCGCCGACCATACGAAACCGTACGACGGCATAATCGAGTTGCTCGAAACGCTCAAAGCAAACGGCAAAAAGTGCGCCGTCGTGTCGAACAAAATGGACAGCGCGGTGCAAGAGTTGGCAAAGGACTATTTCGACGGGCTTTTCGACGCGGTCGTGGGACAGCGCGACGACGTGAGGGCAAAACCTTATCCCGACTCGGTGAATAAGGTTATCCAAACGCTCAAAGTCGAAAGAAGCAAGTGCGTGTACATAGGCGACAGCGAAGTGGACGTGCAAACGGCGTTGAACGCAGATTTGCCGTGCATTTGCGTGAGTTGGGGATTCAGAGGCAGAAAACGTCTCGTTGAAGCGGGCGCAAAGACAATTATCGACAATCCGCAACGAATCGCCGAATTTTGAGATTAAGCGCAATTTGAAAATCGAGGGCAGAGAATAGAAAAGAAAGCAAGAAAATTTTTTGCGAGATATAAACCGAATAAAGATATAAACCGAATATCAAAAAAACAGTCGTTTGCGCGACTGTTTTTTATCGTTTGGTTTATTTTTTTCGTTTAATTTTGCGTTTGGGATTTAAGTCGAAAAACCATTTATCGAGAACGAAACGTATCGTTTGATTTTACGCTTCCGTTTCGTCCGTTTGTACGGCGGCGTCGTTGAGATGTTCGGACGGAATGATGTCCGACATATCTATTTTTTCGACTTCGCCTTTCTTCAAAATTCTGCCGCCCGTGAAGCCTTTGCCCGAAACTTCGCCCGCTTGCGTTATGTACATAAACGCTTGAGGGTCGCACGCTTTGACGATGTCTTTGACGCGGTTGACTTGCTTTTTGGACGTTACGCAAATGATGATATTGTGTTCCTTGCCCGTGTAGTAACCGACGGATTTGGACACCGTGACGCCTCTGTGAAGTTGTATGGAAAGTTCGTGCGCGATTGCGTCCGACTTGTCCGTGATGATGGTGAACACGAGCGACGAAAGCAAGCCAGATTCGACCATATCGCAAACTTTGGATTGCGTGAACAACGCTATGAACGAGAACAAAACGGGGGACAGCAAACTCGTGAGTATCGTCGTTGCGTCCATAGAACCGTTGATTTTGGATATTCCCAAAAAGCCCGAGATTATCGCAACCACGCAGTCGCAAGCGGTTATCCACCATTGAGCGTGTGCGGCGGGGTTGTGGTTGTATATGATTTTGCCGATGATGTCCGTGCCGCCTATGCTCAAATCCTGACGAAGCATAAAGCCCATCGATACGCCCGCGCACGCGCCGCCCGCGATTGCCGCAATGAGCATAAGTCCGTAATCGTCGCCCGCGATGAATTGTGGGCAACCGACCGCCGAGAACATATACATAAGTCCCGAAAAAAGCAGTACGCATACGGTGGTGCAAGCGGCAAATTTTCTGTCAAGCACTTTGAACGCCGCGATGATGAGGGGTATATTCATTATGATTGTGAAAATACCGGGGTCGAAAAGACTGTTCGACAACATTCTGACTGTCGCGTTGGGACTGTCCACCGCCGCAAGGTGTATGAGTGCGGCAAGTCCGCCCACGCCGCCCGGTGCAAATCCGTTGGGATTTATAAACAGATATGCCGAAAACGACCTCAAAAACGAGAGTATCACCATCAAGGCGAACAGTTTGAGCCAGAACGCCGTTTGATTCTTGTCCAATGTGATTTTTTTCATATGCGCCCACCGTCGCGGAAACTTTGTTTCCGTCAAGTATATCCAAAGATAAGAATTTATTTTTCAAAAGTCAAGCGTTTTGAGAATGTGGGGGATTTTCAAAATAAATATTCATACAAGTGTATGTTTTTAATGTAGATTTAAGGGGTGTTAGGTATCGTTTTGGTTGTGTGTGGCGCATTGACAGCAAAGCGTTTTTATGGCATAATAATATCCGTATAATATCCGCAAAAGAAAAAGAATATATTTTATCTATAAAAAATACCGTATGGAAAAAGAAAAAGACGAAATGACGTTGAATCCGCAAAACCAAACCGAAAAAGAGGAAAATACGCTCTTTGACGGTCAAAGCAATACGCTTGCGGACGAAAAGCAAGGCGAACTTGAAAAAGACACCGAGCAGTCGGTCGCTTTTGCTTTGGGCGAAGAAAATCTCGTCGAAAACCGTACGGAAATCGAAAAAAACGAGTGCGCGCCTTGCGAAGAAAACGCAAACCTCAATCAAGAAAATCAAGCGGAAAACGCAAGCGAGAATCTCGGCAAAGAGCAGGGCGAACAAGTCGAAAACGGCGAAAAACGAACCGAAAAAACAGCCGAATCTTCAAAGAAATTTAACGGATTTTTCCATAAACGCTCGGACGATAAAGAGAGCGACGTACATATTCAAAAAGACCTTATGGCGCAAAAATCTATGGCGAAAAGCATTGGTATGAACACTCTTTCAAAGTTGAAAGAATCATTGTTTTCCGTGCTTCCCGTCGCCGTTATCGTGCTTATTTTCGCACTTACGCCCGTCACCGATTTTACGTCGAAAGAAATCGTCACGTTCGTCGTGTCGGCGATTATGCTCATTTTGGGTATAGCGTTGTTCAACGTCGGCGCGGATCTTGCTATGACGCCTATGGGCGAACAGGTCGGCGCAGGTTTGACGAAGTCAAAAAAACTGCCTCTGCTTCTCGGCGTAGGCTTTGCTATGGGCGTGCTTATCACAGTTGCAGAACCCGATTTGAGCGTGCTTGCAGAGCAAGTCAAAGCGGTTATGAACAGCACCGTGCTTATCGTTACGGTGGGCGTGGGCGTAGGCTTGTTTTTGGTTATCGCAATCTCGAAAATCGTTTTCAGAAAGGATTTGTCCTCGCTGCTTCTGTTCTTCTATATGGTGCTTTTTGCCTTGACCGCGATTATGTTTGAAAAGGGCAAAGGCGTATTTTTGCCGATGGCGTTCGACTCGGGCGGCGTTACGACGGGTCCTATCACCGTGCCGTTTATTATGGCTCTCGGCGTGGGCGTCGCGCTCAACTCGGGCGGCCGCAACGCAAAAGAAAACAGTTTCGGTCTTATCGCGCTTTGCTCGATAGGTCCTATGCTCGCGGTTATGGCTCTGTCGCTTGCCTCGAAAGGGGATATGTCCTTTACGCTTCCCGACTACTCGATTGACGCAAATCTCGGCGCAAACTTCGCGCCCGCTCTCGGCGGCGTCGCCCTCGAAGTTCTTATCGCGCTCGGTCTTATCGTCGTGTTCTTTGCGATACTGCAAGTGACCGTCCTCAAACTTCCCAAACAAAAATTGCTTCAAATCGGCATAGGTATCCTTTATACCTACGTCGGACTCGTGGTGTTCCTCACGTCCGTAAAGGTCGGATTTATGCCCATAGGCTTCAAACTCGGCGCGGAAATCGCAAACTTCTCGAAACCGCTTCTCATCGTATTTGCGTTCGTGATAGGTTTCGTTGTCGTTCTTGCCGAGCCTGCCGTGCACGTCCTCAACAAGCAAGTCGAACAAATCACCAACGGCGCAGTGTCCAAACGCTCTATGCTCGTTGCGTTGTCGCTTGGCGTGGGATTGTCAATCGGTCTTAGCGTCATAAGAATCATTTACGGATTCTCGCTTCTTTACTATCTGATTCCCGGGTATCTCATTTCGCTCGGATTGTCGTTCTTCGTGCCGAAGATTTACACCGCAATCGCATTCGACTCGGGCGGCGTTGCAAGCGGTCCGTTGACGTCGAGTTTCATTTTGCCGTTTGCAGTCGGCGCGTGCGCCGTGCTTTGCGGCGAACAAGAGGTGCTCAACCTCGCTTTCGGTATCGTCGCTATGGTTGCGATGACCCCGCTCATCACAATCCAACTTCTCGGCTTCAGAGCGGTGGCAAGCGCGAAAGTCAAAGACAAAATCGTTATGCGCCGTATTCTCGACGCCGACGACGAGCAAATCATCAACTTTATGTGAGGGGGTATTATGGCTGACAAAATCGTGAAAAAAGTCAAAAAAGTCGCAAAAAAAGCGGCTGCCAAAAATGCGGAAATAAAAGCCGCAAGAAATAATGCCTCGTCCGCGCCGAAGGTAAATTCGGGCAAACTTATGTTGCTCGTGAGTATCGTTCCCAACAACAAGGCGGAATTTTACACCGACCTTTTGCAATCATCTTTCGAGGTGAACTTCCAATGGACGGCTCGCGCAAGAGGTACGGCAAACGCCGAAATGCTCAGCCTTTCGGAATGGAACGACCAAACAAAAACCGCAATTTTCAGCGTAATTAAACAAGAAAGAGCGAAAGAGGCTCTCGCTACGCTTGAAAATAAATTCAACACTATAAGAAAGGGCAAAGGCATTGCCTTTACCGTGCCGTTTTCGAGTATGATAGGCGTTGCCGCATACGGATTTTTGAGCAATAACCTCAAAACTGTGAAGGGGGAAAACAATGAGCGATAAACAACATCAAGTCATCGTGTGTATAGTCAACAACGGTTTTGCCGACGAGGCAATGGACGCCGCTCGCGCAGTGGGCGCAAGAGGCGGTACGGTTATGAGCGCAAGAGGCACTGCCAATATCGAGGCGGAAAAAGCGTTCCAAATCCAAATCCAACCCGAAAAAGAAATGATTATGATTCTCGTGAGCGAGGACATAAAAGAGGACGTTATGCACGCGCTTTACAGAAGCGTAGGCACGCATACGCCCGCGCACGGAATCGCCTTTGCAATGCCCGTAGACGGCGTTGTTGGAATCGGCACGCCCGCTCAATAATCTTTTATAGCGAAATAATATCAAATTATAATCAAAATATGAAAATAGCCACCGAAAATTCGGTGGCTATATTTTTGCACAATAGTTTATGTTTTTTTGCACAATAGTGCAAATTCGTCTTTATTATCTTCTGTAATCGTCGCGGGGATAACGGTCGCGGGAATCGTAGCGAGGATCACGTCTTTGATCGTAGTCGTCTTGCGAGTCGTAACGGGGATCGGAACGCATCGAATCGTAGCGTGAATCGTAACGCGAATCGTAACGATCGCCCTCGCGATAGGTGCGTGTGGAATCGTAGTCGAACTCGTTTCTTCCGCGTTCTTTTCGCATTACGCTCTTGCCTTGCGAACGGTCGTTTTTAGAGGGCTTGAAAAGCAAAATCGCAATGATAATCGCAGGCACTGCTATGCCTATGATAAGCACTATGCGAAGCGCAAGCGACGTGTTGGGGATTATGTCGCCCTTGTCGGGATCGGGTTCGGGCTTGCTCGCAATCAGTCTGTCGCGTTCCGCTTGCGCAATCGGGTGATAAGGAACGGTAAATTCCTCAAAAGAATCGCGAGAAGCGAATCCGCAATAAGTCGAACCGTCGAACATTGCAACGACGTAAATTTGCGTCGCGTCCGTCGGGTGATAACCCAAGAATTTAATCGTATAATCGCTCGTTATTTCAATGCCCGAAAGAGACAGAGATTCCGCAGTTAACGTAAGTCGTACGTCGGGGGACAAAGAAACGCCGTCGGAAAAGGTTACGGTTGACGTTTGCGGACGGCTTTCCGCCTTAAAATAGAAACTCATACCGCAATATTTGACTTGATAGTATTGCGGAACGGCGGCTTTTGGGCTGATTTCGCTTATATAATAACTTTCGGGAATCAAAAAAGTGTCGTCGCCGCTCGTAAGTTCCAAAGTGGAAGCGACGGCGTATGCGTTGCCTTCGAGATTGGATACCGGCGCAACCAACACCTCTTGCGTGGAATCGGCGTACGCTATCTTGTAGGGCAGAAGTATGCCCATAAGTACGCATACCGAAAGCGCGACGCTCGCCAAAATCAATGCAAGCGCGGATAGGATTCTTTTGGATAAAATTTTCGCACACCTTTTTTCCATACGCTTATAATACTATAATCTTTGACAAATTGAAAGTCTTTAAGTACAACTTTTCACCGCTTTTTTTGTCGCAAACGCGAAAATATAGTGACATAATTGTTTGTTTTTCGCAAAGTCGAGAGGTATGCTTTGCGTATGAAAGACGATAAAGACGTGTTGAAACTTATACAAATCCAAAAAGAAATAGATTCGAGAAAGCGCGACGCTCTTGCAAATTACAACAAGGACTTCGTACACGAAAAGCAGATGGCATTCCACCGCTCGCAAAAAAGAAACAGATGGGTTTTCGGGGGAAACCGCTCGGGAAAGACGGAATGCGGCGCGGTGGAATGCGTTTGGCTTGCAAGGGGGATTCACCCTTTTCGCCAAAACCGCGATAACGTGTTCGGCTGGGTGGTGAGCCTTTCGCAACAAGTGCAGCGCGACGTCGCGCAAGCGAAGGTGCTTAAATACCTCGCGCCGAGATATATCGAGGACATCGTTATGCTCGAAGGCAAAAAGGGTTCGCCCGAGTACGGCGTTATCGACTATATCGTGGTGAAAAACGCTTTCGGCGGCACGAGCAAAATCGGCTTCAAATCCTGCGACCAAGGACGAGAGAAGTTTCAAGGCGCGTCCCTCGATTTCGTGTGGTTCGACGAAGAACCGCCCAAAGATATTTACGACGAGTGCCGTATGAGAGTGTTCGACAGAAAAGGGGATATTTTCGGCACGATGACGCCGCTCAAAGGCTTGACGTGGGTGTACGACGAGATTGAATTGAATACGAGCGAAAATCCCGAAGTGTGGTGCGAGTATATGGAATGGAACGACAATCCGTACCTCGACAAAGGCGAGATTAAGGCTATGGAAAGCACCGTCTCAAAGCAAGACCAACTGTCGAGAAGATTCGGAAAATTCTCGACGGCGGAAGGACTGGTGTATCCCGAGTTCGACCAAAACGTACACGTCATAGAACCCTTCGATATACCCAAAGAATGGCAGTGCGACATATCAATCGACCCCGGACTTACCAACCCCACGAGTTGCCACTTTTACGCGGTGGACTTTGACGGAAATATATACGTCGTGGCAGAGCATTTCGAGGCGGGGCAGTCCATTGACAGACACGTCGCAAAAATCTTCGAGATTGCAAACCGCCTCGGCTGGAAAAGAGACGAGAAAGGGCGGCTTCGCGCACTCATCGACAGCGCGGCGAATCAAAGGACTCTCGCTTCGCAAAAGAGCGTCGCAGAGTTGTTTTGCGAAAAGGGTATTTTGGTCAATACCAACGTAAACAAGGATTTATACAGCGGAATACAGCGTATAAAGTCGTTGTTCGAGCAAAGACCGCCAAAAATATTCATTTTCAAAAACTGCGTGAATCTCATCAGAGAACTGAAAGGCTACTGGTGGGGCTCAAACGACAGACCGAAGAAAATCGACGATCACGCTTTGGACGAATTGAGATATTTCGTTATGTCGCAACCCTCGCCCGCAAAGCCGCTCAAACCGCCGAAATCGATTATACAGACCGACAAAGAAAGACTTATGAGAGATTATAGGAGGGAAAGAACGTGGAAGTCGAATTGATGAAATCCTTGCTTAAACGCGCAAAGGGTTACAGATACAACGAAGTTCAAGAGGAATACTCGGTCAAAGAGGACGGCGAGTTCGTGCTGACCAAAAAGAAAGTCGTCAGAAAATACTGTCCGCCCGACGCAAGCGCGCTCAAAGCATATATGGATATTGCGGGCGAGCAAAACGCCGCCTCTATGAGCGACGAGGAACTCGAAAACGAAAAGCAAAAACTCATAGATAAAATCAAAGACGAACTGAAAAAAGAAACGCAAACGAAATAGTTTGCAACGAATAAAACGCATACAGCGGTTTGCGTTTCGACGTGAGAATAAACACATATAGAAGCAATCGCGTGTAAAACGGTTTGCGTATGCGTATAAAGCGAGCGTTTAAGGGGGCTTGCATAGCAAAACGCAAACGAGCGATTTGAAAAATGTAAACGGCGCAAAAGTTTGCGCTCGAATATAAAACGATAAAAACGACTTTTTTCGTCCTTTTTCGTAAAGGCGAGAGGGTCGCTTTTTTATAGCAAAATGAAGGAGATTTTTATGTCTGAAAAAGAAGAAAGAATCGTTGCGGACGTCACCGCCGATTTCAAAAAAAGACAGGAAGCAAGACGCGCGGTGGAACTCAACTGGCGACTCAATATGAATTTCGTCGTCGGCAATCAGTTTGCACAAATCTCGTCGAAAGGCGACATCGAGGAAAGCGGAAAAGAATACTTTTGGCAAGAAAGAGAAGTGTTCAACCACATCGCGCCTATCCTCGAAACGAGGCTCGCAAAACTCGGCAGAGTCAAGGCAAAAGCGCAGGTGCGCCCCGCAACCGCAGATGACGACGACGTTGCGTCCGCCGCGCTTGCGTCGAAACTTATCGACGCCGTGTGCAAGGAAAACGACTTTTCCTCGCAACTGGCACTTGCGAATACTTGGAGCGAGATTACGGGCAGCGCGTTTTTCAAAATCACTTGGGACGCTCAAAAGGGTCACTCGCTCGACGCAGAAGGAAAAATCAAAGAGGGCGACGTGACTATCGCGCTTTGTCCGCCTTTCGAGATTTTTCCCGAAGATATTGCAATAACCGACATCGACAAACAATCCTCGATTATCCACGCAAAAGTGCTCACCGAACAAGAAGTAAAGAGCATTTGGGGAAAGGAAGTCAAGGGCGGCGACGTCAACGTGTTTTCTTTCGATAACGCCGACGTCGGCGGCGGTTTGGGTTATACCGCTTCCATTCCGAAAATCGTCAGCGAGAAAAAGGAAAACGCGGTCGTGGTAATAGAAAAGTACGAAAAGCCCACGAGCGAGCGTCCAAACGGCAGACTAACCATAGTCGCAGGCGATACGCTCATTTTCAGAGGGGATATGCCTTACCTCAACGGCGAGGACGGACAGCGCGGCTATCCGTTTGCGAAAATGACTTGTATCGACAATCTCACAAACTTCTTCGGAACATCGGTCGTCGAGAGAATCATTCCCGTTCAGCGCGCGTACAACACAGTCAAAAACAGAAAGCACGAGTATATGAATCGTATGGCTGTGGGCGTATTC
>CAKQLT010000018.1:0-22461 GCA_934254715.1 uncultured Clostridia bacterium | reverse complement strand
CATAAAATATCCTCGTTTTGACCCTAAAATCGCGCGTAAATATCGGCATTTTCGTCCCGTTTTACCCTCAAATTATCGTATGCAAAACACCGAAATATCGCACAAATCGAGGTTGATTTACACACACCCACAACCATTCATACCACCCGCTCGAACCATCGAAATGCCACCGCATCCGCAACACCTCACTCGCTTCCAAAAGCCATATATCAGCCACATCGAACGTTGCCGTTTGTCATTGCGGAACGTTGTTTTACGGTTATCCACATTCTCGAATTTTCCAAAAATTTCAAAACCGCTCTTTTACTACTGTTTAGTGGCATTGTAGCCGCATTTTTCTGATTGTTACACGTGAAACAATTATAGAATATTGCGTATAATCGCCACACCCGTTGCTTATAATTCGATTTCGTGTTAGTATTATCACACGGTAACGAATCGCAAATAACTTGCGATAATTTGCACGACAAAAAAGCAAGATTAATCCAAACCAATATAAGAAAAAATGACGTATTCCAACCTACTTAACGCAAAAAATCGTGACGAATTTAGATTATGGCTTGAAAACAACCACTCGACCGAAAAAGAATGTTGGCTCGTGGTTAAGCGCGGTCGCCCAATCGGAAGCGACATTTTTTGGTATATCGACGCGGTTGAAGAAGCGATGTGTTTCGGTTGGATTGACAGCACAACGAAAAAACTCGACGACGGAACTACAATCCAACGCTTTACGCCGCGCAGTAAAAACAGCAAATGGTCTGAACTTAACAAAGAACGCTGTCGCAGAATGGAACGTTTGGGGCGTATGACCGACAGCGGACGAGCGGTTTTGCCGGATATGTCAGGCGACGGTTTTGTAATCGACAAAGATATTCTTGCGGCGTTGCAATCCGACGTCGACGTTTGGACAAACTTTCAAAACTTTCCGTCTTTATACAAGAGAGTTCGCATAGACACCATACAAATCAAAAAGAATCAACCCGACGTTTTTGCCGCTCGGTTAAACAAATTTATCGAGAACACCAAAAAGGGCGTTATGTACGGCGAATGGAACGACAACGGCAGACTTCTGTAAACACTGTCGTTTCCCCCTCGATAAATCCGCCGCATTTTCAGATATTTTTTCGATAGACTTTTGCTTGGGGTTTCTCATTATGTCCCGATTGTAGTATGTGCAATATTTCGATTATCAAATAAATCGTCGTTGATTTTTATAGAACGCAATGATACAATAATCGTAGGACGCTATTTCGGAATATAGGAATCATTATGGACAAACCCTCGAAGGAATACTTAAAAAACTTGATAATCAAAACGCAGAAAAAGTTTAACGATTTCGTCTGCGATTTTTCCGACACACAAACCGCCGACGTGACGTACGTTTGTACAAAGAAAAGAAATCTGATGGGAATGAAAAGCGGAATCGCAGGTCTTGCCGAAATGAAAACCTACAACGTTAAAGAATCGCAATCTATAAGTCCGAACTGCAAATATTACAACAAGTTTTATAAAGAAAACGGCAAAGTAAAAAGGATAGATTGTATCGTCGGCGGGCACAACGAAATAGACGTCGTTTATATTGCACATTACGACGGCAACCGTCGCTACCTTTTCCCATATTTTGAAAACCACGAAAAAGCAGTCGGCTATTACGTGATTGTCACCGAATACGACGGTGAAAACATCATCGAAGAATATATATCAAACGACAGTCAAATCGTATATGAGCAATACGACTTTTCAAATCGGAACAAAGTCGGTTATTATTGCACAAACTACGTGCCGAACGGAACGTTCTCGACTTTAGGCGAATCGGAAGGGGAATACAACGCCGACTCTCTCGAATACAACCCCATAAGCAATTACGTTTGGTGCGACAAATAATGCAAAACCTTGCACTAGTCTTATTTACAAAAGCATTTCGCCAACAATCAAAAGTCTTACCGCTTTCAAATTAAAAAATAGAAAAGCGGTTTTTTATTTTCTATACGTTACACGTGAAACAATCATAAATAATCCCCGTGCCTTTTTATTCTGTCACGATTGAAAACAATACGATATTCGCGTTGTCGTCATTAGTCTAATTATATACGCTCGGCATATTGAAAAATAAAGCGACCGTGCCGAACAAATAGGGTAGAAGCGCGTATAATATGTAAAAAGATATAATAGTTTACTTGTAAACCATCATATCTTTTATCGAATTACGGTATTTGGCTGCGGTTTTATTGATAAAGCCAACTACACAAAATGTCTAATCGGCTTTATTCTGTCCGCAATATCTTTACGCCGTTTATTGCGCGCTTTCGTTATCTTCGGTTTGTTTTTACAATCTTGCGAGATTACGCTTTTTCGTGCTTGACGGGCGGAAGTGCGGTTGCACCGTCCTTGACCGCCTTTAGGATTTCGGGAAGAATCTTCTCGTATCCCGCAACGCCTTTTTCCACGATAGAGAGGAAACTCACGTTTGCGCTCTCGTCCGCTTTGTCGCTCACCACTTTGACCGAGAAAAGCGGAACGTTGTTTCTCTCGCACGCAATCGCTATGCCCGCAAGTTCCATTTCGCAAATATCCGCGCCGAACTCTTTTGCGAGGCGGTGTTTATCCTCGCTGCTCGTCACAAACACGTCGCCGCTTGCAACGGTAACGAGTTTCATTTGCTTGCCGATGTTTGCGAGGGTGTTTTGAATCAGACTTTCGTCAAGATAGAAATAATTGTCGCGCATACCGCTGTACTGTCCGACGCTTCTGTCCGTATCAACGCCCGTGACGTCAAATTGATAATGCACGACGCGTCTCGGCACGACCAGTTCGCAAAGTTCGAGATTCTTGTTTATCGCGCCGACGAAGCCGAAGTTAAGCACCGCTTCCACGTCGAACAAATCGACGAGAAGTTGAACGGCAAGAGCCGCTTTGATTTCGCCCACGCCCGACGTTGCGAGGTATATCGTATCGCCGTCGTATTCGATTTGGCTTATCGCAACGCCCGATATGGTGTTTTGCGCCACGACGTTGCCGAGTTTCTTGAAGATTGGCAGAGTTTCTTCCGCCATAGCCGTTATGATTGCAATTCTCATACTGCGCCTCAAAAATTTTATTTTATATATTTTAGCACGTTTTTTCCGCAAGTTCAATATTTGCAAAAACTATTGAAATTTTATTGTTTTTTTATTGATTTATCGCGCTTTTGAAAAACGGCGTTATATCGTTGAAAATCCGAAGAAAAAATGATATATTGAGAAAAAGAGGTTTTTTATGGACAAGGCATATCTCAACGAATGCGCAAAGCAAATCGGCGTAGACCTCACCCCGTCGCAACTCGAAAAACTGTGCGGCTATCAAGAGGCGGTCGTCGAGAGCAACAAGGCGTTCAATCTCACCGCAATCACCGAAGATAAGGATTTTGCGGTGAAGCATATACAAGACTCGCTTGCAGGCGCGTCGCTTTTGACGAGCGGCGCAAAACTTCTCGACATCGGCGCGGGCGCAGGCTTTCCGAGTATGCCCATAGCGATTGCAAGAGAGGACGTATCCGTCACCGCGCTCGATTCCACCGCAAAAAAAATAACGTTCCTTTCGTCTGCGGCAAAAACTCTCGACGTCAAAAATCTCAAAACGATAAGCGCGAGGGCAGAGGACGAAAAGGAATTGTTCGGCACGTTCGATTACGTCACGGCAAGAGCGGTGTCGTCGTTGCGCATACTTTTGGAACTTGCAATGCCGTTTTTGAAAGTCGGGGGCAAATTTATCGCCTACAAAACCGACGAAAGCGAACTCGAAACCTCCAAAAACGCCGAAAAAACGCTCAACGCAAAGCATATCGAAACCAAATCTCTCACTTTGGCGAACGGTGAAAAGCGCGCGCTTCTGGTCTTTGAAAAGACCGCGCCCACCCCGAAACAATATCCTCGTCAGTACGGCGTAATCAAGAAAAAACCGCTGTAAGGCGATTTCTCAACCGACGACGGAAAAATCGAATTGAAAAAACGACACTTACAAAAAACCTCATATGAAAAACTCATACGAAAACAATATAAAATCGGGCGCAAATTGCGCCCGTTTTTTCACGTTAAAAACCGTAATTTTTTGTCAAAAAATATTTTATGTGAAACTATTTGTGAAACGTCGTTGAAAAATTTTTCATTGTATGCTATATTAATTTTATGGCGCAAGTCGTATCGTTTTCCAATCAGAAAGGGGGCGTGGGCAAGACGACTTCGTGCGTGAATCTCGCCTGCTTCGTTGCCTCTTTGGGATACAAAACTTTGCTCGTTGACTTCGACCCGCAAGCCAACGCGACGAGCGCGATGGGGGTCTTCGACAAAAAAATCGAAAATTCGATATACGACGCTCTGCTCGAAGGCGACGCAACCTCTTGCGTAAGGAAGGGCAGATATGCGGATTTCATTCCGTCTTCGCGCGACCTTGCCGGTGCGGAACTGGAAATCGCAAACGCAAAGAATCGGGATTACGTTCTCAAAACGGCTCTCGACCCCGTGAAAGACAAATACGACCTCGTGTTCATAGATTGCGCGCCGAGCATAAATTTGACGCTTATAAACGCTCTGAGCGCGTCTGACGGCGTTATCGTGCCCCTTCAATGCGAATACTTCGCGCTCGAAGGGCTCAATCAACTGCTCAACACCGTGAGGCTCGTCAAAAAGCACTCGAACGAGAGTTTGCGGCTTTACGGAATCCTTCTCACGATGTTCAGACAGACAAAACTGTCGAGGGAAGTCGAGCAGAACGTGCGGGAAACGTTCAAAGACAAGGTTTTTGAAACGGTTATACCTCAAAACGTACGCCTTGCCGAATCGCCGAGTTTCGGACAACCGATAATCGAGTTCGACCGTCGGTGCAGCGGCGCAATCGCATACGAAAAACTTGCAAAAGAATATATATCGAAATTTAAGGAGTGAATTATGGCAAACACAAAAAGCGGCCTCGGAACAAAAGGTTTCAATGCTCTTTTCAACGACAATGAAGAAAACGTCAAAGTCGATATTGCCGATGACATTCAGGCACAGGAAATTGACATTACGCTCATCGACCGCAACCCGAATCAGCCGAGAAAAACGTTTGACGAGGACAGTTTGAGAGAGATGGCGACGTCCATTGCGACGTACGGCGTATTGCAGCCCTTGCTTTTGGTCAAGACGGACGGCGGCAGATACCTCATCATCGCGGGCGAGCGTCGTTTCAGAGCGAGTTTGCTTGCAGGTCTCAAAAAAGTACCCGCTATCATACGCGAATTCACGCCGCAACAAATCCAAGAAATTTCGCTCATCGAAAACTTGCACCGCGAGGACCTCAACGCAATCGAAGCGGCAGAGGGTATGCGCGAACTTATGGACAATCACGGACTCACCCAAGAGGAAGTGGCGGTTCGTATCGGCAAATCTCGTCCGTACGTCACCAACACGCTTCGCCTCTTGCAACTTCCCGACGAAGTGACCGCGCTCGTGAGAGAGGGCAAACTTTCCCCCGGCCACGCCAGAACGCTCATATCCATAGACGACAAGGACTATCTCGTGACGCTCGCAAATCAAGCGTGCGACAACAAACTTTCCGTACGCGACCTCGAAAACCGCGTCCGTCTGTACTTCACGAGAAAAGCCATTCCGTCCGGCCCGAGAGATACCAAAGCGTTGCCTCTCGAACTCAAAGAGTTTGTTGGCGATATGAAACGCATTTTCGCAACGAAAGTCAAACTTGTCGGCAACGACCAAAAGGGCAGAATCACGATTGACTATTTCAACAAGGACGACCTTGACAGAATCTACGCTCTCGTGCAAATCTTGAAGTACAACGATAAACTGTAATTTGCAAAAAAAAGCATTTTAACAATCAAAAAACACGCACATAAAGTGCGTGTTTTGTTTTCTCTTAAATAAAACTTCCCCCTTCCTCACGTGTTTCCCCTACCGCCGTTCCCCCTCTGCATAAATTTGAGGGAACCCACGGCGTCCGCTTCGCGTGGGGCAACACTCAGCGCTCGCATAGATAGGGGCATTTCTCTATTTATGCCACTGCGCTTTGTGCGCCAGCTACGCACCCAAACGGCGCAGTCGCTTGTACTATCCGTCAAGCTCGGCGTTCGCTTTCTCGCCGCCTTGCGGCTCGCGTTCCGTCTTTGAAAGGGCAGAGTAGTTGTATAAGAACGCTTCGAACGAGTGAGCGATATAAGTCCGCTCTGCAAGTTCGCGGACGGCGGTTTCATCTCGTCTTCGAAATTTCACATTCAGTGTACGAGCAACCTTCTAACGAGCGTTTCGGATTAAGGCTTTGCCTTCCTCAATTATTAATTATTCATTATTAATTATTAATTTTCTAAAACCGTTCCTTCGTTTATTCTTATCTTCTTTGCCTTATTCGGCAACGTATATTCGGTGCAGGTGAGTATCGTTTGAAAACCTTTGGTCATTTCCAAAAGCAACGTTTGGCGTGTGTTGTCGAGTTCGGAAAGCACGTCGTCGAGAAGAAGTACGGGCGGCTCGCCTATCTCGTTTTTGTAGATTACCACTTCGCCGAGTTTCATTGCAAGCGCAATGGTGCGTTGTTGTCCTTGCGAGGCGAACTTGCGGCTGTCTTTGCCGTTTATCTCGATTTTTATATCGTCGCGGTGCGGACCTACCGTGCTGAATCCGAGTTCCTTGTCCTTTTGCCTTGCCGCGACTATGGCTTTGTAAAGTTCCTCTTGCAAATCCTTTTGCACGTCGGTTTTCGAGCCGCTTTCATACGAGAGGGTGAGCGTTTCTTTTTCGCTGCTCAACGCGTTATGGAATTTTCCCGCCGCGTCGTTGAGAGTTGCGATATATTCCATACGCTTTTCAATGATAATCGCGCCTTCTCTTGCGAGACCCGTATCCCACACGTCGAGCATATCGTCCACGTTCGGATTGAATCTGTATTCTTTGAGAAGATTGTTTTTTTGTTTGAGGGTTTTGTTGTAGCGTTGAAGGGCGAGGAAATACGCCTTTTGTTGTTGCGAAAGCCCAACGTCCAAAAAGCGACGTCTTTCGGACGGCGATTCCTTGACGAGTTTCATTTCGTCGGGGGAAAAGAACACCACGCCGAGTATGCCGAGCAGTTCGCCCGCACGATTTACGGGTATGCCGTCCACTGCGACTTTCTTTTTGCCTTGCTCGTCGATTTGCAAGCAAATCGTGTGCTTTCTGAATCTCTTTTCGATGTTGAGTTTCACTTGCGCCTTGCTTTGTCCGAGCAAAATCATTTCCTTATCTTTGGTTGTGCGAGGGGAATGGAAAACCGAGCAAAGATACACGCTTTCGAGCATATTGGTTTTTCCGCTGGCATTTTTTCCGAAAAGGACGTTCAACCCGTCGTCGAAGTCAACGAGGGCGTAGGGATAATTTCTGAAATTTTTGAGTTCCAGCGAAAGAATTTTCATACACAACAAGTATAACCCGAGCGGGATTTTTTTTCAACATCTTGTGTTTAAGTTTTCTTTTCGGATTTTTTGCTTGAAAAAGTTTTCGATTTTGGTATAATCGATTCTATGATTAATATAGAAGAATTTTGGGAAGACGCAAAAAACGATTTGTCCATTTCCATACAAGCGATAAGTTTCGAGGTGTGGATTGACAAATTAGAGCCGGTGTGCTTTGTAGACAACGCAATCGTGCTTGCGACCATTTCCGCAAACGCAAAAAAGACTATAGATTCGAGGTATCGCGACGCAATCAAAGAGGTTGTGTCTTCTCACAATCCTCAAATCACCGACGTTATCATTATCACCCCCGACAAAAAAGCGGAATATCTGAACAAACAAACGGTCTTTATCGAAGATCAAGGCTTCGTCACCAACTTTACACCCGAAGAAAAGGGCAAAAAGAAATGCCCGTTCCAAGAGAAGTACACTTTTGAAAACTTCGTCGAGGGCAAATCCAACTCGTACGCGCTCGCCGCTTGCAAAACCATAGCCGAAAACCCCGGCACGACTTTCAATCCGTTGTTTATCTACTCGGGCGTAGGTCTTGGCAAAACTCACCTTTTGCACGCGATAGGCAACTATCTTTTCAAGTACAAAAAGAACGTAAACGTTCTTTACGTCAGCGCGGAAGCGCTCGTTAGCGAACTTATCAACGTAATACGCAACAAGTCCAACGAGGAAAACAACAAGTTCAGAGAAAAATACCGCTCTTGCGACGTGCTTATGGTGGACGACGTGCAGTTTTTGATAGGCAAGGAAGCGACGCAAGAGGCGTTTTTCCACATTTTCAACGACCTTTATCAAGACAACAAGCAGATTATTTTGACGTCCGACCGCGCGCCGAAAGACCTTACGACGCTTTCGGACAGACTGCGTACGCGCTTCGGTTGCGGACTTACCGTAGATATTCAAGTTCCCGACACCGAAACGAGAGTTGCAATCCTCAAAAACAAAGCCGCTCAATCCAAATTCGTGCTTAAAGACGACGTTGCCGAGTTCATTGCCGAAATCGCGCCGTCCAACATCAGAGAAATGGAAGGCTTGCTCAACCGCGTTATTTTTTACAGTTCTCTCACCAACAGTTCGGTTTGCACAATCGAAGTTGCAAAAGAGGCAATCGGCGGATTTATCGAGGAAAAGAACGACACAATCGACGCAAGCGGAATCGTGGACGCGGTTTGCAAGTACTTCAAGATTTCGTCTGCGGACATCATATCCAAAAAGAAAACCAAAAACATCGTCGAACCGAGAATGATCGCAATCTATCTTATCACCGAACTGTTGCCTATGCCGCTCGTGCAAATCGGCGAGATGTTCGGGGGCAGAGATCATACGACGGTTATCCACGCTCGCGACAAAATCAGCGAGGAAATCAAATCGAATCCTCGTATCAAAGTCACGGTTGCGGACATCAGAAATATGATTCTCAACAGATAATCAAGCAAAGAACGGTAAAAATACCATAAAAAAACAATGCAAAAAGCGTGCGAAAAGCACGCCTTTTTCTTTATAAAATTTATATTTTTTTTAGTCTTTTTTCTCTGTGCTTCCATTAGTTTTGAGGTAAAGATTTTTGATTGCGACAAGTCCTGCGCTTTCGCCGTTTTCAACCGCTTTGCCGTACGCTTCGATTGCTTTTTTATAGTCCTTTCTCACGCCGAAGCCGTTTTCGTAGCACAAACCGAGATTGTAGTACGCAACGCCCGAATTTGTCCTTTTCACCGCTTCCGTAAAGCACTTTACCGCTTCTTTCGGATTTTTTTCCACGCCTTTGCCTTGCAGATAGCAAAGTCCGAGATTTATCACCGCTTCTTCCTCGCCGAGATAGTACGCGTTTTGGAAATACTCAAACGCTTTCTTGCACGCCTTGTCCGTTTTGACGGTGTAGAGGTTGTAAAGTCCCATTTGCACGCACGCCATAGGATTTTCGCCTTTCGCGCTCTTTTTGAGCCAAAATACTGCCTTTTCCTTGTCGGGCGTCAAGCCGTAATATCCGCACGCGTACGCCATACCGAGATTATACTGCGCGGCGGCGTTGCCGAGTTTTGCGGCTTTCTTGAACAGTTTGAGGGCGGTTGCCTCGTTCCTTTCGAGTCCGAGTTCGTCGCCGAGATACGCTTCCGCCAACCTTTCGAGTGCGTCGGGGAAGTCTTCTTCCGCCGCCATTCGATAATAGAACAGCGCGTTTTGATAATCTTGTTTTTCGTTTTCGTAAATGGTCGCAATACACCAGTATACGCCTACGTAATCGAGTTCGCACAGCGCAAAGCAGTCGAGCGCGTCGTCAAACTTGCCTTTTTTGTAATAGTAGTAGCCCAAATCGAGCAAAGCGTCGTCTTGTTCGAGAGCCGCCGCCTTTTTGAGGTATTTGACGTACGTTTTCTCGTCGGGTTCTATTCCGTACCAACCTTCCTCGTAAATGCGAGCGTTCAAATACAAACTTTCGGGATCGTTGTGTTTCACGCCGTCCGAAAGGTATGCCAAACCTTTTTTGTAATCGTGCGGAATGAATCTGTCGTTGAGATACACGTACGCCAAGTCGAAGTTAAGGGAATAGTCGCCGAGGCTCAATCCCTTTTCGTACCACTCTATGGCTTTGTGAACGTCTTTCAGCTCTTCATTGTTTAAGTAGATAAAGCCTATCTTTTTTGCGATATTAACGTCGCCCAGATAAAACGCGCGCTCGTAATATTTCAGCGCGTTTTTGACGTTTTCGATCTCGGAATCTTCAATCGGCGTATTGAAATAATACAATTCGCCGAGAGATCTTGCCGCTGCTGCGACACCCAAATCGGAAGCTTTGGCGTAATACTCGATTGCTTTTTGAATATCGATTTTTACATAACCGGTTTCATAGCAAAATCCGAGACGGGCAAAACACTCCGCTTCGCCTTTGTTTGCGCCCTCCGTATAAACGTCGAACGCTTTTTTGTATTGAGAGCGGTAGCCCCAAGTGTCGCCAAGAACAGTATATGCCAAAACGCCGTTGTCGACGGCTTTTTGATAGTACGTCGTTGCGGTTTTGAAATCTCCGTCATCGGAATATAAATCGCCGATAGAAACGTAATATTTAGGTTTCTTTTTTGCGAGTTTTTTATATTTTTCGAGTTTTTCTTTTATATTTTCCATAGTTTCACAGAGTGGCGAGCGGTTTGGATTTTACGAGTTTGTAATCGTCGTTGTGGGTGCAAAAAAAGTATATCATACGCGCGCGATATTTTCAATTACATTTCTTTTGTCAAACAAAAGTAAGTTATCGCGGCAAACAAGATTAAAAGTCGTTTAATTATATAGATAATTAAAATTTGCGGATTGACTTTGCACATTTGCGGCAATAAAATAGAAGTATGAAAAAGCCATACGTTTGCGTTATAGGCGGCTCTAACGTCGATATAACTTGCACCACATTCACGAAAATCAAAACCAAAGACAGCAACCCGGGCGTAACGTCGCTCTCGTGCGGGGGCGTTTCTCGCAATATCGCAGAAAACCTCGCAAGGCTGGGATTGAACGTCGAGTTAATCACCGTTTTAGGCACGGATTTCAACGCGCATATGATAGAGCAGAACGCGCTTTCGGTTGGGATTGACCTTTCGCACAGTCTCGTCGTTGACGAGCCGTCGTCGTGCTACGTTTCCGTCAACGACGTTGACAACGATATGTTCGTTGGCGTTGCCTCTATGGGTATTCTCGACAAACTCACGCCCGAGTTTCTTGCGAAAAATCTCGACGTCATCAACGGCGCGCAATGCGTCGTCACGGACACGAATATTCCCAACTGCCTCGACTTTTTGATAGAAAACGTCAAAGTGCCGATTTTTCTCGACACAGTTTCGGCAAAAAAGACGGTCATCGCAAACGACAAAATCAAAAATCTGCATTGCATAAAACCAAACGAGTACGAAGCGGAAATTCTGTCGGGCATAGAAGTCAAAGATGAGCAATCCGCTCTTGCCGCTTGCAAAGTCATAGCGCAAAGAAACATCGATACGATTTTCGTAAGTTGTGGCGAAAAGGGGTCGTATTGTTATAATAACGGCAACTTTACACACGTTCCGTTTTACAAGACGAACGTCAAGAACACGACGGGCGCGGGTGACAGTTTTATGTCGGGCATAGTGTACGGTTTCGTAAACGGAATGTCCGCAGAATCGAGCGCGGCGTTTGCGGCGGCGTGCGCCACAATCACGGTATCTTCGATAGACACCGTATGCAAGGAACTGTCGGCGGAAAAAGCGTTTGAAATCGTCGATAAAAATAAGGAAAAATAAAATTTTAGAGGAATAAATATGCAAATCAACAATTATCTAAACGTTTCGGAAGAAGTCAAAAACGCGCTTGCAAACAACAAGCCCGTCGTTGCGCTCGAATCCACGATTATCTCTCACGGTATGCCTTATCCCAAGAACGTGGAAACGGCTTTGAGCGTTGAAAAAATCGTGCGCGAAAACGGCGCAATCCCCGCAACAATCGCAATAATCGGCGGCAAACTCACCGTCGGTTGCTCGAAAGAGGAAATCGAAAGACTGGGGAAGGGCGGACTCAACGTACCCAAAGTTTCGAGGCGCGATATTCCGTTTGTCGTGGCAAAAGGACAAGACGGCGCAACTACGGTTGCGGCAACGATGTACATTGCGCACCTTGCGGGAATCGACGTGTTCGCAACGGGCGGTATCGGCGGCGTGCATAGAAAAGCGGAAACAACTATGGACATCTCGGCAGACCTTGACGAACTTCAACAAACCAGCGTTATGGTCGTCTGTGCGGGCGCAAAATCCATTCTCGACATCGGCTTGACCCTCGAATGTCTTGAAACGAGAGGCGTTCCCGTCGTCGGCTACAAGACGGAAGATATGCCTGCGTTCTACACGCAAAAGAGCGGATTCAAAGTTGACTATCGTATCGACACGCCCGAAGAAATAGCGGCGGCGTACTTTGCAAAAAATCAAGTCGGACTCAACGGCGGTATGCTCGTAACGAATCCCATTCCCGACGAATACGCAATGGACGCAGACTACATCAACCAAAACATCGCGCAAGCCCTCGAAGAATGTGAAAAACTCGGCATACACGGCAAACAAACCACGCCGTATTTGCTCGACAAAATCCAAAAACTCACGGCGGGCAAGAGTCTTGAAGCAAACATTCAACTCGTCTACAACAACGCACGTCTTGCCTCGAAAATCGCTTCTTCGCTCGCTTCTCTCAAAGCGAACGCATAACTTTTCGCCGAGTGTAAAACGAACGAATTATAATTATATATAATTATAAAAAAGCCTCGCAAAATTTATTGCGAGGTTTTTTTATAATATTTCGGGAAAAATAGGGGACATACTTTGTTAGTTAATTATAGAGGAAGGCGAAGACTTAATCCTAAAAGACGTTTTATTTGTTTTTACGTGGAATATATTCTAAAAAATCAACCGTTCCAGTGCCTATGTCGGAATTGTCTTTATGAAGCTCGAATAAGTTTATAATTTCCATATCTGCGTTGTTTGCATAACGTAAAACATAATACAAAATATAATCCCTTTGCTCGTTACCGTCAAAGCAAATAATAGAACCGCCGAAATCTAACATTTTTTTGTAACATCTTTCTATTTGCGAATAATAGTACTTTTCATTCGTGTTGAAAATCGCAAAATATATATCCTTGTAGGGTATAAAGTCAAACGTATCGGCGTTTTCGTCATCGCGGTAGAACGGAAAAGCAACTTCTATTTTAATGTTCGGATATTTTTGTTTTGCTTTTAAGCAAGCATTAAAAGCGAGTTGGTCGAATTTTGTACACATTGCCATCATAAAATGCGTGTATCCATCTATTATAAGTTTTTCAATGTTTTCGTCGAATTTCTGCAACAGATTGTGAAAAACCACGCTAAAATCACTTAAATCAGGATCACCTATAAAAACGACTCTTTTTTCCATACCGCTAATTCCTCGAAAAAAGCATTTTTTTGCGGTAAGTTATTATAAAAATAAGATGCCGCCCTCAAACGAGAACGGCAAATATGGAATATACCGTCCTTTTGAGCGCCAACTCTGTTCACATTATATTTGAAGCATTGGGAAACGCATTAAATAAACACTGTAAACTCGGTCGGTATATAACCACCTTATTTATTTGTTTATTTAATTGTTTCCCTTATAAAACTACTTATACTTCAAATATTAAGATGTGTTGGCTATCTTCATAGCACAGAGTTGGCACATTCATTCTATTATTAATTAACAAAAAAGTCAAACTTATACTTTAAGTCTATAAGAGTGTGATATGTGTTTTTACGCTACGCTGGATTCCCACGGTCACTTTGTTCCCTCTGAATGACATAAAGTTTTGAAAAATAAAAAATCCACCGTCCGCGAACTTGCAGAGCGGACTTCTAACGAACACTCATTCGAAGCATACTTATTAACGGAATGTGCTTATTCAAAGACGGAACACGAGCCGCAAGGCGGCGAGCCTATGAGCGCCGAACTTGACGAATAGTACAAGCGACTGCGCCGTCCGTTGGCCACTGCCTGGCGCACAAAGCGCAGTGGCATAAGTAGAGAAATGCCCCTATCTATGTGAGTGCTGAAAGGAACGCAGTGACGGAATAGCGATTGTTACGAAGTCAATCGCGTCCTGCCCCCTCTTGCGAACGATGTGCAGTTTTGCAGAGAAATGGCGTAAGTTTGAGCAATAGGGGAAAGCCCGAAGGGAAGGGGTGATGTGTGATTTAAGAGTACACGCTGTCAAACCTTTATTGGGTAAGAATAAAACACGTGAGGAAGGGGGAAGTTTTAATTAAATTATTATATGTATGAAAAACGCCACTTTCGTAAAATCGAAAATGGCGTTGCCGCAGTTATTCGCTCAATAGCACAGTTTTATCCTATAACTCGCAAGGGAAGTATCAAGTACAACCATCTGTCGCCTTCACCCTTAATAATCCCCGGTGCCGTGGAAGTGGTGAAGTTGAGAGTCACAAACGGCTCGTCGATTGCGTGCATACAATCGATGATGTATTTGGAATTGAAACCAATGGTGAGGTCTTTGCCTTTAAGTCCGATAGTGACTTTTTCGTTTATTTCGCCGTCGTCGCTGTGTGCGTTGAGGGATATGGAATCTTCCTTGATTTCCATCTTGACGTAGGATTTCTTTTCTGCGCGGTTGATGAGAGATACACGGTCGATTGCGTTTTCAAACAACTTTTTGTCAACGGTGACTTCTGTCGTAAACACGCCGGGGATAATCTTTTCGTAATTGATATAGTCCTCGCCGATGAGTCTCGTGACGATCTTGGTGTGGAAAAGATCCACCATAATATAGTTTTTCTCAACGTACACGGTGATCGTTTCCTCGCCGTCGTCGATAAGACGAGAAAGTTCGTTCATACTCTTTGCGGGGACGATGATTTTGTCAACGACGCCGTTGTTTTTGATTTGCGCTTTTGCAAGAGCAAGTCTGTATCCGTCGGAAGCAACCGCTTCGACTTCTTCTTCCTTGACGTTGAGGCATACGCCGCGAAGGGAAGGTCTTGCTTCGTCAACTGCGACGTTGAAGATAACTTTGGATATGATGTCTTTCAATTCCTTTTTGAGAATAATGAAAGAGTTTTGTGTGTCAACTTCTTTGAAAACGGGATATTCGTCCGCGCTCATACATTTGATTTGAAGTTCGCTGTCCAAATATTTGATGATGAGTTTTGAACTGTCCGTTCCGTCAAGTTCGACTTGTTCTTCTTCGATCTTTTTGGCGTAATCGGCAAAGAGTTTTCCGGGCACGACTATTTCGCCTTCGATAAGCACTTGCGCGTTGATTTTCTTTTCGATGGCAAGTTCGAGATCGGTTGCAAAAATGGTGAGCGTATCGCCTAGTGCCGTGAGTTTGACACCGTCGAGAATAGGATTGTTTCTCTTAATGGGAAGTGCCTTTACAACTTTTGCGAGAGCGTCGCTCAATTCGTTTCCTTGACAAATAAGTTTCATATTCCGCCTGTATATTTATTATTGTTTATTTCTTTAATAATGATAACATAAATAAGCGATGTTGACAAGTGGAAAATCAATCATCAACCACAATGTCTTGCAATCGCAAATTCGTTTTATCGCAAGATGTTGTCGTTTTCACCGTGTAGATATGTTGATATTTTCCCTTAGGTTGTCAACAATGTTTGCACCTTCGTTCTCATTTGTCAACAAGTCCCGTTTATCGTCAAAAATTCAGGCTCGAAAACGAGAATGCAAGCGAGAAAACGTAGCCTATAACGAGACTTATCGCCAACATCGCGCCAAACACCGCAAGATTTCGTTTCGTGTGCTTCACGTCCTTGAACAGATACACGAACGCAACGCCCGCGTTCATACAAAGTCCGCCGAGTGTCGCGCCGAATCCAAGTCCGCCCATAATGTAAAGTTCGCTTATCACGACGGACGAAACGCAGTTCGGAATCGCGCCCACTATAACCGCAAGCAGCGGCGCAAGGTATTTGTTCGACGTAAGGAAGGTTATTAAGTTTTCTTCGCCGACCTTGTTCACGATTATGCCGAATATAAGATTTACCACGAGAACGTATGCGAATATCTCGAGCGAGTGAAGAAGGGGATGTATAACGAATCTGTCGATTTTCTCTTTCTTTTCGGATTTTTCCGTCTTGTCCGCGTTCTTCGAGTCCTTTTCTTTTTGCTTCAAGTCGTTGGTTTCTTCCTCGAACTTTTCACATTCTTTGCACTCGTCGCAACAACAATCCGTCTTTTCTTCGCCCTCAGTTTCCACAAGTTCCGCGCCGTCGCAATCGGTGAGTTTAATCTTGTAGTTTTCGTTGCAGTGCGCAACGTGATGTTCCACTTTCTTTCTGCTCTTTGAAAGAACGAGGTCTATCGCATATCCGAACGCAAGACCCAAAACGAACTTCAACACAATCAGCGGCAATACGTGCAACGCCTTGTCAGGCGTGCCTAAAAATATAGGCAACGCTTCGTCGCTCGTCGCAAGATATACGCCTATCAACGTGCCGACGGTTATGTGTCTTTTTTGATATAAATCCGTTGCGACCACGCTGAATCCGCATTGAGGCAACAGTGAAATACTCACGCCTATCAGCGGTGCGAGTTTGCCTTTGAGGGATATTTTTTCGGACAGTTTCGGCTCGATAAGCGCAATGATGTATTGAAAAACAACCACCACCGCAAATATTTTCAAACTGTCCAGAAGCGCGTCTATAATAACTTCTTTCATAATGCCTATATTATATCACACTAAATACAAATAAGACTTTATTTTTTTAATATTGCGTTTTAATAAAAAAAAATAGATAAAAATCGCCGCGTAAATGCGAAACTCAATTAACGTTAATTTTGCAAAATAACGGTTTTATAGTGTTAATTTGTTTATATAAACAATTTATTGTGTTAAAAACAAAAGAAACCCGATATTTCAGGTTTCTCTGTATTTCAACATCATTTCTTTGAATAAATCTTGCGTCGAAGGCGGCGTGTAAGTGATTGCGTTCGCGCCGGCTTCTATGGTTTTCAAAATGCTTTCTTCCGTTTTTCCTCCCGACGCTATTATCGGAATATCGGGAAAGTCTTGTCTTATACTCGCAACCACTTCGGGTGTGTCTTGCGCGCACGCCACGTTCAGAATCGTCGCGCCGCTTTCGATTCTCGACAATATATCTGTGTCTTTTTTCGTGACCGTGATAATGACGGGTATGTCCACTGCCAAAGCGACGGCAGAGAGGTTGAGATTGGATATCGGCGCGTTAAGCACGACCCCCATTGCGCCTTGCGATTCCACGTCTTTTGCAATCGCAACCGTGCGCAAGCCTTTCGTCGTGCCGCCACCCACGCCGCAAAATACGGGTATGTAAGACGCCTTTATTATCGCATCGCTTATCACTTGTTGAGGGGTGAAAGGGTACACGGCAAACACCGCGTCCGCGTCGCAGTTTCGTATAATCGCAAGATCCGTCGTGAAAACTATGCTCTTTATACGACGGCCGTAAATTACGATTCCGCTCGCCTTGTAAATACATTTCGGCATTTCCAAAATGTTGTGGCGCAATCTCGTGTTGATTTTCGGTGCAGAGGTTTTCATATCTTTTTCGCTCATACATACACCTCGCTTTTAATCGTTACCTTATAAAAACATACAACTGTTAAAAAACTATTAAAGTTTCAAAAATCGGTTTTGCGCACCGCGAGCAAAAAATAATAAATAGAGTGGTGCATAAATACAAAAAATCGTTGACAAATTCTCTCGGAAAGATTATTATAAACAAGCATTGAAAAACAAATGCCTGTTTAGCTCAGTCGGTAGAGCATTCGGCTGTTAACCGAAGTGTCGGGGGTCCGAGTCCCTCAACAGGCGCCATTAGGGAATAAAACGAACACCTTGTTAAAAGATGTTCGTTTTTTTATTACTAAAAACTATTTTGGAATCAAAATCGGGCACACCCCACCGTTTTCACATATCAACGGATAAAAAGCCTTGAATAAATGCATTTGGATATTGGAAGGCTTTGCGAAGTTCGCCGAATGCAACATTGACGTAATTATCGGTAAGCGAAATTATCGTGCCTTTGCCGAACGCTTTATGTATTACGGTTGCGCCGACAACTACGGGTGATAAATCGATGACTTTAGTTTTCTTTTCTTCTGCCTCTTTCGGTGCTTGCTTTGAAATATTAGAATTTTGTTGCAGTGCGCCGCCAAAAGATTGATGTAGTGTAGCAGAAATATTGTTGTCGATATTGTCTGCCGCAATAGACTTTTTGAAATCACCGACGATTGTTGTTTGTGCGGTGGGCACTTTATGTTCGGTTGGCGTTGTGCGCTTGACTATAAGTGTAGGTTCGCCTTGTTCATCATCACCAGAATATTCACGGTATAAAATCTCCGGACGGTCGTTTAAATCGCGTTTAGCGGCAATTTCGGACTCGCCGAGAAGTTTTGCCATAGATTCGTAATATCCGAGCGACGTATCCCAAAGACCGACGTTTTCTTGTGCGTGGCGGTCGATGCCCGTATAACTCAAACTCGAATCTTCATAGCGACGGAAATTCCACACTGCGTCATTCATAACAGGCCCGTTGAAAACACCGAGTGAAACAAGCAAATTGAAATCTTTGACATCGAGTCCCGTAACCTTTTTGAAAAGTCCCGGTTCGAGTTGTGTGATTACGTCTTTTAGGCATTGCTCGCGATAATCCGTGAGATACATAAAGATCGGCACACGCGTTGCGAACTTGATAAGTTTTTCTTGAATCTCTTTACGCTTTGATTTGTATTCTTTTTCTTCGTCCGAAAGAATTTTCTTTTCTTTATCTGTCTTTGGCTTATCGTCTTTCTTTGCCTCTTTAACGTGTTCGGACTTGATTATAATCGTTTCTATGTCCTTATTGAGCGTGCGGAAACCTTCGATTTTCATAAGTGCCTCGAGCGCCTCTTTATTGCCTAAAAGACGTTTCAAAATATCGTCGGTGACATTGACCAAAAGCGCGCTTTGCCAACGGCGAGCAAGCAACGTTGCGGACGTTCCCGCCATAGTGATGTCAAGGATTTCAGCGGCGTTGATTTGTTTCATTGCGCTGCCGTCATAAGCAAGCACAGGTAAGAAACTTGTAAATTCCGCGACGTTGGTTTCAAGGCTCTCACCATTCACATTCAAGCCTTTAGCATACTCTTTTATCTGCATTAACGCTCGATTCAGCGCAAAGTCGAAAATATAACACTCTTGTTTGAGTATCTCTTTGTGTGTGGAATCGACGTCCATTTCCCACGGAGATTGCACTCTGAACGCTGCTTGAAAATACGTTTCGGGGCTTTTCAAATTGCGGAGCATAAATATCCCCGTCCACGGACGAATAGTGACGCCGGTTGTAAGTTTTCCGCAAGAGAGAGTGATGGTCTTTGTTTTGAGCGGATCGCCCATTGCCTTATACACAGGTTTCAAAGCCTCAACACCAATACCTGCGCTTGCGCCTGCGCACACGATAACTTTGTAATCGTGATAAAAAACGTTTTGTTTTTCGGCAAGCAAATTTGCCATAGCGTGGCAAGACGCAACGTTTGGCAGTAACCAAAGTGTATGGGTGAGTATAGACAAAAGCACGGCGTTTCCGTATGGCATATCAGGCTTGCGTGCGCCGAGTTTCAACTCGTCCGTAGTTGTGCCGAGATATGCGCCACGAATAAGATCTAGCCACTTTTGCACATAGTCTTTATATTTGAAAACAGCGTCTTTTCCCGTGCCTTCCGCCGAGAAAAACACGTTGAGATCAAACTCGTCAAACTCGCCTTGCTTTGCGATTTCGGTTATACTGTCGGGAATTTTATACGTCATCATAACCATACGCGGAAGTGCGGCGTACGGATTGTTTTCCCCTTGATAATTTTCTTTTGCGCGTTGCTCGTCGGTATAAGTCCAACTGTATATTTGGTCTTCCACAAACTCGCCGTTGTTTAGCGCACGGAACGGTGTTCCTGAAAGGTACAAGTAGAACTTTGCCGTGATAGGCAACCACGTTTCGTCAAGCGCATTGTTCATTTCTTTGGACGCATATTCTTCCGCATCGAACGAATCGTAAGAATCGTCGTCTTCTTTAACGTCAAACAACTTTTTGGCGTTGTCGCGCCACGCTCCGAAATGGTATTCGTCGAATACAACCAAATCCCATTCTATTTCACGCACCCACTTGTGTTGCTCTTTTATACACCCTGTGGCTTTGTCAAGCCCCAAAAAGTCTTGGAAAGAACCAAAACACACAATAGGACGGTCTTTGTCCGCTTTTTCGTATTGCTCGGCAATATTCGGCGCACCGCTTTCGTGCGGACGACAAATGAATTGCCAACCTTCAAAATCAACGTGCGTATTCAAGTCTTCTTCCCACGCGCTCTGCACTGCAGGTTTGAACGTGAGAATGAGCACACGCTTGAATCCTTTTTTCTTTGCAAGTTGGTAAGTTGCAAACGTCTTGCCAAAACGCATTTTAGCATTCCAAAGAAAACGTGGAAACTCGCCCGTTTTGAGTGAATCGAAATACGCAATCGTTTTGTCCACCGCCGCTTGCTGCTCGGGACGCATTGCAAAATCTCTTGTACGGTTTTCAATATTGACGGTGCGATTGCGCACGGCAATAACTGCCGCTTTTACGTCTTGCACGTCGCAACGGAACCATTCTCCGCCAACGCATTGAATACCTTTTGCCGCGAGCATACGATGCACGTCGTGATCGGTGAAAGAAGTGCCGTCGGAATACATTGCACTCTCGGCAAAAACTATGCGATACGGTACAGAACCGTCCGGACGCTTTGTCGGATACTGCTCCGCCACGCGCTTTTCAACGTCAACGGAAGTGTATCCCACCTTGAGCAATCCCTCATATTGGGGATTTGTGTCTTGATAGGCATATATCATAGGATTTGTTTCAGGTCTTTGTGGAAAGAAGTTCATAGTGTTTTATTGAAAATATGATTTACTTTTTAGATAACTGTATTCTGCATTGTCATTTAAGTTTTGTGAATTGTTTTCCAACAACTTAATAATAATGTGTTTTATATTATCCAATTCTTCATTTTTTACTTTTGTAAGGCTAATATTATGTACTGAAGTATTCTCATTAGTAGAAAAATGAGATAATTTGTTTCTTATAATTCTAAAGTCTTCAATAAGTTTGAATTCATTTTCATCAATCCAGTGAAAGTTTTTAGCCAATACATACACAGTTCTGGCATCAATACTTTGGAATTTTGCATTATCGTGGTTTTCTTGACTAAAATCTTCTGGTTTTTTCAAAATAAGAGAAGGATTGATTTGTGTAAGTAAAAACTTAAAAAACAACTCGAAAAAAGTGCTTATTTGACACATATATATTTCGATATATTTTCTAAAAAATTCGCTATCATAATTCTCTAATAGAAAAAATGCAGTATGAATGGCATTTGATTTTAGGTTAACCGTGAAAGCTATATATTCATTTGTCAAATTATTTTCTTGTTTTGTATTCGGCATTTTTTACTCCATAGGTCTGATCATCGATTCGATAAAATCGATTTCGTCTTGTGATAATTTGTATTTATCATACAATTCCGCATCTGTCCAGGGTTTTGAAAAATCTTGCATAGGGATATAAGTAAATACTTTCCCCAGACAATCTTGTGTATTCTTTCTCAATGTAAGCAAAAAATGAAAGAATTTGGTATTTATATATGTTTTTGCGTTTTCTGCCTCCTTTTTTGTTGAGTAAGTACCCGCCACAACATAAGTTTCTGTACATATAGCATTTGGCTCTCCGATAATTGGCTTTATCAAATCGCTTTTTCCATCGCCGCTACCAACTGCTTTCGGGGTAAATAATTTATACTTCCCGATATACTCGCTACCTTTTGTTATATTAAAGAATGGGGATAAATATCCGATAAATTTATTACCATATATTTTATATCCGTCTTTTATCTCTGTTGTGGCATAATTAGTAAAATTTGTAGGGATATTAAACGGTCTTTGTTTGCTAACTATTGTTGCAAAAGATGTTTCGTTAAATGTTTGTACTTTGTGTAGAATAGAAACCGCCTCATTGTAACGCACGAATATATCGCTTCCATTTTCCAATAATGGTCTTATTGCGGTAGAAATTGGTTTACCATCTTCATATGTGGTTATTTTTGTATCTCCGTTATACGTCGAATCCCATAAAAAATAATTAACTCCACCTTTTATTTCTACGCCAGGAAAACAATCTGATGCATCTAAATAGTCGTGAATTTCACGAATATGCCTATCGTGCAACATCGTATCTCTGAAATTATTAAGGCCAAATCCACCGGTAAACCATCTTGAAGGCGTAATCATAACAAGAAATCTCGGTCTTAGTTTTATTGATTGAATAATAAACTTATGATACAAAGGTATAGCCTGAGCACCATTCTCCTTTCCCGCCGTACTCAATTGATAGGGCGGGTTGCCGATGATCACGTCAAATTTCATATTGTATATCTCCTGTGGTTTGGTGGTGTGGATA
>CAKQLT010000017.1:0-23420 GCA_934254715.1 uncultured Clostridia bacterium | reverse complement strand
GATAGGGACATTTCTCTACTTATGCCACTGCGCTTTGTGCGCCAGCTACGCACCCAAACGGCGCAGTCGCTTGTACTGTCCGTCAAGCTCGACGCTCGCTACGGTCATCGCCTTGCGATTCCAATTCCGTCTGCGAATGAGCAAATAACTCATCAATATATACTCGCCCCCAAACTATCAATAGCAACTACGCACGGAAAATCCCGCACCTCAAACTCGTGTACCGCTTCCGTGCCGAGATCGTCGTATGCAAGCACTCTTGAATTTTCGATTTTGCTTGCGTAAAGTGCGCCCGCGCCGCCGATTGCCGCAAGATACACGCCGCCGTTGCGTTTTATGGCGGCGTACACGTCGGAATTTCTGTCGCCCTTGCCTATCGTCGCAACAACGCCCTCGTCGTACAACAAAGGCGCGTATGCGTCCATACGCATAGACGTGGTCGGGCCGGCAGAAAGCACTTTGCCGTCCTTTTCGCAAGGTCCGACGTAGTATATCGCTTGTCCTTTTATATCGACGGGCAAATTTTGTCCGTTGCGTATCGCCTCGAAAATGCGCTTGTGCGCGGCGTCTCTGCCCGTGAGCAGTTTTCCCGTTATATACACGACGTCGCCGACTTTCAATTTTGCGACTTGCGATTTGTCAAGAGGCGTTTTCAATCTATATTCCATACTTCCCTCACAGCACCACGCTCGATTTGCGCATAGCGTTGCATTGCACGTTCACTGCAACGGGCAAGGCGGCGATATGCGTCGGATATTTCCCGATATGCACGGCAAGCGCGGTAGTTTTTCCGCCGAAGCCTTGCGCGCCTATCGAAAGCGCGTTTATGCGCTCTAAAAGTTCCTTTTCCATACTCGCAAGGGTTTCGTCGTCGGACGGCTCGCCCACTTCGCGCAAAAGTTGCTCTTTTGCAACCGACATAGCCTTTTCCGCCGTACCGCCTATGCCCACGCCGACGATTATGGGCGGACACGGATTCGCCCCCGCCTCTTTGACCGCTTGCACGACGCAGTCCTTTATGCCCTCGACGCCTTGCGAGGGTTTGAGCATAAACAAGCGCGACATATTTTCGCTTCCGAATCCCTTTGGCAAAAAGGTTATTTCCAGTTTGTCGCCGAGCGTAAGTTCAATATGCACGATTGCGGGCGTGTTGTCCTTGGTGTTCTTTCTCGAGATAGGGTCGAGCACGCTCGCGCGGTAGCCGTTTTTCGCATAGCCCGCGCGCACGCCGTCGTCGATTGCGTCTTGAAGCAAGCCGCCTTCGATATGCACGTCTTGTCCGAGTCTGACGAAAAACACCGCCATACCCGTGTCTTGACAGACGGCAAGCCTTTTCGCTTTTGCAAGCGCCGCGTTTTCAAGAAGCATACCTATCGCGGTTTTGGCGTTTTTGTCGGTTTCTTTTTCGAGCGCGCTTTCCATCGCCGCTACGCACGAGGGCGTTATTTCGCTGCACGCCGTCACGAGGGATTCGACGGCACTTTCGATTTGATTGTACGTTATCGTTTTCATATCCCGATTATACCTTAATTGATTTGCAAATACAAGGCATTTGATGTAAACTGTTACTATCAAAACATACGGGGTTTTATATGAACTATTCCGAAGAATCGTTGAAGAAGCATTTCGAGTGGAAAGGCAAACTCGAAGTCGTATCGAGAGCAAAAGTGGAAAACAAGCAAGACTTGTCGCTTGCCTACACCCCGGGCGTTGCCGCCCCTTGCCTTGCGATAAAAGAAAACAAGGAACTTTCCTACTCGCTCACGAGGCGTTGGAACACCGTTGCCGTCGTCACGGACGGAAGCGCGGTTTTGGGACTGGGGAACATAGGTCCGGAAGCAGGTATGCCCGTTATGGAAGGCAAGTGCGTTCTGTTCCACGAATTTGCGGGAATCGACGCAATCCCCATCTGCATAAAGTCGCAAGACGTTGACGAAATCGTATCCACGGTTTACAACATAAGCGCAAGTTTCGGCGGAATAAATCTCGAAGACATATCCGCACCCCGTTGCTTCGAAATCGAGCGCAAACTCAAAGAACTTTGCGACGTTCCCGTCTTTCACGACGACCAGCACGGCACGGCGATAGTTCTTGCCGCCGCGCTCAAAAACGCACTTAAAGTGGTCAAAAAGGATATATCAACCGCCCGTTTGGTTATAAACGGCGCAGGAAGCGCAGGCATTGCCATTGCCGAATTTTTGCTTTCGCTCGGCGCAAAAGACCTCGTTGTCTGCGACAGACTCGGCATAATCGACGAGAGCGAAAGATTCAATTTCGCGCAAAACTCGCTTGCAAAACGCACGAATCCGAGAAACGTCAAAGGCACGCTGAAAGACGCCGTAAAGGGTGCGGACGCATTCATAGGCGTGAGCGCGAAAGACGTACTGTCGCAAGATATGGTGCGCTCTATGAGCAAAGACCCGATAGTGTTTGCTATGGCAAATCCCAACCCCGAAATCGACCCGAAACTCGCACTCGAAGCAGGCGCGAGAATAGTCGCTACGGGCAGAAGCGATTTGCCCAATCAAATCAACAACGTGCTTGCGTTCCCCGGAATCTTCCGCGGCGCACTCGACGCGCGCGCGACGGATATAAACGAGGCAATGAAAATCGCCGCTTCCGAAGCGCTCGCTTCCCTCGTCGAAAATCCGAGCGAAAACAACATCATTCCCGAGCCTTTCGACAAACGCGTCGTAGAGGCGGTTGCAAACGCGGTAAAGCAAGCCGCAATCGCAAGCGGCGTTGCGAAAATCAAATAAAATCACGACTGATTTTCAATAGTTTTACAACGAAAATTACGGCAAAAATCTGCGGAAAAATCCGCAGATTTTTTCATAAAACGTATAGCAAAATTTGAATATTTTTGCGGCAATTATTCGGTTGTTATCATAAATTTTCTTCCGTAAAAATATGCTTTTAACGTGAAAAAAGCATTCAAAACAGCCGCATTATACGTCGGAACGGCAATCGGCGCAGGATTTTCTTCCGGGCGCGAGATTGCCTTGTTTTTCGGCGACGCTTCCCCTCTCAACGTTGCGATTTCTTCGATTTTTATGTCGCTTTTGTGCGCAATCTTTCTCATTGCGGGCAAAAAAGGTCTTATGCCGAAAGGCAAAATCGTCAATCTCGGCATTTTCTTTGCCGCAAGCGTTTCCCTTTGTTCTATGCTTGCGGGCGGCGATTACATAATGCAATCTATGACGGGCATACCGCTTGCAATGGGTCTTGCAATGACGATTCTCGGCGGTGTTGTCGTCGTGCTGGGTATCGAGAAAATCCGCTTGCTGAACAGCGTCGTCGTGCCACTCATAGTGCTTTGTATCGCGCTCGTGTTTTTCAAACTTCCCACCCCGTCGCACTCTTTGGCGTTCTCTTTATCGAAACCTATTTTGTACAGCGGACTCGACGTGCTTTTGGGCGGCGTCATAATTTCGGAAGAGGGCGAAAACCTAAGTTACAAAGAAATTTTTGCAAGTTGTCTTATGATATGCGCGTTTCTGTTCGGAATGCTCTATATGTTGCAAACGGTGGTTTTATCCGACACAAACGACAGTTTAATGCCCACTCTTGCGGTTTCCGAGCGTTTGCACCTCAAATTTGCGTGCGGCGTTTTGATTGCGGGCGCAATCTTCACAACCCTCGTTTCGTCGCTGAAAATCGTGAGCGACAGAACGTCGCTGTTTCTCTCGCGCACGAAAAAACTGTCCGCTTTCGGCGACGAAAAACACAAGGCGTTCGTGGTGTTTTTCTGCCTTTTGATTGCCTATCCTTTGAGTTTCTTCGGCTTCGACAACATCGTCGATACGCTCTATCCCGTCAACAGCGTTCTGGGCGTAATTCTGTTTGCAATCGTCGTGATACGCTTGATTGTGGGCGCGATAACCGACGTCAAAAACAAGAAGAAAAACGGCGCAAAGCGTCGCGGTAAAGTCAAAAAAGAAAGGAAAAAGAAAAGCACGCCCGAAAGCGTGCTTGCAACGTAATGTTTTAATTTTACTTATTCGTGGCAATGGCAATCGTCGTCATCGCAATCGTGATGATGGCAGTCGCAATCGTCGTCGCAGTCGCAATCATCGTCGTGGCAATCGCAATCGTCGTCTTCGCAATCGCATTCGTCATCACATTCGTCATCGTCGCAGTCGTCGTGGGAATGCTCGTGATTTTGCTTGAAATAGTCCTCGAAAGGCGATTGTCTGCTTTCGTCGTCCACTTCGTCGAGTCCTTTGAGGAAGCGATAGAACGGGTCGTCGGAAAAATCTTGCTTCAAATCGAAATCGCCGCCAAGTTCCTCAACGGCGTTGCGAAGTTCCATATATTCGTTATAATTCGGCTCGTAATTCTCGCAAAAAGTTTTGAGCACTTCTATGCCTTGCTCGTCGCCGTACGCGCCTATAAGTCGTGCAAAAAGCGCGACGTCCTCGCCCTTGTAAAGATAACTCACAAGTCCCATAAATATGGCTTTGTTGCCCTTGTATTCGGCAAGAATTTCCATAAGCATTTTGCCCGTTTCGCCGTCGAGAGTGTAGATTTTGTCAATCATATCTTCGAGAATCGGCTCGCAGTCTTCCAAAAGGTATTCGTACGCTTCGAGCCTTTGGTGATAGGGCAAATCCTCGTTCAAAAGAACGTCGAGTTTTTCGAGCATTTCCTTTTTTGTTTTCACATCGGAAGTTTGATTATTCTCTTGCATCGTCTTCTCCGAAAATCATCTTGTAGTATTTGTCAAACGTTTTTTCATTGAGGTTGTAGCGTTCAATGGTTTGCTCGCGCATATCGTCGGCGTCGCACTCGTAAACCTTGCAAAGCAACACGCCTATGAGTGTGCGCACGCTGCGCATATTTGCGATTCTCTTATACGCGGGTTTGGAATATTTGAGTTTGCCGTTCTCGTCCAAAGTCACGATTGAATTGACGATATTCGTGAGCGTTGCGAGGTACATATTGGGTTCTTCGTCGGTAAAAACGATGTCGGACACGCAATACGCCACCGCGCCGTGCAAAATTCCGCCGAGTTTGTGAAAGGCGTTCGGGAACACCATATCTATGCTCTTGAATCTGTCTTGCGCCACGACGTCGAATTTGAATCTGACCGTATTTTCTTGCACGAGGCAGAACAACAGCCTCGACATCAAATCGAAAGACAAATCCGTCGATATGAGTTGTCTTCTCAAAAAGTCGGTCACCCATTGCGAATTTACGAGCGCGAGTTTGTCCACGAGCAAAAGTTTTAGGTTCTCGTTGTCGTCGGCAAACGCCCATTCGATGAGTTTTTTCATATGCGCGCTTTGCTCGTCGTGGTCGAATATGACGAGTTGCAACTCAAACGGCGACATCTTCAAGAACTTGTCCAAATCCTTGTATCTTGCGATTTTTTCGACGTACGGAAGATTCATCGAATACGCCACTTTGTCGGGATTTTGCTTGTAAAGTTGCAAAAAGTAGTCCGCGGGCGAATACTCGCCGAAAATCGTGCGCACTTTGAGCATAACTTTGCGCGCTTCCTCTTTTTGGTCGAGGTTGTAAAGCGCTTGGGAAAGCCAAATCATCGTGTTGGGTTGAAGGTCGAGTTTTTCGAGCACTCTGCGCGTGTATTTGACCACTTGCGCGTGCATTTCCATATTTACGAGTATGGGCAGAATCATAAGGATTTCTTCCATATTCGTGTAATCTTTCTCGAGAATCTGGTCGAGCACGGCGTATGCTTCCGCCATCTTGTTTTCCATCAAAAACGCCGTTGCGAGAGTGCATTTTACGGCAAGATTATCCCCGTCTTCGGCAAGCATTTTTTGCGCGTTTGCGATGACGGAATCTATGTCGTTTTTCATCATAAGGCACACGAGCACGATATGATTTGCGGCGGCTTTGGATTTAGAACGGGGGTCGATTTCGTCCATAAGGGCGATTGCCTCGTCGAGTTTGCGTTCTCTTACGAGTTCGTACGCCTTGCTTATGAGCATTTCGTAATAATCCTCGCCTTTGGGGTAAACCACCCTAAATCCCTCGTCTTGCGGCTCGCCGCCCATACTTCCCATATCTTCGGGCAGTTGCAAGTCGTACGCGTCCGCGATGTCGCGAAGATAGTATTCGGCAACGTCGGGCAGATTTACGTCGAGGAAATTCATTGCGAGTTGATAAAAAATGCGATCTCTGTCGTCGGCACACGGATGTTTTGCGAGTGCCTTGTAGAGAGTCGCATTCGAGATTTCCCACGCGCCGAGCGACGCGTAAACGCCGGCAAGCGCAAGAGACGCTTCAACGAAGCGTTCGTCTATTGCGAGAGCCTTGTCGAGATAGGTTATGCTTTTTTCGGTTTCACCGTTTTTGAAAGCGGTTTCGGCAAGGTTGAGATAATCCTCTTTTGAAAGATTAAACCCTATGATTTGCGCCATTATTTTTTCTTTTTCTTCTTAGGATTTTGGAAAGGCACGGCTTGTTTTGCTTTCTTCTTTTGCGCGCCTTGAACGGATCCGTTCGCATACGGATTTTGTTTTGCCGCCCTTCTTTGTTCTGCGACCTGAACTTTTTGCTCGTCCGCTTTAAGGTTGTGGCACTTGACCATACCTCTCGAAGCGACCGCAATCCAGCAAAGAGCCATAAACGTCGTGCCGACCAAAGCCATAGCGATGTAGACGATTATGCCCAAAAGGTTGTTGACGGCGCAAAGTCCGAGCGGAAGCGCGGAAATTATTGCGACGGACGGAATGCTCAAAAGGTTGTTTGCGATAAGCACGATAGCGTTTTTGAAGCATTGACCGAAAGTGAGTTCGTAGGACGTGAAAAGTCCCATCATAACTACGGGTATGAGAAGAAGCGGCGCACCGATAACGAAACTGAACACGACCGCGCAATACGCGCCCGCGCCCGCCGTTCCGAGTGCTTGTTGTTCCAAAAGGTACATAAGCGACTCGACCATACCGAGTGCGACGACCACCATCATAAGACCCGCCAAGAGGAACTTCCACCAGTATTTGGCAAAGCCCATCCAGTAGGTTTTTGCCCAGTTCTTGTAATAGTCTTGATAGAAACTGCGTTTTGCGCAGTAGAACAAGCCCGAAAGTCCGAGCGAGCCGAAAAGGAAGCACGCGCCGTACATTGCCATAACGGGCATTTTGACGTTGCGATAGAGGCTTCCGACGCTCACCGCGATACTATCGCCGCCGCCGGGGAAACCTACGCCGATGTCGCCCATAAAGTTGTACGTGCCGCCGATTGTGAGGTTCTCGAAATAACCCGAAAACCACGCGAAAATCACGATAAACGGAAGCGTGAATATCAAAAAGAACAGCGTCGCTTTGAAAAGCGTTGCGAACTCGCCGCGCATAACCGCGGCGGCTCTTGCCATAAACGAATCGGGATATTCTTTGACGGGGCGCGCCTCTGCGAGTCCTGCCACGAGTATTTTTTGAGGTTCTTCGGGTTCTTTGCGAACGGCTGCGTCCGTAAAGAGTTTGCCGAGCAAAAGTTTTTTAGGCTTTTGGGGCATCGTGTATGCCGAGTTGGAATTGTTGTTTGCCATATACTCTCCTGCAAAACTATATAGATAAATAGATTATACATTATATAAACGCAAATATCAAACGAAAAGCAAAAATATATTTGACGCTTAAAACGCACGGTCAAACGAGCGCGCGCATATATATGTCGTATAGAAGTTTTGTAGAATCGCTTTTGATTGACAATAGGTCGCGGCGGTGTTAAATTTGCTACATAAGGGTTAGGAGGCAGTATGAAAAAATTTAACGTTGCCGTTGTCGGCGCAACGGGTATGGTGGGCGGAAAATTTCTCGAAGTTCTCGAAGAAAGAAATCTTCCCGTCGAAAACTACTATCTTTTCGCGTCCGCAAAAAGCGCGGGCAAAAAAATTAACTTCGCGGGAAAAGAACACACCGTCATCGAATTGACGAGTGAAAACGTGAGCGCACTCGAGGGAAAAATCGATTTTGCGCTGTTTTCGGCAGGCGCGGGCGTATCGAAAGAATTTGCGCCGTTGTTCGTGAAAGCGGGCGCAATCGTCGTTGACAACTCGTCGCAATGGCGTATGTACGACGACGTACCTTTGGTCGTCCCCGAAGTCAATCCCGAGGACGTGAAGTGGAACAAAGGCATAATCGCAAACCCCAACTGTTCCACGATTCAAGCGGTCGTCGCGCTCAAACCGCTCAAAGACAGATTCGGCATAAAGAGAATCGTGTATTCGACCTATCAAGCCGTATCGGGCGCGGGCGTTGCGGGCTTCAACGACCTAAAAGACGGAATAAACGGCGTTCCGCCCAAGAAATTCCCTCGCCCCATAGCATTCAATATGCTTCCGCATATCGACGTGTTTATGGACGACGGATACACCAAAGAAGAATGGAAAATGATTGTCGAAACGAGGAAAATTTTGCACGATTCGTCTCTACGCGTAACTGCGACAACCGTACGCGTTCCGGTGTTCTACGGTCATAGTGAGTCGATAAACGTCGAGTTCGTGCAAAAATGCACCCGCGACGACGTCGTAAACGCGCTTGAAAACTTCGACGGAATCGTGGTTATGGACGATACGAAAAACAACGTCTATCCCACCCCTCTCGACGCCGAAAATCGCGACGAAGTGTTCGTGGGCAGAATCCGCCTCGACGACAGCGTGGAAAGCGGCGCAAACCTTTGGGTGGTTGCGGACAACATAAGAAAAGGCGCGGCAACCAACGCCGTTCAGATTGTGGAATTGCTCATAAAAAACGCTATGGAGGCATAACGAAATAAATGATTTTCAGAGGCACAGCCACCGCGCTCATCACCCCTTTCACAGAAGATGACAAAGTGGACGTGAAGGCTCTTTGCGAAATCGTGGAACGACAAATCGCAAGCGGCGTGGACGCTCTCGTCGCGCTCGGCACTACGGGCGAGCCTGCAACGCTGTCCGAAGAAGAAAAGAAACAAGTGGTCGAAGTTTGCATAAAGCAAACGAGAGGTCGAGTTCCCGTCATAGTCGGCGCGGGCTCGAACAGCACGCGTCACGCAATCGAAACTTGCCGTATGGCGCAACATCTCGGCGCGGACGGACTTTTGGTCGTCACGCCGTACTACAACAAATGCACGCAAGAAGGGCTTGTCGAACACTACGGCGCAATCGCCGATTCGACGAGCCTTCCTATTATATGCTACAACGTATCCTCGCGAACGGGCGTAAATATGCTTCCCGAAACCTTTGCGAGAATCGCAGAGCGGAAAAACGTCGTAGGCATAAAAGAAGCAAGCGGCAATATGGAACAAATCGAAAAATGCCTTGCCCTATGCCCCGACAAAGTGATAAGCGGCGACGACGCGCTCACCTTGCCTATTATGGCAATGGGCGGACTCGGCGTAATCAGCGTTGCAAGCAACGTATGCCCGAAATACGTCGGCGATATGACGCACTTTGCCCTTAACGGCGAGTGGGAAAAAGCACGCAAAATGCAACTTGCCTTGCTTCCCTTAATATCCGCGCTGTTTTGCGAAGTGAATCCCATTCCGATAAAAAAGGCGATGGAAATCAAAGGTTATTGCACCTCGAAGTTGCGACTTCCCCTCACCGACCTCACGCAAAGCAATGCCGAGAAACTTGCAAAAATCCTCGCGGATTTTTGAGAAAAACGACATAAAACACATCGAAAAAAACGCAGAAAAAACACGCAGAAAACCGCAAAAAAACACGCAAAAATCGCATAAACAACATAAACAAGCATCGACAAAAAGATACGGATTTGTATGTAAATTAAAAAAAGCATAGAAAAAGACGACTGCAATGCAGTCGTCTTTTCTTATAGCGAGTTTCAAATTACGCTTTTTGAGAAGGTTTCGTCACAAGTCGCGAGCAACCCTCGAATGCGCCCTTTTTAATTTCGTCAACGGTTGTCACGCCCGTGATTGCCGTGAGGTTTGCGCAGTTGTAGAACGCATAACCTTCAATATTCTTAATGCTTGCGGGAAGCACGACCGTCGCCAAATATTTGCAGCCTGCAAATGTTGATGGGTTAATTTCTTTAAGAGCGGTATTTTTGCTCAAATCGATTGAGGTAAGTCCGCTGTTTTCAAATGCGTTTGCACCGATATAGTTGAGTTTCGTTGCCATAGACAAGTCGACGTTTTGCAAGTTTTCCGTGCCGCTGAACGCATTTGTGCCGATGTGCGTCACTTTGTCGTTGACGTACTTGGCAACCTTGAACATAACGCCGCTCTTTGACGAATACACGTTGATTTCCGCGTTGGTGACCGTCGGATTGTTTTGTATCGTGTCGGGCAAGAACAATTCGATTTGTGCGCCCTCGAACGTGATTCCGTCTTTAACGCCGATGACGTTGAACACCTTTCTCGGCGAAGCGGGATTTTCTTCGGTGGCTTCGGTTGCTTCGACGACGTATTGCGCGCCGATTGCAATCATATTTTGAACTGCCTCGATACCGTCGAGATTTGCCACGACCGCGTTGTATACGATTTCGTTTTCGGTTTGAGAAACGATTGTCGTTTCAAAGTTGGATTCCGTAAGGTTTGCAAAAGCAACGTTCACTTTTTGCGCCGTATACACGTTTTCGAGCGCGGTGCAGTTTGCAAACGCTCTGTCGCGGATAGTTTCGATATTTGCGGCAAGATAGATTGCTTTGAGTTTCTTGAAGTTTTCAAACGCGCCGCTTGCGATTTCGGTCACGATATAAACGCTTCCGTCCGAATCCGTCCACGTTGTCGGAAGAACGATTGTTTCTGCGTTTTGCGCCTTGCAGCCCGTGATACTCGCCTTGCCCGCGTACGTCGTTTCGCCTACCTTGATTTCTTGTTGGTCGACGTAGCCGTATTCAAACAAACTTGCGTCCGCTTCGAGAACGACCGAGTAAACGAGCGTAACCGATTGCGTGCCCGACAAAACGTTGTCCGCGGAATAACTGACTCTGAGGCTCTTTATGCCGAGCGTCGAGGTGTTGGGATTGTCGAATCTGAAACCGGCGTTTGCGGATATGGTTCTGACGATTACGCTGCCGTCTTGACCGATGAGACGCACTTTGAATTCCGTGAGCGCGTCGGAAACGTTGGTGTTGAGAGCAACGGAAATCGCGCCGTCTTGAACGATACTTTCAATCTTGGGTTCTTCCACTCTGTACGAGAATCTGAACTTGTAAGTGCCCAGTCCGTAGAAGTTTACGGTGACGGTTGCGTCTTTCGTGCCGTCCGTAACGGCGCTTGTGTCGAAGTTCTCTATTCTCGAAATGTCGAGAGTGTGTTTATTGCCGTTAATGTCGGTGTAGACGAACTTGTATTCGCCGCCCTCGAACGTCGTGTAGAACAGCGGCGTTGCGGACGTGTCGTCCTTGTCTTGACCCTCGAAGCCCGTGAGATAGTAGTCGCTTTCGCCTCTGACGTTGATTGTCGGAACGGTGTTGCCGTCAACGTAGAAGGACGGATTGCCCTTGATTGCGTTGTACACGGTTGCGACGTACAAGAACTCGTCGCCGTAGTTGACTTGGCAACCCTCGCCGTCGTTGTAGGTGAACGTCACGACGTACTTCGTCACGCCTTCTTCGTAGAGTTTTCCGAACTTGGGATGGTCTTTTGTCACTTCGACGATTTGCACGTCGTTCTTGACCATATCGAGATTTTCTTTGATGTCGATACCAGTGTTGTTGAGAACGATAAGACCGTTTTCTACGACGCCGTTATAGGACGTTCCGCTGCCGTACGTCGTTTCAAACGCGTTCTTGGAAGCGTCCGTTTTGAGAAGTTTGGTTGAAATAACCTCGGTGTTGATATAAACTTTGTCAACCTTTTCTTCGACGAAGTTGTCTTTGTTGAGTCTGTAAAGTTGCGCCCACGCAAGAGTGGTTTCGTCGTCGGTCGTGATTTGACCGTTGTTTATCTTGTCGAGTCCGTCGAGTACGGATTTTGTGAAATAGAACTTCGCGTCGTGAATGAGGCTTCCGTTTTCGTCCGCGAACGCGTTTTCTTCGACGAACGGTGCGCCGACGAGTTTGTTGTTTGCAAATTCAACGCTCGTGAAGATGAAACTTTCGATTGCGATTGCGCCGTTAAACGCGTAGTTCTCGATTCTTCCGACGTTCGTGCCGAACTTAACGGTCTTGATTCCGTTCGCATAGAAATTGAACGTTTCCTCACCGATAGAGGTCACGTTGTCGGGAATTTCGATGTTGGGTGTGTTGCTTCCGTTGGATTCCGAGTAATACTCGACGAGCATTCTCGACGTTCCGTTGCCCTTAACGATGACGAATCCGTTGGGATTGTCGCCGTTGTTTCTTATCCATTGCGTGGTCGTAAACGCGCGCTTGCCCACCGTCTTGACGTTGTCGGCGGTCGTAAGCACGATTGACGAAAGTTTCGAGCAACCGTCGAATGCGTACGGCGCGATATGCTCGATATTCATAGGCAAGGAAGCGAACGTTGCGGTTTGGTCGATAAAGCGATAGTACACTTTGCCGATTACGATTGCGCTGAAATTGCTAAGATAGTTTCCGCTCGTTTTTTCAAGCATAGAAGTGCCGCTGAACGCGCTTTCGCCGATATATGCGAGATTCGACGTAGAGTTGACTTCCACCTTTGCAAGTTTTGCGAGGTTTGCGAACGCGCCGTTCTCTATTCTTTCGACGCCGTCGCCGAGTTTGATTGATTTGAGCGCGGTTGCGTTTGCGAACGCGCCGCTTGCAATCGTCACGACGCTTTGAAGTTGAGCGTTGAGCGCGTCGATTTCATCTTGCGAAAGTTCGGGACAATTTTCCGCCGTATAATACGTTGCGTTCGACAAATCGAGGCTTTCGACCACGTCCGCTCTCACGCTGACGTTGCCGTTGCCGTCGTTGTATTTTTGTCCGATATACTTGTACAACACGTTGCCGAGCACGATGATTTGTTTGCCCTTGTGCGTGTCGAAATAGTTGCTTTCAAATTCCGAACCGTAGAACACCTTTTCGCCCACGTTTTCGATTGCAAGCGTTTCGGAAACGGTGATTTCTCTAAGGTGCGGCGCGTATGCGAACGCTTGCGCGCCCACGGTTGTAAGGTTAACCGCGTCGGTAAGGTCGAGTTTGGTCAACGCTTTGAGGTTCATACAGGCTTTTTCGGAAATTTCGCTGACTTTGCGAGTTGCGCCGTCGTATACGAGTTCCGCGGGGATAATGAGTTCGCTCACCGACTCGTCCGCAATCTTGTCGATACGCAAAGAGCCGTCCGCTTTGACGGAAAGTCCGTTCTTGAACACGACTTCGCTGTAATACGCGCTGAGTCTTGCGAGGTTTTCTTGCTCGTTGTCGCTCGAATTGAACACCCACTTGACGTAGCCTTTAGTAGCCGTGCCGTCAACGCGCGTCATATCGACTTTGTTTTGGCATTGATAATCGCCGTAAATGCCCTCTGCTTTGACGTACTCGCCGTTGCCTTTGACGAGTTTGTCTTTGAGGTCGGTGATTATGACGTAAACTTCTTTTGTGGGCGTAACCGCAATTTTTGCAACGCACTTGGAATAATCCGCGCCGTACTCGAATCCGCTGAACTCAACTCTCGTGAGTTTTTGGCTTTCGATGCCGAACGTGGAAGCCGCGCTTATCACGGTAAGTCCGTTTGCTTTTGCGATTTCGTCACTCGTAATTTCCACGTTGTTTACGCGTGCGTTTTGAATATTGCTTGCAAATTCGCCGCCCATCGTGTACAAGGTGAAAGAGTACACGCGTTTCGTCCAGCGAGCGACGAGCGTAACGTCGGAAGAACCGACGAGTTTTGCAAAGTTCCATATGGTGTCGTTCTCGTCCCAAACGCCCTTCGTCGTGCCGTTGTCGAGATACCAGCCTGCAAAATAGTAGCCGTTGTATACGTTGAGAATGTCAGTTGCCGGCGCAACCGCTCTTTCGAGATTGCGGCGGACGGTTTGAGTCGCCTCGAAATCTTCGTTATCGCTCGGCGCGACCTTGCCGTCTTCCAAAACCGCGTCGGAAGGTACTGCAAGAGTGAAAGTGACGTTGACCGTGTCGTTCGTCCATTTGGTTGCGAAAGTTTTGCCGTTGAAAGAATCGTTTATGACGAGCGGGAAATTCTTGGAAGTCGCGCTGTACACGTTGCCGTTTACAGACACGCTTTCAAGTGCTTTCGCGGGAAGATTGCCGTCCTCGTCAATCGTCATTCTGAAAGTGCTTATAAATTCGTCCCACGTTTTGAACTCAACGCCTTCGAGCACTTTGACCGTTGCGATACCGTCGTTTGACACCGAGCAGTTGAAGTGCGCCGTCGCGCGTCTTGTGCCGTCCATAAGGTTGAAGTTGAGTTCGACTTTGTTTACGGGCGCGAGTTTGTCTTGAAGGTGAAGCGCGAAAGAGCCTTTGACGTATACGGGATTGTTTTCCTCGTCTTTGCCGATTTCGACTTGAACCTTTATCTGATGATGACCCGCTTTTTTGATATTCGCTTTGTCTTCGTCCGTTTGAAGCATACTTTCCGAAAGGTTGCCGTGCATACCTTCGGTGATTGCTTGCGTTTGAGTGTTGAGATAAACGACGTAATATTCGACGTCCGAAATGTCGAACTCGTCCGTAAACTTGCTGTTAAACACCGACGTCGCGCCCTTGGGGAACGCAAATTTAAGTTGCGCCGTCAACGGACTGTTGTCGTCGTTGTCGTCGATGATGTCGGGGGGATTTATTTCGCCGGGCAATTTTCCGGCGTCTTGCGAGCCTTTGTTGCACGCAACCATACTGACCGTCAAAATTGCAAGAAGCAAAACGATGAATAACAAACTGACTTTCTTTCTCATAACTTTCACCTTACACGTGTGCGCACTCTCGCGCGCATAAATATAGGAATACAAATATAATACTACAATATTGCGACAAAATTGTCAACATCAATTAGTTTTTGTGCGCCCTATCATACAAAAAACCGCCTTTCCAGACGGTTTTTCAACGAAAATATTTTTTATTTTTCTCTCACTTTTTGCTCTTTTTGTACGCTTCCTCTATGCAAAGCGCGTACTTCGTCGCGGCAAGCACTTTGTCGAACATAAATCTGTAAACGTGCTTGTCGTCGTACATATCCACCGCCGTTCCCGGCAAGTTCGCCACCGTATCGCACCTCGACACGGCAAATTCGACGTGCTTAAATTCGTCCTCTACGGGTTCGGTTCCGAGCGCGTCGTCGAAGTCGAGCGTCATATTGTTGACCTTGTATTTCGATTTTACGCCGACGGGGCGTTCGAGCCAGTCGGTATCGAAGCAAAGTTTGTCTTTATCGAGGGTCAAAACGCCGTTTGCGACAAACCTATATCCGTTGTTAGCCTCGTTTTCCACAAACAAATTGACCGTGTTAGATAAGCGGAAATCGTCGTTTTCCACTTCTTTAGCAACGAGTTCGCGCTGCATATCGTACCATAGGTCTATACGCTCGGGGCACACGCCGTCGCCTTGCGGGACGAGACGTCCGTCAAAGCCGTATATCACGTCGTTTCCGCACTTTTTGCAAACGAGATGACTGTCTTGCGTGGTCATTTCAAACTCGCTTCCGCACCTCGGGCAACGATACAAAAGTCTGTCCAGTCCTTCGGCGTAACGTCTGCCTTTGAACACGATTCCGTTGTCTATCTGCCACTTATGCTCGTTTTGATAGAGTGCGGAACACACTTTTTCGTAAATCTCGTCTTTCGAGAGTTTTTTTGCCTCGTCGGCGGTAAAAAGCATATCGCAGTTGGTGATGACTTTGCCGCGCCTTACGAAGCGAAGATTGTACGCCCATTTGGGACGAGCGAGGCTTGCGCCCTGCATTTTTATCACGCCCACGGGATAGCCGAGCCACTGCACGAGCCTTGCTATGGACGGCGCAATCGAACCCGTAACGCCGTTTGCGGAAACTTTGCCTTCGGGGCAAATCAGCACGCTAATGCCCGCGTCGAGATACTTTTTGATGTTCTTTATGCACGCAAAATCCGCAAAATACTGCTTTTTGGTGATTGCGTGATACGAGCCGAGCAATTTTGCGAAAATCGGCATCGAGTACATCATATTTTCCGCAACCACGAAGTTGAGAGGCGCGCCGTACATCGCCGACGAAAAGTGAATAAAATCGTATGCGGACAAATGGTTGCACACAATCAACATCGCGCCGTTTTTCTTTTGACGTTTGAACGCTTCGCTTTTTCTGCAAACGCCGTGCAAAACCGGGCGGATAAGTCTGCACAACCCCAAAAAGAAACGGCAATACGCCTTCGAAAAAGGCACGCCGTTCTTGTCGGATTTTTGACTGTTTTTCACTTCGTTTTCGCTCATACTTAACTTATATCAAAACATATTTGAAAAGTCAAGTAAAGATGTCTTTGCAACGTCACTCGAAAATAAACTCGTTGATTTTGTCCAGCATTTTCTCGTTGTTTGAAAAGTCCATCGCGGGCACGAATATGCTCTCGACTTTCATATGCGCTTCCCTTGCCTTGTTGAGCCTTTCCACCGCAAACGCCGTTTGCATAATCGCGTTGTTTGCTTCCTCTATGCTGTCGTCTTTGTTGAATCTTTCGCCGAACACGCCCAAGTCCACGATTGAATCGTTCGCGAAATGCCCCGCGTTCTCGACGTACGCCACGTCGCCGCACACGATACCTTCGCAAGTTTTCGGGTCGAGCGGCGAAAGGAAAAGCGTCAAGCCTTTGCGAAGTCTGCTTATCTCGTCGAAAAACACTTTCTTTGCATATGCGCAACCTTTGACGAGCACCACTTTCTTGCCTCGCAAGTGGTCGAAGTATTCGCTCTCGCCCACGGGGCATATGGCACGCGCAAACAGCGACCTGTTCTTGTCCGTCACGGGTTTCATATCTCTTGCGATAGAGGAAGCGTACGCGCGAATTTTATCCTCGTCAACGCCTTGCTTTTCTATCTCGAATTGATTGTGCAAATGACACAAAGCAGACTTTAAGTGTTGATATACGCGCATAAAGTGTTGTTTTTTGCATTTCATATACTTTTCGACGTCTTGTCGCACGCCTTTGAGTTTGCTCTCGTCAAGGCTTTGAGCAAGGTCGAAAATAACGTCCTTTATCACGGGAATGTCCACGCCGCTTGCGTGCGGCGCAGTCGCGTCCACGACCGCCGCTTTCTTGTCTTTGAGATATATTCCGTCAAGGCTTTGCGGGTCGCCCGAACAAAACCACAATTCGTAATCCAGCCCCATTGCCTTTGCTTTCTTTGCGATTTTCTTCAATAACGACGACTTCCCCGTGCCGCTTCCGCCTTTGAGAAGCACCGTTTTGTTTGTCGATTTCAGTTCGTTTTCATACAAATTGAAAAAGCCGTATCCGCTGTTGTTTCCCAAAAAATATCTTTCCATACACACCTCGCTACATACTATGTGCGCCTCGTTTTCGAGTGTGCATTAACTCATTTTCAAAAGGTTGCATACCATACCGTATGGACAAGAATTTTGCAATCGTACACGAAACGGACGAGAGAATGTTTTATCTCAAATCGATGCTTAAAGGCGTCGTTTTCAAAGTGCCTACGCACGTCTACGCGCCCAACGTTCTCATCGAGGCAAGCACCCTTTCGGCAGTCGAGGACGGCGCGCAAGTGTTTTGCGGCAGAGCGGCAAAGGACGCGGAAATGCTTGCAAACAGCCGAGATATAACCCTTTTCAGTTACAACCAAAGCGAGCGTTTTCAAGCGGTAAACTCGCGTTTGACCGCAGAAGGCACTCTGCAAATCATCATAGAACGCTCGAAGCGTTCCATAGCGGACTGCTACGTCTTCATACTCGGTTTCGGGCGCACGGGTGCGGCTGTAGCCAATATCTTGGGCAAACTCGACGTCGCCCTCGACGTCGCTTCAACGTCGTCCGTGCGCCCTGCTCACGCGTTCGCAAAGCGCGTGCTTGCAATGAAAAACTTTGATTTTTCGCCCTACGACGTCGTTATAAACACCGTTCCGTCCCCCATAATCTCGGACAAGGAACTTTTGAGTATGAAAGAGGATTGCGTATATATCGACCTCGCCTCGAAATCGGCAATAAATCTCGATTATGCGCGATACCTTTCAATCGACGCCGACATATACCCCGCTTTGCCCGCAAAAACCTGTCCGTACAGCGCGGCAAAAGCAATGCTCGAATACATCGAGGAGGTTAAGAAATGAAAAAAATCGGTCTTTGCATAACGGGCTCGTTCTGCACGTTTTCAAACTTGCTTAAAGCCGTAGACGAACTGATAAACGCCGGGTACGATATTATCCCCGTGTTCAGTTACAACGTGTCGAGCCTTGACACGCGCTTTTATAAACAAGCGGATTTTGAAAAACTGATAGTCGAAAAAACGGGCAAAACGCCCGTGAAAACCATTGTGGAAGCGGAAACCATCACCAAATCGGGCATAGAACTTATGCTCGTTGCGCCTTGCACGGGCAATACCCTTGCCAAAATCGTAAACGGTATAACGGACACCCCCACCACTATGGCGGTGAAAGCGACACTACGCACGAACAAACCCGTCGTTTTGTCAATATCCTCAAACGACGCGCTCGGCGCAAACGCGCAAAACGTCGGCATTGCGCTCAACACGAAAAATCTGTATCTCGTCCCCTTCGGTCAAGACGCGCCGACAAACAAGCCTCATTCGCTCATCGCAGACACTACTCTCATTCTGCCGACGATTGAAAAAGCCCTTGTTCACGAACAGATTCAGCCTATAATTCTATAAAAAGCCGCAAGTGCGACCGTAAAACGCGCCGCTCTGACTCTATCGCAAACGTAAATCTTTACCGAATATATCTTTGCGGAAACGTAAAAAACACGCAAAAAAACGGCGTTTTTACCCCTAAAAATCAAATAAAAAAAGCACTCGTCGAGTGCTTTTTTTATTTGATTGATAACTCAATTATTTTGCTGCTTTGACGCCTGCTTCGGTGCCGTAGTAAACGATCGAGCCAACTCTTTCAACAACTACTTTGTAGCCAAGCAAACTACCGGTGGGAACGTTGTTTTCAAATTCTTTTGCATCATCGGTTTTTGCGAACTTGACAACAGTAACGTGGTCAGTGCCTTTAACGCCGAGAACGCCCCATTCTGCGCCATCTTCTTTTGCTTCGTCAGAGCTCATAGAGGTAACGGTGTAGCCTGCTTTTTCGAGTTTCTTCTCATAGCTTTCTGCGTTGCAAGCAACGAGGCAGATTCCGAGAATTGCAACAAGTGCGACGACTGCTACGACAGCCATAACTTTTTTGCTCATAGTTCTTTGTCCTCCATAGGATTGAATTGTGCTTACATTATATTAAAATTATATTAAAATGTCAAACGATAATTATATAACAATACAGTTGTCGTTTTTATCGTACAATTTATTCGTTTTTACACGCTTCGAGGCTTTTGCCCGCAACGTCGCTTTCGCCGTATTCGCCGTCGTTATTCGGCTTTTCCAAAACGTATTCGGGCGTGCCTTTTTCAAGCCGTTCTTCGACCTTCCATTCTTTTAATTGCTTTACGTACAGCACAAGTCCGATTATCGTCGTTATGGTTTCGGACACGGGGAACGCAATCCACGTGTAGTCCAAACCGATGAACGAAAACGCGTAAAACAGCGGCATAAGCCCCAAAACCTGACGTATTATCGACAGCGCGATACTCGGCACCGACTTGCCTATCGCTTGGAAAAACATAGGTATCATCAGCGAAAATACGGCGGGAAGAAAACTCGAACCGATGATTCTGAACGCCGTTTGCCCGATTTCAAGCACCTTTTCGTCCTTTGAAAACAGTCCGATAAAGAATTTTGGGAACGCCTCGAAACATATTATGCCCACTATCATTCCGACTGCGGTGATAATCATCGCGTCGTTTGCAACCTTTTTCGCGCGCGTGAAATTGTGCTGTGCGTAGTTGTAACTTATCACGGGCACCATACACGTTTGAAGTCCGAACATCGGAATGAAGAAGAACGTCTGCAATTTGTAGTACAATCCGAGCACCGTAACCGCCTCGTCGCAGAATTTCGTCAGAATTGCGTTGAGCACGACGATGTACACGACGTACATCATTTGCATAACGATGGACGGCAGAGCAAGATTGTAGATGTTTTTGGTAAGTTCCACGGCGTTTCTGAATTTCGGCGGCTTGTGTATGCCCTTTACGCATACGATTATAGCCGACAAAAACTGCCCCGTAATTGTCGCTATCGCCGCGCCGAGTACGCCCATAGGTTTCAACGCGCCCGCGCCGAATATAAATAACCAGTCGAGAAGTATGTTCGTTCCCGCGCCCGCAAGTTGCGCTATCATCGGAACGACCATATTGCCGTGCGATTGATGCACTTTCGACCATACGCCTTCCAAAAACGTGCCGAGAGAGCCGATACACACCACCATTCCGTATTGATAGGCGTATTCGATTGCTTCGGGTGCGTTTGCCATCGCGCGTATGTACGGTTTCATTATAAGCGCGCTTACGCCTGCAAAAATCGCCCACATCAAAACCGCAAGCACCATTCCCGTGCCAGCCGTCGCCTTCGCTTTTGCGACTTCGCCGCGTGCGTACAGCCTCGACATATACGTGTTTACGCCAACGCCCGTGCCGACCGCAAGCGCGGTTATGACGAGTTGAAGCGGATATATCACCGAAAGCGCGGTTAGACCGTGCCCCGAATACTGCCCGACAAACAGGCTGTCAACGATGTTGTACAGCGACAAAACCAACTGCGACAACATCACGGGCGGCGATATTTTAAGCAAAATTTTCCAAACGCTTTCCGTTCCGAAAAATTCCGCTTCGTTTTCGATTTTTGCTCTTTTGTTCGACATAATTCGTTATCCGATTTGCCGTTTTTATAGCGGCATATGGATTATACGACAACATATTTGCAAAAGCAATCAAAACGACGAAAAATAGGCGCGATATTGCGCCTATTCAAAACGAATTTTGTATTAATATCAAATATTTGTCATAGATTTTTTGCAAAATCCGCAACCGACAGCAATTCACAGCCCTTACTTTCGTAATATTTCAACATCTCGTCGATTTTCGACTTGTCGTAACTCGTTACGCAATCGGACAAAACGTGCACGGTATATCCGCATTTCGTCATATTGAAACACGTCGATTTTACGCACGCCGTCGCGTCTGCGCCACACACGTAAAACTCGTTTATGCCGTTTTCTTCTATAAACTTAACAAATTTTTCGCTTGTCAAAGCGTTCCCTTTCGTTTTTACGAAAACGTTGTCCGAAACGACGTCGAGTTCGGGCACGAACGCTTCGCCTCTCGTTCCCGCCTTAAACGTCCTCGTTCCTTCTGTAATATTGTTTTGTTTAATATATACGACAATCAAGCCGCTGTTTTTTGCGATTTCTATCGCCTTATTCACGTTGCCGACTATATCTCTATAATTCTTCGTTATATCGTTTTGCAAGTCGATAACGACCAAAGATTTATTCATTTCTCACCTCAAAATCATTGTTTTTTGCCAAAATATTCTCAAAAAACATTTTCAAAGGATATATTCCATTTGGGTTTCTTTCGGAAACATTCCCATTTTCTCATAGAACGCGCGTGCGGAATTATTGCCTTCCCACACGTTAAGCGTAACGTCATAGCAACCGTTTTCGCGAGCGTAACCGATGGCAAATTCATACAAAGCCTTGCCCACGCCTTGTCCGCGCGCACTTTCTTCGATGCACAAATCGTCAATAAACAACGACTTAAAATCCTTGTAAACTTTAACTTGCACATAGTCGCGCACACTGCAAAACAAATGACCGAGAACGTTTCCCGCATCGTCGACCGCCACGAATACGGGCGTAGACTCGTTCGAGATTATCTCGTCAAACTTTCCCTCGTCGTATTTGACGGCATTTTCGATAAATATGTCCGGTCTTAACTTTTGGTGCAGATTGTTCACTTCAACGAGCAGTCTTTCAACGCCTTTATAATCGTTTGCATTTGCTTTTCTGATAATCATAATCCACCGTATTTCAAATAAAAATTAGTGCTTTATAGTTTAGTTTTCATAGTTTAGCACCAAATAAATTTATATGCAACACATAATTTAATAAAATATTACGTTTTTGCTTGAAAATTCTTGGTTTTATTTTTAATTAGCGTTTAGTTTTAGAAAGCGACTTTCTGCAATTAATTTATTGCTTTACTTCGTAAGTACACTTTGTAAATTTGATATTTTCAATTTCAAACTTAGCGGAACGTTGCTTTTCCGCCAACTCGCGGCTGATAATATAATCGTCGGAAACAAGCACCAAGAACTGCTTGTCGCCGTATTCTGCTAAATAGTACTTTTTGTCGGAATCTACAAGTCCGTTGTATACGTCGGCTGTGCCGAACGGCGCGTCTGCAATTATTCCAAGAATATTGTCGAAGATACGCTGTCCTTTTGTCAGTTTCTTTTTCGCCAAAAGCGGATAGATTTTTGCGGTCGGGTATTTTTCACGAACGCACTTATCCTTTCTTGCTTTGCGACTGCCTTCGTATTTCGACAAGTCAATCGACTCTTTTATAACCGATTTATATATATTTTTGCAGTCATCCAATAAATAATCTATACTTACGTTCAAAAGTTCCTATATAGCTTTCAAATTTTCAACGTCGGGGATTCCGTTGTCAGTTTCCCATTTTGCAATAGCACTTCGAGAAACGTTTAACTTTTGTGACATCTGTTCCTGCGAAAGCCCCGCTTGTTTTCTCGCCTCTTTCAATTTTTCGCCTAACGTCATATGTATTGCCTCCGTGATTGATACGCTAAGTATAAATCAACACATACAAAAAAGCCATACAAACTCTATAACTATACTGTTACTCTTCGTAACAAACGGCATAAACTAACGATTCCTTTTGTTTCTTATTATTTTCTAAAAAAGAAAACACACTCGATTGAGTGTGTTTTCTTTTGGAAACCGGCATCTACATATCCTCCCAGGCCGTGTCCAGCCAAGTACTTTCTGCACAACTGAGCTTAACTTCTGTGTTCGGTATGAGAACAGGTGGGACCTCAGCGTCATTGACACCGGTAATGGTTTGAAGGCCGTTCCGCTTTCGCGTTTCGTACATTCACAACTGCATAACATTGAGAGTTTTTGCTGATTAAATTAGGATTAGGCAAATCTTGTATTTTTTTGATTGAAGCCCTCGACCTATTAGTATCGGTCAGCTTAATGCATTACTGCACTTACACACCCGACCTATCAACCTTGTGGTCTACAAGGGGTCTTACTTGATAAACAAAGGGATATCTTATCTCGAGGCTGGTTTCACGCTTAGATGCTTTCAGCGTTTATCCAATCCGCACATCGCTACCCTGCTATGCCACTGGCGTGACAACAGATGCACCATAGGTGCGTCCACTCCGGTCCTCTCGTACTAGGAGCAGAGCCTCTCAAATATCCTACGCCCACGATGGATAGGGACCGAACTGTCTCACGACGTTCTGAACCCAGCTCGCGTGC
>CAKQLT010000016.1:0-23549 GCA_934254715.1 uncultured Clostridia bacterium | reverse complement strand
GGGGGACAACACTCGGTGCTCGCATAGATAGGGACATTTCACTTATTATGCCACCGTCCTTTGTGTGCCAGCTACGCGCCCAAACGGCACAGTCGGACGGTACTAACCGTCGAGCTTCGACGCTCGCTTTTCTCGCCGCCTTGCGGCTCGTGTTCCGTCTGCGAATATGCACATTCCGTTTATAAGTGCGCTTCGAACGAGTTGCCATTAAAAAAGTCCGCGATTATATCGCGGACGGCGGTTTTTTATCTCGTCTTCGAAATAGCAAATTCCGTATACGAGTAGTCTTCGAACAAGTTTTGAGTTAAGGCTTCGCCTTCCTCAATTATTAATTATTCATTATTAATTATTAATTCCCTCGGGTGCGGTAGCGTCTTCTTCGTTCGTCGGTTCGTCGGGAATAAGGGGCGGGTTGATGGGCGTGTCGCTCGGCGTATCGTTCGATTTGTCGTGCTTGTAGGTAAGTTTCAAAATCAACGGCGTGAGAAGGGAAGACACGATAATCAATATCAGAACGAACGGCATAATCGACGCGTCTACGAGTCCGCTGTCAACGCCTTTTTGCGTGCAGACGAGCACGACTTCCGCTCTTGCCATCATACCGATACCCACGCGCAGACTGTCCATAAACGAGTATCTGCAAATGAGCGAGCCGAGTCCGCAACCGATAACTTTGCCCAAAAGTCCCGCGGCGATAAACGCAAAGCCGAAGCCGACGATTGTTGGCGAAATCGCGCCGAAATCCGCGTTTATGCCTATGCTTGCAAAGAAAACGGGTGCGAAAATCATATAGTTGCTGACCTCGACTTTTCTGTCGATGTAGCCCGATTCCGAGAGGGTGGAAAGCATAATGCCCGCAACGTACGCGCCCGTGATGTCCGCAACGCCGAACCATTCTTCCGCGGCGTACGCAAAGAAGAAGCACATCGCAAAGCCGATAATCGGGATACGTCTATGGTGTTCGGGGTGGCGTTTGAGGTAGTGTTTGAGAAGCAAGTGCGCGACGATACCTACGCCGATTGCGGCGGCGAAGAAGCCTATCATCTTTCCGATTGCGATACCGATTCCGTCGAGTCCGTTGCCTTTGTCGAGGGATATGAAAAGGGAAAGAAGAATGACGCCGATAATATCGTCGAGGATTGCGGCGGCGACGATTGAAGTGCCGACTTTGGTGTTGAGTTTGCCGAGTTCTTTGAGTGCGGCGACGGTTATGCTTACGCTGGTTGCCGCCAAAATCGCGCCGTAAAAGAGGTTGGTTATGACTTGGTGTTGAGTCATATCCTTGAATCCGCCGTTAAACGCGGTTGCAACCAAAAATCCGAATCCGAGAGGGAATAAAACGCCCAAAATCGTAATCAAAACCGACGGAAGACCGCTCGTTTTGAACTGTTTGAGGTCGGTTTCGAGACCTGCCGAAAACATAATGAGAATAACGCCGATTTTTGCGAGGAAGGACAGACCTTCGAGGGTGTAATCGGTGAATACGGTTTGGTTGGGTATGTACTTGATAAAGCCGAGAAGTATGCCCGCAATCAGCATACCCACCACTTGCGGAAGCCCGATTTTCTTGCCCAAAAGCGAGAAAAGTTTGGTGCAGAGAAGTATGAGCGCAAGCGGAAGCAAAATTTCAAAATATGCGATTGCGGATAAAGTTTGAGTGAACATAGTCGCCTCCTTGTGTCGAATCGAGTGCTCGTTCGGCGCAACGTGGTTGTCGGGCGGAAACTTGCCGTAGCGTGCGAGTTTCGTTCGCCAAATCAATGTTATACGCTTTGTTTGAAATATAGTCAAGCGAATTGAGAAGAATTAAAACACCCTTAAAAATTGTGGTAAAAACCGCGCCGAACCGCAAAATATGGTTTTTAATTTGACAATACGGGTATATGCTGATACAATACAAAAGAATATTGCGTACGCGCATACGGCGTATATACGCGTGTATGTATGCACTCTGAAAGCGCGTGGCAAGAGGAAAGAATGGACTTTTTGTCGTTTCTGACGCAAGCAGCGGATTATCTCGTAGGCTTTGCAAAGACGTTTGCAGGGCTGTCTGCCGCGCTTATCCTGTTTATGGTGGCAAGGTGTTTGCCGAGCCGTATTCGCAGGTATTTTTCGGCGTGCGCCACGACGGTGATTGCGGTTGCGTTGCTTAAAGATTCTTTCCATCAATTCTCGTTTTTCACGTTTAGGGCGATTCTCGTCAATATGACGATTGCCTATATTACGGTGTTGACGTTTTTGTTTTTCGTTTACGTTGCGACCTACATTGCGCGCGTCAACGCGATACGCTCGTTTCAGAACGTACGCCGCGACATAAAGTGCGACTCGCGCACGGTTAAAGGTTTTGCGTTGAGAAACGACGACATTTGCGCCTCTAACGCCTTTTTGAGCATTTCACCTATTTGTATGCAATGATATTTAAGAACGTTCGGCGGCAGGCGTATTCTCGCTTGCGCACTTGCGCGCGTATGCGTACGCGCATATAAGGGGCGTATGCCCTAAAAAACTCGAAGGAGAACAATTTTTATGCTTAAAGTAGAACACTTGAAAAAAACTTACCCAAAGAGCGACAGAGTCGCGGTTGACGATATATCTTTTGAATTGCGTCCGGGCGAAATCTTCGGATTTCTCGGACAGAACGGCGCGGGCAAATCCACGACGATAAAGTGCCTTACGGGCATACTGCCTTTTGACAGCGGCACGATAACCATCTGCGGTCACGACATCGTGAAAGAGCCGATAAAAGCCAAGATGGAAATGGGTTACGTTCCCGACAACCATTCGGTTTACGAACGCCTTACGGGCAGAGAATACGTCAACTACGTCGCGGACCTTTACAAAGTTCCGGCACTCGTACGCACCGAGCGTATCGACCGCTACGCCAAACTTTTCAAACTCGAAAACGCAATCGACAGACAAATCAAGTCGTATTCGCACGGTATGAAACAAAAGATTTGTATCATCGCCGCGCTTATTCACGACCCGAAACTTTGGGTGCTTGACGAACCTATGATGGGTCTCGACCCGCAATCGACTGCGGAAATCATCTCGTATATGAGAGAGCATTGCGCAAAAGGAAACACGGTTTTCTTCTCGAGCCACAACCTCGACCTCGTGAAGAAACTCTGCCACAGAGCCGCAATCGTCAACGACGGACATCTCATCGACATAATCGACCTTGCGGGCAACGACGCGAACAAGGCGAACCTCGAAGAAACGTTCTTCCGCGTTACGGGAACGTACGAGGAAAGACTGTTCGAGGACTATATCGCGCAAGAGAGCGCGGATATGCGTCCGTCTATGCCGCCTCAAAACGATGACGAAACCGTCGTCGAGGAGGAAAAGTAATGGAAAAAACCGCATTTTCTATGCAAAGCGTGAGAACGCTTTTCAGACTCGACCTCAAATCGAGATACGGCATATCGCAGGGTACGGGGCGGTTGAAAAAACTCGCGCAAGCGGGCAACGCGCTGTTCTTTATCCTCGTTTACGCCGTGCTCGTGGTCGGCATATATTATTTGAGCAACGTGTTCGTGACCCGTTCGGGTTTGCGTATCGAATTTTTGGTTATCATCGCGACGTTTACGATTGCGCTCGCAACCATAATTTCGACGAGTACGGTCATTAAAAACCTATACCAGAACGGCGACAACGAAATGCTGTTGCGCTTTCCCGTCAGTGGCAAAGAAATTCTCGTTGCAAAATCCATTTACTGCTATTTGCACAATCTCGTCACTTGCTTGCTCACTATGCTTCCGTTCTACATTTCGTTCGGAATCGTGACGCACGCAAGCGTTGGCGACTACTTTGCGTATATCGGCATAGTGCTTTTGAGCACGCTTTTGCCGTTCTTTATCGCAAACATAATCGCCGTGCCCGTTATGAAGGTGCTCAACCTCGTAAAGAATCAGTTTCTTTTGGTGCTGATTTTCACGATTATCGTGATTTGCGCGGTGTTCGTGCTCTACCTCGTATCCCTCAGCAACGTATTGAAATATCTCAAGGATTCGAATCAGACGATATTCTCGGCGGATATGATTGCAAGATACAAGCACTTTGCGCAAAACGCCTATCCGTTCAACTGGTATGCGGAAATCGTAAACGGAAGAAAATACGCGGGACTTTCAAACGGTCAATACGCGTTGAGATTCCTCTATATGTTCCTCATCAACGTAGCGTTCGGCGTGGGCGCGTACTTCGTGACCACGAGAGAGTACTACAAAACCATTCTTTACGGAATCGAAACGCAAAAGGCTTCTTTCAAAAAGAAAATCAAGGACGTGCGCCGTCCGGTGTGGTACGCGCTTTTCAGACGTGAGTTCTACCTCATTTTGAGAAGTTTCAACTATTCGTTCCAGTACTTCGCAATGGCGTGCGCCGCGCCCGTAATGGTGTTTTTCTGCAACAGACTCGCAGCCACTATGGGTACGGAAAGCGTCGGCGCGAGCATTATGCCCGGTCTTACTCTTATGGTTATCGTCATATTCGTCACGATTATCGTGTCGTTTGCCTCGACTTGCATATCGAGGGAAGGCAACTGCTTCTATCACACGAAGATAATACCCGTAAGTTACACCAATCAAATTCTCGTCAAGTTCTTGCTTTACACGATGACGGGTTCGCTTTCGGTTGCGCTCTCTTGCGCGGTTTCGGGCGGATACTACACGAGCGAGGCGGGCGGACATTTGCTTACGCCGCTTGACGTCGGCGCGATTTTCGGCATTGCGGAAATGCTCGTTTTGACCCTCACTTGCCTCAGTATGATTGCGGACATCAAGTCCCCGACGTTCAACGTATCGGGCGACGGCGAACTCGTGGCGGCAAACAAAAACGTCGCTCTCGCACTCATCGTCGGCATCGTGGCGGCAATCGCATACGGTCTTTTCACTATGTTGTTCAGTTTCTTCCCGTTCTCGATAGGCGGTGTGCAAATCGGCGGAAATATGAACGCAATATACCTCATTTTGAGTATCGTAACGCTTTTGTTGCTCGCAGGTTCGCTTGCAGGTCTTTTCGTCAACCTCAACAAGCGTTATCAAAAAATAATTCCGTAAGGAAAGGAAATTCGCATTATGAAAAAAGTGATGATAGGTATACTCATTCTTATACCGATTATTATTCTTCTCGTCGTCGCGATGGTTTCCTCGATCGTTTCGGCGCAAGCGCATATTGCGGTTGAAAATATAGAATTAAAGTATAAGGATTCGGACAGTACCATATACGAACTTCCGCTGAATCTCGAAAACGTAGCGGGCAAAGAGATAAATCTCAAAGATTATCTCGACGTCGTCGTTTCCCCTCAAAAGGCAAACAACTACACCATAGAGTGGAAAATTTCCGGCGACATAAGTTACACCGACAGCGAGTATGAGAACAAATACAAGCAGTATATAAACAATCCGTCGTCGAGCGCAAAAGTGTGGCCTGCGGCTACCTTCGTCGACGAGAACGGAAACGAAACGGCTTCCAACACGTCGGGTAAAATGGTCATCGGCTCGTACTGCACGTTTACGGTGCAGGTGGTTGCCGAAAACGTCAGCAAAACTCTCAGCGTAAATGTTGTCGGCTACGACGTAAAGCGCGTGGAAGTACGCACTCAAAGCGGCGAGGGCAAACTCTCGATAGGCGAATCCGTGCGCCTCATTCCGTCCTACACGCCCATTGACAGTATCGTCAACGACAGCGAGTGGACGAGTTCCGACTCGCGAGTCGCAATCGTCGACCAAAACGGCGTCGTAACGGGCGTAGGCGAGGGCAAAGCGGTCATATCTCACGGCGCAAACGTGTTCTCGACGGGCGCAAAGGTTTACGGCACTTGCGAAGTCGAAGTAAGCGCAAACGGCGCAAGCGTGCGCTACGGCAGCAGAATCGTGACGAGCAAATCAACGATTACGCTTTCCGAACTCGGCATAAGCGGCGAAGCGGTAGCGGTCAGCGGTTGCACGATTGAAAAAGGCGAAGTTACAATAACCGCAAACAAGGCGGTTTTGAGCGTAAACGACAAGAATTTTGAAATAGAGAAGTGCGGCGCGGACGAAATCGCCATAAACAACAAAGATTTTTACGAATATCGCGACGACGGCTACGTTTTGGCAGTTGGCGAGCATACTCTCAAACTCTCTGCGATTTGGGCGGATATGACCAACGAAACCGTTTTGACGAACGTTTCGTGGAAGTCCAACAACGAAAGCGTTGCGACCGTCAATGAAAAAGGCGAAGTCAAAGGCGTTTCGCGCGGTCTTGCAACCATAACGGCAACCGCAAACGGAAACAGCGCGAGCGTGACGATAAACGTTCAAAACAAACTCGCTTCCGTGCAACTTCGCACCTCGCAAGCCTCGCTTGCGGTCGGTCTTGCAAGAGAAACGGTGTTCGCAAGCCAAAGATTCCTCAATCCCACGAGCGTTAGAAGCGACGATACGAAGATTGCCAACAGCACTCTCATAGTCGTTCAAGGCGAGCCCGAAAACGCAACCGCCGAAGAACTCGATTTGTTCTATTCCTCGTTCAACTTCGATGTGGTAGAGGGCGGCGAATACGCGCACTTCGACCAAACCGTGCGCAACAAACTCGTTTTCAGCGACGAGGGCAAGGCTCTCGAGGGCAAGGGCAAGCAAAGCATAAAAGTCAAAGTGAGCGCAAAATATCCCAAGTACGAGGGTATGAGCAAGTTCACGACGCAAGAAGTCACAATCAACGCGATATTCGGCGTTGCGGTATCTTCCGTTGCCGAAATCGAGGTTGCGGCAAAGAATCAGCGCGCCTACGCAGAGGCGGAAGACAATATTATTCCTTCTCAAATCAAACGAGAGTTTGTCAACGACTACGACTCGAGCGTATACCGCGTGCGTACGAATCCCTCGTCGAAAACGACGTATGCGATTTGCTTCGAGGGCAACGTCGCGTATACTATTGCAGAGCAGGGCGAACATCTCTCGGGTCCCGACGACAGACTCAATTTCTACGGCGACGTGTACGGCAACAACTTTATGTTGTCCACCGAAACCAACCAACTCGACGAAAACACCAAAATTATGCGTGTATCGTGGTCGAACGTCACGATGTCCAACCTCATTTTGCGTGCGAACAATATTGCCGAAGACAAGACCGAAAACAAACTTGAAAGTGCGGAAGACACCAAAGATTTTACGGGGATTTTGGGCATTATCGGCAGCCACGTCAGTTGGGACACTTATCGCCTCGAAAACGTCAGAATGGAATATTGCATTTTTGAAAACGCAAAACAAGCGATTGACGTCAACAATTCGGACGCGACGTTTGACGGTTGCATAATCAGAAACCTCAACTTTGTGGGAATAAACTCCCATTGTCGTATGAATAGCGACGGCGAAGTGTTCTATCCGTACTACTCACACTTGAATTTTCACAACATCGTGTTTTCCAACACGCTCGGCTCGGTTGCAGTCGTCAACTACGAGAACTTTACTACAAAAGGCGCCGCCACAGACTACCGCTTTGCCGCCACCGCAGAGGAAAACGACAAGTGGTTTATGGACAACTTCTATGCAAACGGCATAAACTTTGTCCTCAATCAGACGGGATTTATCGACGCGTACAACTGGCAACCCGTTTCGAGCGCGACGCTCATCGATGCGGGCGACAAGGACCTCAATACATTGATTGCGAAAGCAAGCGACGAGGTTATGAGGTCCAATTCGTTCTTTGAACCGCGCAGAATCATAGATTCCAACGACGCGTGCTGGATTCACATCGCTTTCATCACGGCAGGCGTTTCCACGGGATTCAATGTCGAAAAGACGTACAGCCAAATCACCACGCAAGACAAGCGTCTTTCCTATGTCAATACGTCGGATATGCAAGTTGAAAGCACCAACCCCGTGTACAAAATCGGCGAGCAAGTGCTAAAAAAAGTGTCGGCGGGTATCTGGGGCTACGACAACAAGCAAAACATCCAACCCACCACGACGTATCAGGTCAACGACGCGCTCATCGAAAGGTTGCATAAGTGATTTCGTCGAACTGCAAAGGATAGACTATGAAGAAAGTAATGATAGGAATCTTAATCCTCATACCGATAATCGTTTTGGTTGTCGTTGCGCTCGTGTCCGTCATCGTATCGGTGAACGCTCATATCGCCGTTGAGGATTTGCAGTTGCTCGACAAAAACGGCAAGCAGATATACGACCTTCAAATACCTCTCGACGAAGTTTCGAATATCAATATTTACAACTATCTCGATGCAAAGATTTACCCCGAAAAAGCCACCGACAAGACGGTCGAGTGGCAAATCGTGGGTGACGTTGCGTACACGGACGTGCAATACGAGGCGTTGAGAAACGAATACCTTGCAAAACGTTCCGCGCTTACGGCGGAACTCGAAAACGAACTCGCGCAAGGCTCTTTTTCTACGACCGAAAGACGAAACGCCTACAATATCGCGCGCGGCAAGTATTACAAGGATTCGTCGCTAATAATTGCCGAAATGGCGGATATTTTGCTTGAAAAGGTGTATCCGGCGGCGGCTTTCGTAGACGAAAACGGCAATGAAGTCGAGTCCAACACGACGGGCAAACTAATCGTCAGTTCATATTGCAAATTCACGGTGCGCGCGCAAGCGGAAACCGTTTCCAAAACCCTCACCGTGTCCGTCGTTGGCTACGACGTCGAAAGAGTGGAACTCTCTGTCGGCGAGGACGAAACGACGACGTTGGGCGTTGGCGAATCTATGCGTATTCTTGCTTCCTACACGCCTATCGACAGTATCGTCAATCACACGATTTGGCAAGTTGAGGACGAAAGCGTTGCGGTTATCGACTCAAACGGCGTTATCACCGCTCTTAAAGAGGGACAAACGACGATAAGTTTGCGCGCAAGCGTGTATTCCACCGAAAACGGCAATACGATTGAGTACGTCGAAGGCAAAATCGATATTACCGTTGAGCAGAAGGGCGCAAGTTCTTGCTTCGGCGAAAACCTCGTGACGAGCAGAAAATCTTTGACTCTCGAAGAAATCGGCGTCGTGAAAGAGGATATAACGAACGTTAGCGGCGCAACGGTGGATGAATCGGGAATTTTGACGATGACCGAAAATACCGCCGTGATAACCGTAAAGAGCGGTGCACGACTCACTATCGCGAGTTGCGTTGACGGCGAAGTCACAATCAACAACAGTCGTTTTTACGAAAACGGAAGCGGATACGTCCTTTCCGTCGGCGAAAACTTGCTCGACCTCGATTTGGTTTGGATGGATATGCTAAAAACCGACCAAATCGCAAATGCCGTGTGGTCGTCCTCGAACGAGAGCGTTGCCACGGTCAACGACAAGGGCGAAGTCAAGGGCGTTTCGAGCGGCGTTGCGACAATCACCGCAACCGTCGGACAAAAATCCACGAGCATAACTATAAACGTACAGCGCAAACTTTCGCAAATTCAACTTCGCACGTCGGACGCGTCGCTTGCCATAGGCATTGCGCGCGAAACCGTGTTTGCAAGCGAAAGATATATCGACGTGAAAGCGAGCAACGCAAAGACGGCAAACTACACGCACGTTATCGTGCAAGGCGAACCCGAAAACGCAACCGCCGCGCAACTTGCCGATTTCTATTCCGCATACGTTTTTGAAATCGTAGAGGGTGGCGAGTACGCCTCTATGGATACGCTCGTTGCCAACAAAGTCGTGTTCAACAATTCGCTCGAAGGCAAGGGTAAGCAAAAAGTCGTAGTCAAGGTCAGCGCAAGATACCCCAAGTACGAGGGTATGACGAGATTCACCACCGAAACCGTCACTTTGAACGTAGTCTACGGCGTTGCGGTGAGCAATATCGACGAATTGTACCAAGCAACGCAAGACCAAGAGGCATATGCGACTGCAGAAGATAACGTCGTAAATCCCGACGGAATCGAGATTTTCAGACACGAAACCGCCGACAACGTGTATCTTGTCAAAGGTGCGCCGTATTCTAAAAATCTGTACGCGATTTGCCTCGAAGACGATTGCTCTTACGCCGACTGGATAGAGTACGACGTTGACGAAAAAGGAAACAAAACCGTTAAAGATAACATCAACTACGACAGATGTGCCAAGTTCTACGGCGACGTGTACGGCAACAATCACATTATAAGTGCAAAAACGGGGCAACTCGACAATTATCTGACAAGAGTCAAGTGGAACGGAATCACGATAAGCAACATCGTTCTGCGCGCAAACGAAATCGAGGGCGACACCGATTCCGTCACGGCAGAGGGTGCTGCCTCGTTCAAAGGCTACATATGCGAAATTGATCCGAATGCAGGTGAATATCACGCTTCCGTCGAGTATGGCGGCGGAATAACTTTCGAGTACAGCATTTTCGAAAATGCGCAACAGGGCTTGAATCCGTTTAATTGCGATGTGACGTACAAGGGATGTATCATAAGAAATATCGGTCAAACCGGTATGTACAGCCCGACCCGAATGGAAGATCTCGACGAAATCGACGAGAAAACAGGCAAAAAAATCGTGATGCCCTATTATTCGCACATCGATATGCACAATATGATTTGCTCAAACACGCTCGGCACGATGTTGTCCGCCTCACACGAGCATTTCACAAGAAAGAGCAATTCCGACTATCGCTTCGTTGACGGCAACTATAACAAAAACAAAGACCTCGCCGAAGCAAACGAAAAGTATTATATAGAAAACTTCTACAATAAGGGCATTTGCGCAACGGTCAAGCAAACGGGATTCTTCAACGCGTACAACTGGCAGGACGTAAACAACTCGAAGTTTATCGAAACGGGATTCGAGGCAATAGACAGCGTGCTTGCCACTTCAGTCGGCTATCTTATCAACGAAAATTCCGCATTTAACTATGCAAAGTACGTTGACGGCGACAAGACTTATATCCACGCGGCGTTTATGTGCACAGGCATCTTTTCAAGCGGTGGATATACCGTTCTCAACGAACCTACTTATCTCAATTTAAGTATGGAAGACAGCCGTTTCTACAAGTTCGATTCCAAAACCCTCACCCCCGAGGGCGGAAGTATTGCGACGACGGTTGCAAGACTCTTGAAAAATGCCTCGATTACGCTTTACGGATACACCAACGACGCAGAGATAACGCCGAGTTCGACGTATCAAGTCAACAACGCGTTGATTGAAAAAATCCATTCGTAAAGCGACGATAACGCCGATTAAGCGCAAGAAATTGCGCATAACGAAACGTCAAGTTATCTTAAACCTCAAGTTATACAAAAACGTTAAGCATAAAAAGCAAAAAAAAGAATCTCGCAATCTGCGAGATTCTTTTCATATTTTATAGATTATTCTTCAAACAAATCTTCCATAGTGCAACCGAGTGCTTTCGACAACCTGTACAAAATATCTGCTTGCGCTTTGTTTATGTCGTTGTGGCGTTGCTCGTACATTTGAATATTACGTATCGACACTTCCGATATTTCGGATAGTTGTTTTTGAGACAAACCTGCGGCTGTGCGAATTCTTTTGAGATTCGTATCTTTTCTCGATTTTCCGATATAGTCGTTTGCAACGTCGAAAAACTTGGTTATGTCTGCTTCGTGAAGCGTGTCATATAATTGAAGCACTCTTTCGATAGGGAACGCTTTGTTTATATCGAAAAACGAGATGTTTTTGTAGTTTTGATATTGAGCCAATGCCCAACCTGCCCAGTAAAATCGGGAACGACCAAAAAACGGTGCGGTTGTAAACAAATTTTCGTTTGGCACATCGCCGTTGACAACCTTATCCAACAAATCTATTGCGGAATATCCGACCAAAAATCTCGGATTCCCTTTTTCGATTTGTTTTGCCACTTCGGAAGATGCAAAAATATTCCAAAAGACGCTCGGGGAATATCCGTAGGACACAGCATACTCAAACATTGTGCCGAGATTTGTTGCAACGCTATCTAAATATTTATCGTCGTAAGATTTCATCGCCGTTTTTGATTCCTTGTCTTATAATATCCACAACGAACAAATCGTCCGAGATATTGTTTTGTTTGCGACTGTCGAAATACGCAGTTCTTGCCTTATGGTCGCGACTGACGCGTTTCACATAGTATTCGTCGCATTCTGCAACTTCGTAATTAACAAATTTTATTTTGTCAAAAGCCTTTTGTGATTTCAACACGATTTGAATCCCCAGTTCGCCGAGTTGCATTGCTTTGGCAAGTTGTTCGACTGAAATTGCGTTGTTTATGAAGTCTTTTGCAAAACTGAAATAAGAGTCGTCCGCACGATAGCCGACAATAATGTCATAGTTTTCCACATCGATGTAAAAGTTATTCAAAATATACTCTTTCGCTTGCAGAGACAGGGGACTGTTAACGTCAAACGTTCTGAATTTCAATAGAATTGCAATCCAATTGAGAATCGAATATTCATTTTTTCTCAAATCCAAAACATTATATTCGTTCAAATCGAGTTCGTATTTATTCGCATATCCGTTTGTTTCGTTATTAGAGCAAGCCCATTCTTTTGCAAGATCAATGTTTTCAGTACAGTAAAAACCAAGCCCGTAATCGTTTCTTACGTTTCCTTTTCCGAATTCAGGTTTCTCGATTATATCTTTTGAGCCGTGATAAACAATCATTTTTCCATACCATCCTTATAAGAAGTGTATCATTAAAATGTCATTTTGTCTATATATTATGCCACAAAAAACAAAAAGTATCATTAAAATGATATAAATTTATAAAAAAAGAACTCGGATGTCAATTCCAAGTTCAATTTTAGTCGATTATTGAGTATAAGTTTGTTCGTTTTATCAGAAGGGGCATTTCGAGTAGACTGCGACGTAATCGACGAGGAAGTCGATTGGGAACGTTCCTTCGGGGTTCTCGAATACGCTGTTTGCAAACAAGAAGTCGGGTTTTGCCGCTTCGCCGTTGCTTCCGCCGATTTCGATAGAGAAGAACAGATAATCGTCTTGCACGGTCGAAATGTATCTCTTGTCGGTGATTTCAAACACGAGTTGTCTGTCGTAATAGAAGCGGTAGTATTCGCTTGTCCAGTCAACGCCGAAAGTGTGCCAGCCGTCGTAAATGTTGACGTCAACGCCGCTCACCTTGTCGGAATTGATAAGGGTTTCTTTTTTAAGATAGTTGTCACCGTAGTCGCCGACGTGCACCGCGCATTGATAGGTGTCTTTGTCGGTGGGCATAACGTTCTTCAATCCGATGGGGTTGTAGTAGGGCGATTCCATAATGTCGATTTCCGCACCCGTAATGCTGACGTCGCTTGTGGGATTGCCGCTCATCATACCTTGCGGCATAAGCCAGAACGCCGCCCAGATTCCGCTCGCTTTGGGAAGAAGCACTTTTGCCTCGAAATATCCGAAATGCGTTTCATACTTGTTCATCGTGTCGATTGCGCCCATATAGAACTTGCCGTCCTCTTTTTGCACGGTGCGAAGCACGAGATTGCCGTCTTTCGTGAATGCTTGGTCCTTATCCCAGTAGCCGCCTCTGCGGATTTCGTTGTGTACGTTCCAAACGCTAGTGTCGAGTTCGCCGTTGAAATCGTCGTAAAACAGCACTTTCGCTTCGTCTTTGTCGTTGCAACCGACGAAGAAAGAACACGAAAGAGTAAGCACAAGCACAAGAAGCACTGCAAAAACGATTTTTTTGTTCATAATAACCCTCGTTTTATTTTTTTTACGTTTCTATATTATAGAAAAATTTGCGTAAAGTCAAATCGGAATACAAAACGACCGATAATTAATAAAAAAGAGCAATCCGCAAAGAATCGCTCTTTTTATGCAATACGATTGATTTTCGGTTGGTTAGATAACCGATTTTTGTTAGTTTTCCGTGAAAATAAGTTGCACGAAGTCGTAAAGCGCCGCGCGCCATACGCTTTGGTCGTGTCCGCCTTGATATTTTTTGCTTAGATGTTCGATTCCGTTTTGCGTGAGTTTTTGGTCTATTGCGGGGTAGAACAAACTCGTCATCGTGTCAACGTTGCCTATTGCAAGCATAACGACGTCGAAACTCTTGCCGTCCTCGTACTTAAAATCGGGCACGGTGGTGTCGAACGATACGGCTTTTTTGCCGAATCCCGACGGCGAAAACGCGCCGACGTAGTTGAAATAATCTTGATACGCAAAAGCGGTGAGCAACGTTTCGCGACCGCCCATAGAAAAGCCCGCAATGGCGGTGTTTTTTCTGTCGGTGAGGGTGGAATAATGCTCGTTGACGTAGGGCATAAGCGACGTAATTATGTCCTCGCCCGTCTTGTCGAAAGCGGTGCAGTAGTCCTCGCTGAAAGTGGACGGCGGAATTTCGCCTTCCGTCACTATGCTGTTGACGGACACGATTATCATTTCTTTTACGTTTTCCTCGACGACGAGATTCTGCACGACGTATTTTGCGTTGCACATTTCAAGCCAACTCTTGTGGGTGCAAGCCATACCGTGCAAAAGATAAAGCACGGGATATTTTTTGCTTTCGTCGTAGTTTGCGGGTAGGGTGACGTATGCGTGTTTTAAGTCGTTCGTCACTTGCGAGTGATAGGTTATCTCGACGTCCTCGCCGTATTCGTAGCCGTCTTTTGCTTCGTAAAACTTCGGCGGTTCGGGTTCGGGCGTCGGCGTCGGGGTAGGCTCGGGCGTATCGTCGGGTTTTTCGTTGCACGCAAAAAGCGCGCAGCACGCCACGCATAACGTCAAAATAAGGATTACAGTTTTCAAAAATGCTTTTTTGTTCATATTTCCTCAAAGCGATTCGCTTCAACAAAAATGTAGCACACATTGTCCGAGTTCGCAAGTTTTTGTTTTTTATTGGTATTATTAAAATATTCGTTAACGCTTTTTATATTTAATTTTTCGCACGAAAAAAGCACTTTTTTTCGGTTGAAAAAACGGTTATAGGGCAAACGAAAAGGAACGTTGCAACGTTCATTTTATGCGTTTAGATATTCGGTTTTGACGGCTTTGCTTTTTTTGATTTTGATTAAGACGTTTTGTCTTTCGACCTTTTTTGATTCCGAGATTTGTCATTTCGTGGCGAATTGATTTTCTTTGCGGCGTGCCGCTTCGCTCAACCTTTTTGCTTTTCGGCAAGCATACGAGAGAGGAATGCTCTCGTGCGTTCTTCTTTTGGCGCGGTGAAGATGTGTTCGGGCGCGCCTTCTTCCACGATAACGCCGCCGTCCATAAACACGACTTTGTTTGCAACGTCGCGCGCAAACGCCATTTCGTGCGTGACAACAATCATAGTAAGTCCCGTTTTTGCAAGTTCTTTCATAACTTCCAGCACTTCGCCCACCATTTCGGGGTCGAGGGCGGAAGTGGGTTCGTCAAAGAGTATGACTTCGGGCGACATTGCAAGCGCGCGAGCAATTGCCACGCGTTGTTTTTGTCCGCCCGACAGTTGGCGAGGCTTTGCGTTGACGTACGCGCTCATTCCGACGAGTTCGAGATATTTCATAGCGACGTCGTTTGCTTCGGCTTTTTTCATTTTCAGCACTTTGCGCGGACCTATCGTGCAGTTTGCAAGCACGCTCATATTGTTGAAAAGATTGAAAGATTGAAACACCATCGTCACTTTTTCGCGGTATTTGGGCGCGCTTTTGGTTTTCGTCACGTCTTCGCCGTGGAAATAGATTTCGCCGGCAGTCGGCGTTTCAAAGAGGTTTATGCAACGAAGCAGAGTGGATTTTCCGCTTCCCGACGAGCCGATTATGCAAGTCACGTCGCCTTTGTCAACGTCGAAGTCGATGTCTTTTAGAACTTCGTGCGTGCCGAACGTCTTGCCGAGATGTCGCACTTCTATGACGGGTGCGGCGGTGCTTTTGCTTGTATTCTCGGTTGCGCTTTGGGGCGTATCTTCGCTTGCGTTACCGTTGATATTTTCGGTATCTAACGGGGTGTTTTGCACGTCGCTTGCGACGACGGCGTTTTGCTCGTTATTCGTTTCGATTCGCGTGTCGTTTATATTTTCGCTCATTGTTCGTTGCCCCCTAATGCTTTTTTCTCGCGCAACATAGATTCTGCGTCCATATTTTGCGAACCCATAATCTGATAATCCTTTTTGCCGTCCATTTTCTTTTCGACGAGGCGCAAAATTCTGGTTATGGTGAAGGTGAGTATGAAGTATATCGCCGCAACCACGAGATATGTTTCAAATATTGCGTAGGTGTTGAGTGCGATTGATTTGCCGTAGAAGAACAGTTCGGTGAAGCCTATTACGTTCAGCACCGACGTGTCCTTGATGTTGATGACAAATTCGTTTGCAACGCTCGGCATAATGTTGCGAAGCACTTGCGGCAAAACGACGTTCCACATCGTTTGCGAGTGCGTCATACCTATCGCTTGCGCGCCCTCGAATTGTCCTTTGTCTATGGATATAATGCCGCCTCTGACGATTTCCGCCATATACGCGCCCGTGTTTATGGAAACGATGATAAGACCCGCGACGGTGACGTTCATAGTGTTGCCGTCGTTGATGAGCGCAGAGCCCCAGAAAATAACCATTGCTTGCACCATCATAGGCGTGCCGCGGAACACTTCGATGTACGCCGACAAAATCACGTCGCCGATTTTTTTGAGCACGGCAAGCACTTTGTTTTTAGGCGCGTCGAGAGTACGATACATACCTATCAAAAGACCTATAAACAAGCCTGCGACCGTGCCGACGATTGCAACCAAAATGGTGTAGCCGACGCCTTTTAATATGGATAGATAGTAGGTTTTGATAATATTTCCGATTCTCGAAAAGAAAGTGGATTTAACGGTCGTGTTGTCGGTCGAGTAGGTGACGGCGTCTTGCATAATTGCGAGGCGTTCCTCTTGAGATATGCCTGCAAGAATGTTGTTTACGGCGTCTTTATGCTCGAATCCGTATCTCATACCGATTGCGATTTGCGTATCTTCCGCGCTTGCGGTGAATCCCGTGTCGTTGTTGGTGAGATGAACGAAGGTCAACGCCTCGTTTGCCGCGCAGTCCGCAATCGCGCCGGGTTCTTCTGCGACGTATCCGTCAATGGTTTTTGCGTTGAGCGCAATCGTCATTTCGGGGAAGGTTGCCATAGACGTTCCGACGGTTATGCCGTGTTGCTCGCCTTGCTCTTGCAACGCTTTTTCGTGGAAAGTGCCTTGTTGGGCAACAATTTTTGCACCCGAAAAATCGTCGAGATTGTTCGCTTGCGCGTATGCGCCGTCCTTTCTTACGACGATGACGAGGTTGCTTTCGTAATACGCGTTTGAAAAGTCAATGGATTCGCGCCTTTGAGCGGTGGGGCTCATACCCGCGATAACCAAATCGAGCGTACCTGCCGAAACGCCTGGGACGAGCGAGTCCCACTCGGTTTTGACTATGACGAGTTCTTTGCCGAGGGCGTCTGCGATTCGCTTTGCGATAATCACGTCGTAGCCGTTTGCGTAGCCGTCCGCGTTGCTTATCTTTATGCCGCCGTTTGCGTCGGTTTGTTGGGTGAAATTGAAGGGAATATATCCGCATTCAAGCCCGACGACGAGTTTTTCTTTGTTCTCGTCTTGTTTGTTGCACGCGCTCAGCATAATCGCCGAGCCTGCCAAAACAGCCAAAATCAGCACCGAAACGATGATTTTGAAAGTTTTTTTCATAGTTGTTTCTCCTGCGAAAAGTATTTTACAAATCGACGGGCAATCGCATCGGGGATAAAAAAATCCGCAATGCCAACAACATTGCGGATACGAAATATCGCTCAACGTTGATAGCGCTCCACCTTGCGGTGACAGTACAACGCATATTCTGCGTTGTCCCAAGAGCGACCGTTCCAGACCGAACGTACCGTTCTTTCGGCGGATTTTCCTTTCCCACCGCGGCGAAGTCTGCGCCGTCGGCTTGTCATAAAATCCGCACCTCTATCGAGATGATGTACAAAGTTTAGCACGCCGCTTAAGTAAAGTCCAGCGATTTGAGGCAAAATAAACGCGCAAATTTGAGTTTGACGATTTTCAACGTTTTTTTAATATTTTTCGAGTTAACGATACGACTGTATTTGAAATATATTAAATAATATGATATACTAAACAAAATTTTTTTAGGGGAAAGGTATCCAAAAATGACAAGAAAAAGATTGCAAAGCATACTTTTGGTCACTGTTTTGTGCATAATTGCCGTTTGCGTTTTTGCAAGTTGCAATAAAAAGCAGCAAGAGCACGTTCACGAATACGGCGAATGGGCGGTCGTGCGCGAAGCCACTTGCGAAAGCGACGGTCTGAAAGAGCGCGCTTGCAACGGTTGCGACCAAACCGAGCAAGAAACCATTGCCGCACTCGGACACAGTTACGGCGAGTGGGTGACGGAAGTCGCCGCAACTTGCACGACGGCGGGCAAAAAAGGACATTACGAGTGTTCGGTATGCCACAAGACGTTCGACGCGGACAAGCACGAACTTTCCGATTTGACAATCGCCGAAGCAGAACATACGTACGGCGAGTGGGTGGCGGAAGTCGCCGCGACTTGCAAGACGGAAGGCGTGAAAGGGCACTACGAATGTTCGGTATGTCACAAAAACTTCGACGCCGATAAGCACGAACTTTCCGATTTGACGATTGCCAAAGCCGACCATACCTACGGAACGTGGGTTGCGGAAGTCGCCGCAACTTGCAAGACGGAAGGCGTGAAAGGTCACTACGAATGTTCGGTATGCCACAAGAATTTCGACGCGGACAAGCACGAACTTTCCGATTTGACGATTGAAAAGTCAAATCATACGTACGGCGAATGGATTGACGAAATTCCCGCCACTTGCACGGCAGAGGGTGTGAAAGGTCACTATCATTGCTCGGTCTGCAACAAGGATTTCGACGCGAATAATAACGAACTTACGAGTTTGACCATTGCAAAAAGTCACGTTTTGAACTTCGTCGAAGGAAGGGCAGCGACGTGCGTTGACGATGGCGTAAAAGACGCGTATCGTTGCGCGGTTTGCCGCAAGTATTTCGACAAAGACGGCAACGTGCTTTCCGATTTGGTTATTTCCGCAAAGGGACACAGATACGGCGCGAATATAGCGGAAGTTGCCGCAACGGCAACCGAAAACGGTGTAAAAGCGCACAAAGATTGTCTCGATTGCGGTTTGCACTTCGACCTCGACGGCAACGAACTTGAAACTTTGATTATACCCGCAACGCAGCACGTCTGCGTTTGGGTGGACGAAGTGCCTGCGACTTGCGAAGTCGACGGCGTGAAGGCGCACTACGAGTGCAGTCATTGCTCGCTCGTTTTTGACAAAGACTACAACGTCGTTTCCGATTTGACGATTGCGCACGGACACGATTTCAAATCCTACGAGCGCGTAGAAGCAACTTGCGTCTACAACGGTCACGTCGCGTACGATTATTGCAAAAAGTGCGACAAGTATTTCGATAAAGACGGAAACGAACTCGACGACGTAACGATTCCGAGTCTCGGACACGACTTGGGACAATGGATAGACGAAGTGCCCGCAACTTGCACGACAAACGGCGCTTTGGCGCACCAAACTTGTTCGCGTTGTCACGAGCATTTCGATGAAGAAGGGGATATGTATCACAGTATCGAAATCCCCGCGCACCACGATTGCACTCTCGTTGCGGAAGTTTCCGCAACTTGCACTACGAGCGGTATGCAAGCGCACGGACAATGCGCCGCTTGCGGCAAGACGCTCGACTCGTTCGGCAACGAAGTTACGGACGCGGCAAGCCTCGTCATTCCCGCAAAAGGTCACAACCTCGGCGACTGGGTAGAGGGCATAACGGCAACTTGCAACGAATCGGGAATTTTAGGTCACTATCATTGCGTAAGATGCGAAAAGGATTACGACCGTAACGGCGCGGAAATCGCGGAAGTCATCGTTCAACCCATAGCGCACGTCTATACTACGGACGAAATTATTACAAGAGTCGAGGCAACTTGCACGGAAGACGGCGCGGTTGCTCACTTTACTTGCACGCTTTGCGACAAGCATTTTGACGAAAACGGCGAGGAAATCGAGGACGTCGTTATAGAGAAAACGGGTCACACGTACAAGCAAGACAGTTGGGTGGTAGGCACGCTTGCTACTTGCACCGAAGACGGAACTATGGGACATTACGTCTGCCCGATATGCAACGAAGCGTTTTCAACTATAGACTACAAAAAATCGCTTACCGCGGAAGATTTGGTTATAAAAGCACGCGGCCATAGATACGACCATTACGACAAAGTCGAACCGACTTGCGAAGACGACGGAACGGCAGAGCATTACTATTGCGATAGATGCAACGAATATTTCGACGCCGACAAGAACGAAGTAGAATTTTCCGACGATTTGACGCTCGCCGCACTCGGACACGTTTACGGTGAACTTATAAGCGGCACGGAAGCGACTTCGACAGAGCGCGGAACGATCGCGCACTACGAGTGTTCGTCTTGCCACAAGACGTTCGACGAAGACCATATCGAAGTCGACACGATATATATTCCCGCAACCGAAACCGAACACGATTTCGACAACTGGATTCCCGAAGTATTGCCCACTTGCGATACTGCAGGCTCGAAAGGTTATTACGAATGTTCTCATTGCGGCGGATTTTTCGACAGAGATTATCAAAAGGTCGAAGAAGCGGATCTCGTGATTCCCGCAAGACACGAACTTAACGATCTCGTACCCGCCTCGCAAGGCAAGTGCGACGATCCCGACGTTCTCGTGTCGTACTATTATTGCGCGGCGTGCAACAGTTATTTCACCGAGGATATGACCGAAATCGAATCTGACGATATATTCGTCTATGCCGGTCGTCACAACCTCGCTTATACGTGCAATTCGGACGGATGGGGACACACCGCAACTTGCTTGGATTGCGATTACTACGCAACGTACGCTCACGAACTTACGTATTCCTATTCCGTCAAGGACGGCGAGTATATCAAAGTCGGACATTGCGACGAGTGCGGTTTCGACGAAGAACCGGAAGAATACACCCCCGTTGAAAGCGTCACGATGAAATACGACTTCTACGTCGGATACCACGACGAGTATTCTTGGATAGTTTTCGTTAAATTCCTCACGTATACGAGCGACAGACAAATGGCTAACGTTTTGAGTTCTGCCGAGTACGAAAAATTTGAAAAGGACGTCGAGGATTTGCAAGGCATAACCGAGCCCGTCACGAAAACGTACGCCGTTTCGTACAACAACTATACGGGCACGCTCAACGTCACGTTCCGTCCTTACAAGATTTACGGAATCGTCACCGAATACAAGTTCTATCGAGAAGGCACTTCGCTTGACGACGTCGAATTTGTGATAGACAGCAACTTTACGCGTGAAACGGGCGAAGTCGTCTATGCAGACGGAAGCGTTACCGACAACGGCGGATTCGACGCGAACTACGACTTTGCCGCGGCAGGCAAGAGTGAGGTTACGTTCGCAATCAAGTATCTTGTAGGCGAACAGTCCTACGACGTAGACGTTACGCTCGTCAACGTCGCAAAGCCGTATCGTTTCAGCAACGATTACGTGCACTCTTGGATTGTGCGCGGACAAACCGCAAGAATCGGCGTGTACTATACGGACGGCAATTATGACGAAATCGAAATCACCGACGATATAATCGTTGACGGCTCGTTCGATTCGTCCGTTTTGGGCAAGCAAACGTTCACCGTAAACGTTGACGGCGTAGAGGCGCAAATCAGCATAACCGTGCTCGAACCGTACGACGTTATATCTATCGATTTTTCGTCGCAAAAAATCAACGTCGGCGAAGACTTGTATATCTACGTCAATTACGCTTGCGGACGCGGTAGAAACGTCAAGGTTACGCCCGATATGATAATCGGCAAATTCGACAACGCCGTCGCGGGATATTACGAGATAAACATTGAGTACGAAGGTTGGGTATGTTACGCTTGCATTGACGTAATCGACCCGACGGACAGCAGAGTCGAAAATATATCGGTGGTGTCCGACAACAACACGACGTATCTTTGGAACGTCGACGACGACGGAAATATCGTGCCGAATCTCGAATACCTCTATTTGGCAGTGTACAGAAAGAACGATACGATGTCCTATGTGCAAGTCACCGAAAATATGATTTCCTACGACGAAGGGGCGGCAATGAACGCCTACACCTACGGCGGAATGTTCGAGGTGAAGATTACCTATTACGGTAAAACAAGAACCATAACCGTTGCGCCGAGAAAGGTTGCCGATTTCACCGTAACGTCCTTGAGAATTTTGGAAAAAGCCAACCTTTCTCACGGAAATTGTCAGTACGTGTTTGTGAACGACGGCGATTTCTCGAAATATTACGTCGAATTGCGCACCGCAGAGGGCGTGTATTTCGCCGCGCTTGACAAGTCGATGTTCTACGACAGAGATTCTCAAAACGCGTTCGATTTCGCAACCGCCGAAAACAACAAGTCGTACGAAGCAATCGTGAAGCGCGACAATGCGGAAAGAGACGTTTACTTGTGCATTTACACCGAAAGCGACGTCCAATATTCCATCTCTGCGTACGACAATCTCTATAATATAACCGTCGGCACGAGGGAAGAAGTGCTTGCGCAACTCGTAGGCAAAAAATTCTCGCTCAATATGCACGTTTGCAGCAATTCGAGTTGGGTCAAATACTTCTATTTCGAAGACCTAATCGTTGCGCCAAACGCCGACGTCGATTTCTCGAAACCGGGTATGATTGAACTCGAAGTTTCCTGCAAAGGTGTCGTATCGTGCATTACGATTTCGTTGATTCCGAACGTAGAGGGCGTTGCAAAGACGACATACACGCTTGACGGCGACGAATTCGTTATGTACGCAAACGGTTCTTTCTCAATGCAATATTCGGGCTGGGGATCGTACACGCTCGTAAACGAGGAACTCGGCATTTACAGACTCGTGTACTTTGACAGCTCGCGCGAATCATTCGTTCAAATCAACGGCGAATCCGCAATCGAGTTCAGAGCGGAAATGCTCGAAGACAACCTCGAAGAATATTTGCTTTACACCATCGATGGTATTGGCACGGCAAAGATTTACACCAAAAACGGATTCTCGATGGCGGACATCTACGACGGCGAAGGCTATTATCAACGCACCACTTTGGCAGTATTCTCGCTCGACGGAAAGAGCGTGCGCCTTATGGGTATCAAATACGACTTCGGCAAAAACGGCACTCTCGACATAGTAGCAGAAGGCGACGTCGTCTATCGCGCTCGTGACGATCAAAGCGGCAATATGATTACAAGATATATCTTCAACGACAACGGTAAGATGTATTTGATCGTAGTCGAGTTGGACGAGGATGGCAACGAAATCGCCGAAAACGTCTTTGCGGTTTTCGACTGGGACGAAAAAGACGGCGTTATAACCATATACGAGGACGGAATGCCCGCCACCACCGGCAGAATCGAAAACGGCTACTTCGTTTTCGACATACTGTAAGTTATTGCCGAAATAGTCTACAAGAGCATTGACCTTTGTCAATCTCACAAAATCAACGACGAACTCTGTTTCACGACAGAGTTCGTTTTCTTGTAGCCTTTAGCGACAATAAAACCACCACTTGAAGTGGTGGAATAAAAATCTTTAGATAAAAGAATCCGCCTATG
>CAKQLT010000015.1:0-23723 GCA_934254715.1 uncultured Clostridia bacterium | reverse complement strand
CGATGATTATCGTGAGGATATATTCGTTGCCCGCGATAGGCGGAACGACGCCTTCGGTGAAGAACATATCGCCCGTGCCGTTCGGTTTGACCTTCTTGATGAAGTAGTTTACGAGGCAAGTTGCGATGTAGTTCATCATAAGCGTCAAAAGCGTTTCGTTGGTGTTCCATTTAGCCTTGAACAAAGCGGGAATGACCGCCCACGCCATACCGAACACGAGAGAAAGCATAAACGCAAGGATAATCGTGCCCGCGTCGTTGATTTTGCCGCCGAGATAGTAGGTTATGACGGCGCAACCGAGCGCGCCCATAAGCACTTGACCTTCGCCGCCGATGTTCCAGAACTTCATTTTGAAGCACGGCGTAACGGCAAGCGCGAGCAAGAGCAAAATCGCGGTTTCGCGCAACACGTTCCAAATTTGCATTCCCGAACCGAAAATGCCTTGGAAGAAGTATTGGAAGAAAAATCCGAATCCTTCCCCCGTTGCCGCAACGGTGACGATTGCGCACAAAAGAATGGAAAACACGAACGCCACGGCGCGAATAATCCACGCTCTTTTTGCGTTTGAATCCGTCCTTTTTACAAGGTGGAAAAGAGGTTCTCTGACGGTTTTAGTCATTTTGCGTATCCCCCTTCTCGGTGATATATTCGTCGAAAAGTTCGACGGTTTCGGGCATTTTTGTCATAAGCATACCGATTTGTTCTTTCGTCGTAGTTCTTGCGTCCACGATTCCGCTGACTTTTCCGCCGCACATAACGAGGATTCTGTCCGAAAGCGCGAGCAAAACGTCGAGGTCCTCGCCGACGAACACGACCGCAACGCCCTTCTCTTTCTGTTCGTTGAGAAGATTGTAAATCATATACGACGAGTTGATGTCGAGACCTCTTACGGGGTAAGCCGCCATAAGCACGGTAGGCGCGGCGGCGATTTCACGACCGACGAGCACTTTTTGCACGTTGCCGCCCGATAAACGTCTGACGGGGGTCTTGACGGACGGCGTGACGACTTCGAGGTCGTGAACGATTGTTTCCGCAAGATTCTTCGGGGATTGTCTGTCGACGAACATCGAATGCCCCTTGCTGTACGAGCGAAGCATCATATTGTCCACGAGGTTCATACTTCCCACGAGTCCCATACCCAGTCTGTCTTCGGGAACGAAGGACAATCTCACGCCCAAATCTCTGATTTGAACGGGCGTTTTCGAGCGCAAATCGACTTCTTGGTCGTTTTGCTTGGGGTCGAAATATCTGATTTCGCCGTTTTCGAGGCGAACGAGTCCCGCAATGGATTCGAGCATTTCTTTCTGACCGCTTCCCGCGATACCGGCAACGCCGAGAATCTCGCCCGAATAGAGGTTGAAAGAAACGTCTGTGAGCGCGTACATACCTTCTCTGTTCTTGCAAGTGAGGTTTTCGACCGCAAGACGTTTGGTGGTGTCGTGCGGAAGCGTACGATTGATTTCGAGTTCGACTTTCTGACCGACCATCATTTCGGTGAGTTGTTGCTCGTTCGTTTCCTTCGTATTTACGGTTGCGATATGTTCGCCTTTGCGAAGCACCGCCACTCTGTCGCTTATTTCCATAACCTCGTTGAGTTTGTGCGTGATTATGATGATTGACTTTCCGTCCTCTTTCATCTTGCGCAAAACGTCAAAGAGTTTTTCGATTTCCTGCGGCGTCAAAACCGCCGTCGGCTCGTCGAGAATGAGAATATCCGCGCCTCTGTACAGCACTTTTATGATTTCGACGGTCTGTTTTTCGGAAACGGACAAATCGTAAACTTTTCTCGACAAATCGAGGTTGAAGCCGTATTTGTCCACGACTTCTTGAAGTTTTTTTGCTCTGTTGCGTTTGAGATAGTCGAATTTGACGTATTCGCCGAACGCTTTGAACGGAAGCGCAATATATTTCAAAACCGCCAAAAACTTTGCTTTGGCGTCGTTTTTATCTTCGTTTTTGATTTTTTCGACTTCGCCCTTAAAATCGAACTCGAATTTTTCGCCCAAAATGATATTGTCGCACGCAGTGAACAAATCGACGAGTTTGAAGTGTTGGTGAATCATACCGATTTTGTACTTGAACGCGTCTATGGGCGATTTGATGACCACTTCTTCACCGTTCACGAAGATTTTGCCTTCGTCGGGAAAATATATGCCCGCGAGCATATTCATCAGCGTGGTCTTGCCGCTGCCGTTTTCGCCGAGAATGGAAAGAATTTCGCCCTTTCTCACGTCGAAATCGACGTTCGAGTTTGCGATCGTGCTTCCGAATCTCTTGGAAACGTTTTTCATTTCAACAATGATTTCGCTCATTGTATATCCTCCGTAAAAAGAGTTAAAGCACCCTACGGTGCCGAAAAGAATCGGATAAGCGGGCAACGCCGCTTATCCGTATTTTCATTTGATTATTAGAATTCCTCGTTGTTGAGTTTGATTCCGTCGATTCTTACGTTGAAGTAAGGTGCGGAACGGAATGCGGCGTTGGATTCTTGGAAGTAACCGTTTGCGATAACTTCGGTGTCGGGCGTGTATGCGTCGTCGGTGTCAACGTCTGCAATGTAGGATTCGAGCGTTTTACCGTTTACGGTGAACTTGGTGATGTCGAAAACGTGCAACGAACCGTTCAAGAGTTGGTTTCTGACTTCGACGAGTTTTTCGACCGTGCCTGCCGCCATTGCTTTTCCGCCGAGGTCGGTGAGTTCGACAGAACCGGTTTTAAGAGTGCCGACCCAGTCTTTTGCGACGGGTTGATTGTTGACGGTTTGAGCGATGAGGTATTTATAGTAAGGTGCCCAGTTGATTCTCGACGAGATGATGAAGGTGTTGGGGCAAGCGTTTACGGTAGAGCCGTTGTAGGAAACGTTGGGAACGCCCTTTTCTTCGCAAGCGTTGGGTGCGCCCATAGAGTCTGCGTGTTGGCTGATAAGCACGCAACCGTCGTTGATAAGACCGATTGCCGCGTTCTTTTCTTTGGTTTCGTCATACCAGCTGCCCGTGAAGGTTACGTTCATCGTGACGGAAGGGCAAACGGATTTTGCACCGAGATAGAAAGAGGTGTAACCGGAAATAACTTCTGCGTAGGTGTATGCGCCGACGTAACCCATTTTCGCTTGATCTGCGGTGATTTTGCCGCTTTCGATCATTTCGTTGAGTTTCATACCTGCGGTGACGCCTGCGAGGTATCTGCCTTCGTAGATGGAAGCGAAAGCGTTGACGAAGTTGTCAAGGTTTTCGGTGTGAGCCATCGTGCCGGTTGCGTGTGCAAAGAGAGTTTTCGGGAATTCTTTTGCCGCTCTGAGAATATGGGGTTCGTGACCGAAAGAATCTGCAAAAACGATTCTGCAACCGCGTTGAGCAAGTTTCTTCGCTTCGGTGTAGCATTCTTCGCCTTCGGGGATACCGGTGACGATGATGACTTGTTCGTTAGTGAGGTTGAATTGCGCTTGAACTTCTTTCATAGCGTTGATGAAGTTTGCGTCGTAAGTAGAGTTTTCGTCGTGCAAGCAAATCATACCGATTTTGAAGTCGGCGGGGATTTGAAGATTGGAATAATCGGGCGTGTCGATGTCGCAAGCGGGCAATTTGACGATTTCGACGTCGTCGTCTCTGTCGTTGTTGCAAGCAACCAAACCGATAACCAAAGCGGTTACGAGAGCCAAGCAAAGCACAAGTGCAAATACTTTCTTTTTCATACGTTTCTCCTTTAATTTTGCCGTAAGGCGTATTGTGATTGTCTATATTCACGCCGTTTTGGCGCAAATCGCGTCAGTGTCTGAAAACTATGTTTCCGTCGTCGTCCATACTGTCGATGAGAGCGAGGCTTTGAACGTTTACGCCCTTTTCTCTCAAAGCGTCGCCGCCGCCTTGAAAACCTTTTTCGATTGCGACCGCGCAGCCAACGAGCGTTGCGCCCGCTTGCTCGACTATACTCATAAGTCCGTTGATTGCCGCGCCGTTTGCGAGGAAATCGTCAACGATAAGCACTCTGTCGTCTGCGGAAATAAATTCTTTTTCGACCATAATCACCTTCGTAACTTGGTGCGTAAAAGAATAAACCTCGGCGCAATAGCAGTCCGAGGATATATTTATGGTCTTACTTTTCTTAGCAAAAAGCACCGGCGCTTGCACGTAGTGCGCGGCTGCGCACGCTATGGCTATCCCCGATGCTTCGATTGTTAGAATTTTGGTTATATTTTGTCCGCAAAAGAGCGCAGAAATTTCCTTTCCAATCTCGTCCAACAGTTGTTGATCAATAAGATGATTGAGAAATCCGCCGACTTTGAGGACGTTTCCGGGCTTAACCTTGCCGTCCCTCAAAATGCGATCTTCCAAAATCTTCATAGCGCGCCTCTTTTCCACAATATGTAGTGGTGTGTGCGGATTCTTTATTCCGCAAGTTGTGCGTTGCGATTTGGTTTGCTCTTGAATGATATGGGCATTATATCCAAAATAAAACGGCGATGTCAAACAAAAATCGACACTATTTTGCTTTTTCATTAAAAAATTTTAATCGGATACACGATGGGTATTTTTTATCCGAAATAACCGACAAAAAGTCGTTTTAATTTTCGCGCACGCGTGCGCGCCCGAGCCTGTACGCACGCTTCAATAAATATGCCTCTCTTTTGCGCTCGCGGTTTTCTCTTGCTTCGTGCCGACGCATTTTCCGCCGCGTATATGCAAAAATTTTACAATCTCACTTTTTTCAAAACGCTTGACAGCGATATGCAATACAAATATAATGCAATATCCGTTGAAACAACGATAAGACGATAAGAAAATAAAAACGAAATACATATGAGCGAAACGTATTCACAAAAACCGTCCTTTGCGGACAGAATAAAAAATCTATTCGGACAGATTGACTTGACGAAGGGGTCGATAATCAAAGTTATCGTCAAATTCACCTTGCCCATAATCGTGTCCTATCTTTTGCAGCAACTTTACATACTCTCGGACGCGGCGATATGCGGACAGACTTTGAGTGCGGACGAGGTTGCGGGCGTCAACGACACTTCCCCTCTCGTGTTCATATTTATGCAGTTTGCGTTCGGCTGTACGGCGGGATTCTGCGTGGTGCTGTCAAGCAAACTGGGCTCGCACGACGAGGACGGCGTACGCAAATCCTTTGCGACGCAGTTTATACTTTGCGGAATTATCACGGTGGTATTGACTCTCGTTTCGGTGTTTTGCATAAAGCCAATGCTTGCGTGGGTCAACGTAACCGAACAAAATCCCGTCGTATTCGAGGCGGCGTACACTTATTGTCTCGTGATATTCCTCGGCATAATCGCGCAACTCTTTTACAATTTCATAATCAGCATATTGCGCAGTATCGGCGATTCTTTCACGCCCTTGCTGTTCCTTCTCATATCCACGGTTATGAACATCGCCCTCGACTTGCTTTTCATCAAAGTGTTCAAATGGGGCGTTGCGGGCGCGGCGGGCGCAACCATTCTCACCCAAGTGCTTTGCACGATAGCGTGCTTCGTTTACACTTTCGTAAAATACAAGTTTTTGCGCCTTAAAAAGCAAGATTTCAAGATTGCGTGGAAAGACATTTGGGCGCACGTAAAACAAGGAATCCCCCTCGGACTTCAATTTTCCGTGCTGTCGATAGGTCTTATCGTAATGCTTTCCGAAACCATCAAATTCGACCTTCTTCCCGACGGGCTTATGGTCGTTGGCAACCCCGCTCAAAACGGCGTGGGCGCGGCGAACAAACTCATAAACTTCGCAATGGCGCCGCTCTCGGCGCTCGGCACGGCAATGGTGAGTTTCAACGCCCAAAATCTCGGCGCGGGACTCACCGAAAGAGTGAAAAAAGGCACGAATCAAGCTATTTTGCTCGGCTTCGTCCTCACCGTCATATGCTCGGGAATCGGTCTTTTGCTCACCATAAACGCCGCGTATCAACATATCTTTTTGAGTGCGGACAAGATAAGCGAAAAATCCATATATTTCGGCAACACGTTCCTTTACATCGACTTGTCGCTGTTCTTCATTTTGTCAATGCTTTTCGTGTTGCGCAACGCTGTGCAAGGCATAGGCAAATCGGGTTGGACGCTTGCCGCAGGCGCAGGCGAACTCATTGCGAGAGTGCTTATATGCACCTTCTTGCCCGCCCTCGTAAACGGCGGCGCAACCAACGCGTATGCGTCCAACGGTGCGTATATCGCGCTCTGTTTCGGCGACCCGGGCGCGTGGGTATTTGCCGTAGCGGTGCTTCTCTACCCCTACGTAAAGCACATCGTCAAAAAGGACTACCGCTTTGCTTTGGGCGAATCCACCGCCACCAAAGAATACAAACTCGAATCCGCCGCCGAGTGCGAATCGGCAAGCGACGGTAATTCAACGGCAACCGACAACGAATCCGAAAACGCAAATACTACGAAAAACGGCACGACGGAATACGATTCACAAACAATCGATTCAACCGAAAACGAACTCGAATCGTCAAGCGACAACGATTCGATAGAATCAGATTTCAATTAAAAATGCCGTCATTTCTTCTATTATTTGAGCAATTCCTACTTCCCATGTTCTTGCTTGTTTCAAACATCGTGCTAAATGTGCAATTATGGCCTTTCTAACACTTAAATATAGGATTTGAATTGCTCCGAAAGAATTGACATATCCGCTGTTTTTGCATCGGCACTCTTTTCAATATTGTCCAAGACAAAATTTGCAACCTCCGGTTGCCAATAGATTTTAAGTTTTTCCTTTGCCCTAGTCACTATCCTCAATATAAAACATCTTAAATATACTCAATCGGCAAAACAACTACGTCTTCGCGCAAGTATAGTTTTTGATCGTATCTACAAAGAATGACACCCGTTCCGCGATTTTTGTCAACAACCTTGTCGAGAATGTCGAAAGCGTTTGCCATCGAAGAGGTGGGATTTGCGCTCTTTTTTATTTCTATCGGATATAGCGTACCGTTTTCTTCGATTATAAGGTCAATCTCATTTTCTTTTTCAACTACTTCACCGTCTACCTTGCCTTTCACCTTATCTTTACCGCGATAATAAAACAGGCTGAACTCATATTCCGAGCCTTCGTTTGTAAAAGACTTTATAATTTCCGATACGACGAAAGTTTCAAACATATTGCCGGCAACTGCGCTGTTTTCAAGCGCCTCATAACTTGTCCATCTCGAAAGATAACAAGCAAGTCCGGTATCTCTGAAATACAATTTCGGAGTCTTTATTGCTCTTGTCAAATGGCTTGAATAATATGGTTGCAAAATGTATATCAATCCGGTTCTGCTCAAAACGGAAATCCAGTTTTTGATAGTCACTTGCGAAACTCCGACTTCTTCCGCAATGTTTGCATAATTGAGTAACTGCCCCGTTCTTGCGGCGCAAGCGGTCAAGAATCTCATAAAAGCAAGTTCGTCTTTTATCTCGATTTCACCGCGAATATCTCTTTCGAGATAAGTTTTTACATATGACGAATAAAAATCAATCCATTCTCTTTCGACGACATAAGTTTCGGGATATGCGCCTTTATGGATAATTTTCCAAAGGTTATCATAAGGTTTCAAGCACTTTTCGCGTTCGGTAATATACTCGTTTGTAGGTACGAAATGTTTGTTGAAACTTATTCCGTTGATTTCGCGAAGAGATAAGCCTTGCAATTCGAGAATGCTTATTCTACCTGCAAGAGATTCTTTTGCCTTTTTCATTAATTGAAGTTGTTGAGAACCTGTCAAGTAATATTTCTCATAATTTCCGTCTTTGTCACATTCGATTTTTATATACGGAAAAAGATTAGCGGCATATTGCACCTCGTCTAATATAGAGGGTTTTGGCGCATTCATCAAAAATAATTTCGGGTCGTTTTCCGCCGTTTGCAACAGCAATTTGTCGTCAAAGGTATAGTATTTGACATCCGGATAAAGCGTTTTCAAAAGCGTGGATTTCCCCACTTGTCTCGGGCCTGTCAGCAACAGGCACTTGCTGTTTTTTGCGCGCTTTTTTATAACTTCTTCTATGTTTCGTTTTATATACATAACGATTTAACCTCGCATATATTATTGCATTTTTCGACAAATCTAAACTGCAACTTTATTTTAGCCATAAAATCCGATTCTGTCAATAGAGAAAATACAAATTAAAAAACGTCCATCAAAATATCCGAAACTGAAAGGAAAATCCCGCCGAATCGACGGGATTTTCCAAACGATGAGAAAGTTTTAGGTTAATATTATGAAAAAATCAGTTTCTTATGGCTTCACCTCCGCTCAATTTCTTTTCGCTCTGATATAGCATTGAGCAACGCTGAACAGAGCAATAAGTCCTGCAAATAGGTACATAATTCCGCGCATTTCCAAAAGCGGCAAGAAGAACATAAGCGGTATGCCGTTGAGCCAAGCCATATCTTGATAGCCGAGCGCAGCGCCGATAACTTCTTCTTGAACGTCGCCGTATTCGTCCACGGTTTTGCGGACGATTTGCGCGTTGGGGTCGATTTCGGGCGCAATCATATTGCTGCCGAGAATGTTGAAAATATTCCATTCGATACCCGAACCGTCTTGCTTGTACTCGCCGTCCACGTCAAACGTTTTGGTGACGAGAATCTTGTTGAGCATTGCGTTCAAGCCTTCGGGCGATGTATCGAGACCGTCGTTTACGACCTGATTGACGAGAGAAAGTATGCTTTTCATATTGAGCGACACAATCTCTTGCAAAGACACGTTATGGTTGTTGCCGTTGGGGTCGAGTTTGACGTCGGTGGTTCTTACGAGCAACGTTGCCGCAACGGAAACGGGGAAATCGCCGTTCAGAATCGACGAAACGAGGTCGGGCGAATCGAGAGCCATCTCTATCGCAAGCGGGTCGAAAGCGTTGTACGCTTTGTCCATACTTGCGAAAATGGGCTTGAATATCGCTTGAAATTCTTCGCTCTGATAGGTTACGCTTTCGTCGAGACCGTTCTTTTGTTTGAATAGTTCCACTCTGTCGTAGAGTTTTTGATGTACGCCTTTTGCGTCGAAAACGACGTCCTCATAGAGGATTGTATTTGAAGTAGCGTCTTTGAGAAGAGGCGGCATTGCGATGTCGAGGATTGCAAATATGCCGACGATTATCGCAACGGGTATAACCATCATTTTTATTGCGATATTCTTTCTTCCCTTCTTCTTTTCGACGTTGTATACGATTGCTTGAATACCGAGCGTCAGCGCGGCGATAACGACAACCGCGATAAGCGGTGCAAACGCGCTTGCGCCGTACATTCCGTACTTGTTCCATTCGAGCGAATTTACAAGCGCGATGACGAAAAGCACGGGGAAACCTGCGGCGTAAAGCAACACGTTGAGCGCAACGGATAATTTCTTATTCATTTATCTCTTCCCCCTTTTCTTTTCTTGCGAAGTAGTCGGTGAGGAACACGCTCATAACCACGAGCGCGACGCAAACGTAGCAAGCGTATTTCATTGCGCCCGCGGCAAGCACCGACGGATAATATTCCGCCTTGAACGCAAACGATTGCGCTTGTGCGAGGGAAAGGTCGCTGTCACTGCCCTCTACCGCCTTTTGATATGTGGAAACGGTTTGGTCGCCGAGTCCAGTATATATCACGTCGGGGATAAGACTGCTCACCGTTTCGGGCGTGATTGCGCCGCCCGCTAAGCCGAGAACGGTGTTGAGAAGGCTGCCTACGTTCAAATCGATTCCCGCAATATTGACGGTGAGTCCGTCGGGAAGCAGATTTTTGTCCTTGACCGCGGTCACGAGAATGTTGACGAGGTCGTCTTTGTAAGCGGTGATGTCCACTCTGTAACCTTTGAGGCGAACGAGGTCGTCGTCCTTTTGTTCGAGGAACGTATCGAGTGCGGATTTTGCGTCGTTCATTGCGCTTTCGAGTTCCGCGTTTGCCGTATCTGCCTCATACGCAGACTTTGCGGCGTCGTAAGCGGCTTGCTTCTCTGCTATTTGCGTTTCGAGAGCGTCGAGTTCCGCACTTGCTCTATTGTAGTTTTCAAGTGCTTCGAGTTTTTCTTTCGTGAGCACTTGCGCTTTTTCAATCGTGCCGTACTTGTAGCCGAGATTATGTTCTTTGTCGGCGTTGTTATACCATTCGGAATACGTGTGGCTCAATCCGTACATCTTTTGAATGTCGTAATTGTCCTGCAACAGATAATAGGTTTCGCTCTTGTAAGCGGTTGTAAAATCTCTGTGCCAGCCCATCAAAGCGTCGTACGTTTTGACGTCGGACTTGTCGTAGAGTTGCTCGTACGCGTCGGCGTACTTCTTGCTTACTGCCGCGTCGTAAATTGCGGACGGAAGAAGCACGCAGAGCATCGAGAGAGCGGCAACGGACACAAGCACTATCTTGCGACAGAGTTCGCTCTTTTTTGCGACGAATTTGGTGAGGACGAACTGAACTATGAGCAAACCGACCCAAATCGCGCAAAAACCTATCATCCAGTTGGCTGCGTGATTCCCCATAATTTCTTGGTTGAACATCGGCGCCATCGTGATGAGCATAATCATCAGCAAAAGCGGAAAACCAGCCAAGAAAAAGAGGATTTTCAGCCCTTTGTAGATATACTGTTTCATTATTTTCCTGCCTTATATAGATTGGATTTGCAACTTGATTGCAAGGGGGTTTGCAAGCAACGGTTTTTTACGCCGTTGCTTGCAGATGTTGGGTTTTGTTTATTTGACCGTTACGTCGTGATAGAACGTTTGGTCGATTCCGTTGACGTTGACGGTGTAAGACACTCTGAACTTGCCCGTTTCGCCAAATGCGCCTTCTACAAGTTCGACTGCGGCATTGTCTTTTGTAACGGTCACAGTGACGTCGTATACTTTCGTATCGGTGTCTTTGACGTAGATTGCATAACCGTCCTTGCCGTTTTTGAATTCAAGTTCTTGTTGTTCGCCGTTTGCGTCAACATAGTAAAGTTTGTTTACGTTGCTGATATAACCGTCGAGTGTAGCGCCGACTTTAACACCGAACGATTTGTTGGAAGCATACAATTCGTTGAAGGTGAAGTTCTCTGCATAGGTGTAATCGCCAACCTTAATTTCGCAAGCGATTTTCTCTGTTCTCGTGCTTGCCATATTCTTGTTGGCAACATTCGTGATACAACCTTTTGCGTCGAGTTCGACTGCGATTTTTCTCGTTGCCCAAGTGAGAGACATCGAGAAGTCTGCAAGTTTCGAACCGTCTGCCGCAACAGCCTCAAACGTCGTACCGTTCCACACTACACTGTACGCAACGCCGTTTTGCGTGATTTCGAAACCGTCGTTGAGTGTGTTTGTAATGTAGTTGCTGGTAATTTCTTTGGACACAGTGTATCCTTCCTTTGTCACGACAGGAATTTCAGCCTTTACGGTTTGATACTTGTTGCCGGCGATCGTCAAACTACTGAATGTGATTGTGAGGTTCTTGCCTGCAAAATCGAGATTCTTTTTGAGCGTGTAAACGTCTTTGCCGCTCTCGTCTTTCGTGATGTCAAAGATGTTGTTCAAACCTGTTGCCGAACCGAGCGTAAACTTTGCGGTTGCATTGTCGATTTTCGTTTCGCCGTCTTTTGTGACAACCCACACTTCATACGGATCGTAATTCCACACTTCGCCAAGAACGAGTTGTTCGGCTTCTTTATGAGCGTCAGTACGCTTTGCATAGGCACTCGCAACACTGATTTCGATATAAGCGGATTTGAACCCTGCCGTTTCGAAATACACTTTGTATGCGCCGCCGTTTGCAATTTTGCCGTCTACAAGTTCGACAGCATTGCCTTTTGCGTCAACGACTTTCATATCGCTTTCGCCGACAGAACGATAGATGCCGTTTATATTCATATACGGATTGTCGCCCGTCACTTGCTCGAAAATTTCTTTTGTGTAGAGGATTTCGCTTGTCGGGGTCTTGGTGTTGACGAGCGAAATATTTTCCGCCGTCACGGTTTGAGGATCGAGAACTTCGAATTCGGTTTCGAATTTGAGTGCGCCCGCAATCGGAAGATCGTCGCCGAGTGCGAGACCCGCTCTCGAAAGGTCGAGTACGTCGTTTGCAATCGCAACGTAAAGCGTAACGTTTTGCTTGCCTACGGTGTTGAGGTCAAGACCTTTTACGCCCATAATATAGCCGCTCGTCACGACTTCTTCGCCTTTGAGGTTTACGCCGGTAATCGGGAACGCCTTTCCGAGTTCGAGAGCAACCGCCGACGAGTAGTAGTACATATCCGTGCCTTTGTACGCTTTGAGTGCAAGGCCGTCAACGGACTTAATCTCTTTGATAAAATCGTTCTTTGCGTTTTTAATTGCGCTTGCTTCTCTTATCGTGCAAACGATCGTGTCGGTTGCGACTCTGTCCGTGCAAGTTCCGATTGTCGGATTTTGCATCTTGACGTTCATCGTATCGCTGCCGAGCAACGAGCCTATACCCGTAGCAATAATGCCGCTCGTATCGACGCCGAGCATTTCGAGCAAATGGAACACAAGATTCTTAATTTTAAACGTAACGCCGTTTTGCGTCATTTGAGTCGTGTCGAAGAATTGCAAGAAGCCTTTGATTGTGTCCGCAAGAGTGGGTTCTTCGCTCGGTTCGGTGGGTTCGGTAGGCTCGGTGGGCTCGGACGGTTTGTTGATAAGCATATCGATGACGTCCACGAGAGCCTCGAAATCGTACACGCCGCCAACGCCCGCTTTATAGATTATCGCACCGTAAGTGTGTACGTTAACGACTGCAAATCCTTCCGCAAAGTTGCTGTGAAGCGTGATGATGTTCAAAGGATCTTTATTGCTGAAAACTTCGTTTATTTCGAGGTGGAAATAGCCGAGTCGTTTGAGAGTTGCGACGATGTTTTCTTTGCTCGTATCGCCGATAAGTCCCAAAAGTGCGTTCAGATTGAGGTCGGATTGCACTTCGATCGTGTAGTTGTGCGCAACGCTTCCGTCTTCTTTATAGCCGGTCGCAGTACCCAAAATCGAGAAGTTGGATTCGGGATGTGCATTGACGTTTTCGGTTGCGATCTTGTCCTCTGCCGTAACGCCGCCGTATACGGGTGCGTTAAACTTGACGTTGAACGAGTCGTTGACAAGAAGCATATCGACCAAAGATTCGATAAGCCCTTCGTAAGGAACGCCGAGTTGTCCGAAGACTTTTTCGACGATGTTTCCGATTTCGACGGTTACGCCGTTCGTTGCGACGTTTTCGTATTTGACGAACGTAAGGAATCCTTTGATTGTGTCGAGAATACCCGTGCTCGAATCGTCTGCCGCCATAGCCTCGGATTGAGTGTCGTTCGAGCCACCGCTTATACCTTTGACGATATTTGCGATTTCTTCAAACGTGAACTCGCCGCCTATGCCGAGCATATCGTACGCCTTCACCGCCGCAACAACTTTACCTTCCGCGAAGTTGCTGTGAAGCGTGATAACGTTGCTCTTGCCAACCGCCGTAACTCTGTTCACTTCGAGGTGGAAGTAACCGAGTTTTTTGAGCGTTGCGAGAATGTTTGCTTCGCTTTGGTCTTTGACGAGCGCAAGAAGTTGCATTACGTCAACGTCTGCCACTACCGACACTTCGTAGGTGTTCTTCACCGCACCTTTGGAATCGAGTCCGTTTACGGTGCCGTTAAGTTTGAAGTTTGCGGTCGGGTGCGAATTTATCGTGCTCGATTCGACTCTGTCCGCTTCTGTGACTTTGCCGTATTCGGGCGCGTTGAATTTGATGTTGAGTTTGTCGTTGACAAGCAGCATTTCCGCCAAATCCTTGACGATACCCTCGTAGGATACGCCGAGTTTTTCGATGATTGCTTGCGCAAGGTCGTACACGTCAACGGTTACGCCCTTGTTTGCAACGTCGTCGTAATGGACGTATGCAAGATATTCCTTGATAACGTCGAGAGGACTGCTTTCTTCTTCGTCCGCGCTTGCAGTTGCGCTGTCGTCGTCCGAAGAAATTATGCTCTTCACGAGTGCTACGATTTCTTCAAACGTGTATTCGCCGCCGATACCGACCATATCGTATGCGGTTGCGGTTGCGATAACTTTGCCTTCTGCAAAATTGCTGTGAAGCGTGATGATATTGCTCTTGCCGTTTGCAAGAACTTGATTCACTTCGAGGTGGAAGTAACCGAGTTTTTTGAGCGTTGCGATGATGTTCGCTTCGCTTTGGTCTTTGATGAGAGATACGAGTTGGAATGCGTCGATGTCCGCAATCGCGCTCACTTCGTAAACGTTTTGGACGTTACCGTCTTTGTCAAGACCGTTTATCGTGCCGTTGAGTTTGACGTTGAGTGCGTTGTGGCTGTAAACGTCCGTCGTATCGACGTAATCGCCGACGGAAGCCGTGCCGTATTCCGCATTGAGTTTGAAGTTCATCGCGTCGTCTTGAAGAATGACGTCGAGAACGGATTTTGCAATGCCTTCGACTTTGATTCCGAATTCGTTCAAGAGTGCGTTGACGAGATTCTTGACTTCGACCGTCACGCCGTTCGTCGCAACGTCGTCAAACGTGAAGTATGCAAGATATGCCTTGACTTTTGCCACGACTTCTTTCACTTTATCGATTGAGAAAGACGAGTCGCCGCTCGGTTGTTCGGGTTGTTCGGGGTTGGAAGGATCGGACGGCTCGGTCGTCGCAAGGTCTACGATAAGGTCGTAAACTTCTTCAAACGTGTAGATACCGCCTACGCCCGCCGCGCCGTCAAGTGCCATAACGCGCAATGCGAGAGTGCCTTCGTCGAATTTGCTGTGAAGCGTCAAAACGTTGGTCTTTGCCGCGCCGTTGACTTCGTTCACTTCAAAGTGAAAATATCCAAGTTTTTTGAGCGTTGCAAGAACGTTTTCTCTGTCCGTGCCTTTGAGAAGTTCGCAAAGCGCAAACGGGTCGATGTCCGAAACGATTGCGACTTCGTACGTGTGTTGGCGATTGCCCTCGGCGTCAAGTCCGAGAACGGTGCCGTTCACCTTGAAGTTGAGAAGATTGATTGCTTCGTTGTTCTTTCTTTCGTCTTGCGAAAGAGCGAAATCCGCAAATACGTTGACGGGCGTTTCGCTCGTGCCGACGAACGCTTTGTCGATTCTTATCGTGTAATTTGCAACGGGGGTATCTTTCTTTGCATAGTCGAAAGAAAGGTTTGCGCTGTCAAATTTGTCGTTTTGGTCGAACTTGAATGCGAGTTTGCCCTCAAAAGTCATTTCTCTTTGCAAATAGATGAAAAGGTCTTCGAGGCTTTCGACGTTTTCTTCGCCCGTTCTCGTTTCATAGGTGAGGTCGCCGAAGAATTGTTTGACGTAACCGTCGAGTTGTTCTTGCGTCATACCGATCATCGAGAGCAGTTGTCCGCCGAGACTCGTCCAAAGTCCGTCGATTTGTTCAACGACTTCCGCAAGGTCGAAACTGAGCGTGTAGACGTTGTTTTCCACCGTGCCGGTCGAGCCGAACAATGCGGAAATAACCGTGGGAAGTATGGTGGAAATGTCAAAATCCGCACTTGCGCTTGCGGTTTCGTCCGAAGTCGTGAGCATTCTGTAAAGAGCCGTGACGGAATAACCGTTTATCTTGCGGTAATCCCCTGCCACGTTGCCGAAGAAATACGGCGTACCCTCGATAACTTCGTATGCGATACCGAAAAGAGTCGTTGCTTTTTCGTCGGTTTTCGCTTGTTTTTTAAGTTCGACGACGAAAGACGTCTTATCGTCGGTTGCGGTCTTTTGAACGTCAACGTTGCCTTTTACGGAAAGCGTATAAGTCACGTCGTTGTCTTTTGCCGTTTTGTCGTCGATGACGAAAGCCGCGCTTACGTCGATTCCGAACGCTTCGCCGATTTGATAACTTCCTTGAAGATTCTCTATAATGGAAGTCAACATATCGGCAGTATTACGAACGTTCGAGGGTTGCGGTGTCGGCGTAGGCGTAGGATCGTCGCCTTTCTTGTTGCACGCGCTCAAAACGAGCATACTTGCCGCAAGACACACAACCAAAACGACCAGTAAAACCGATAACATTTTGCGTTTCATAATCTTTCTCCTAATTTTAATATTTGCAATACCCTCGAATATAAAAGGACATACTTTCGGATATTGTCATATTCATAATATTAAACGTATCTTTCAAACAAATTAAATTAAAATTAAATTTGCGGTTTTTGCAAACTTTTTTCAAGATTTTTGCTATAAATACGGAAAAATTGTACGTTTGTATGAAATATTAATTTAATTTTTGTAATGATTATGAAATGTAAAAAATGCGATTTTCTTTACGCGTTATGCCCGCCGCAAACGCAAGAAGCGGACTTCCCTCGTTTCGTATCGTATCGAAACGCAAACAAAAAAACCGCACTCGACTCGTTTTCAAAACTTGCGCCGAATGCGGATTTTTCTATTATTTAGATTTATTATTAGTTATTTTAACTTTATTTAATCAAATTATGCGTTGCGCGCGCCTATGCGCGAGCGGTTACGGCTATTTCCGCTTTATAAACCGTTTCGGAATCTATTTGCACCGTAACTCTGTACTTGCCGACGCTTGCAAACGACAACGACAATTTGAACACTACGCCCGATTTTATCAAGTTCGGCAAAAACACCGAGTAAACTTTCGAGCCGTTTGCCGAAGTCGTAGGCTCTACGACGTTTGCGCCGACGCTCAATTCCTTTATGCAATCCTCGCTTGCCGACTTGCCCGTCGCAACGTCGTATATCGAAATTTTCAGCGTATGTTCTTTGTCTTCCCCTTCGCCGTGCACGGAATTTACGACATCGCCCGTCACCGTAATCGTCGTGTCTTGCGCCTCGTTTGACGGCAATTCGTTTTTCACGTTCAAAGCAAATTCGGTTTCGACGTACGCCTTGTCCGTAACTTTCAAAATAAACGGTTCGCTTCTGAATTCGTTTTTGACCACTTGCACGACGTAGTCGTTTGACCTGTAAAACACGAGCGTATCTATGCCGTAACTTGCGTGATGTCCCCAGTCGTTCGAGTCTTGCGCCAAAGACGTGCCGTTGATATAGAAATCGTCGAGGCTCAACGTAATCGAAGTGCTCGTTTCTTTCTCTACGCCGTCAACGACGTCAACGTATACCGCTCGTAGCGACACTCTGCTCGTAATGTAGCACGCGTCGCCGATATTGACGGAATAATCGCTTGCGCTGAACGTAAATTTGTTTGGTTTTTGTATGCTCGCATACTTTTCTATCGTGCGCCCCGCAACGTTGAATTTCACTCGGACCGTACCCCAGTTTACGACGCGATAGTAAGTGCTTAAAAAGCCTCTCGTCGTTATAACCGCGTCCGTTTGTCCGACCACGTCGTATTGCTTTATTGCGCCGTTTCGGTACTTTATCTGCATGTTTCCTTTGAGAAACTGCGGAATCTGCGTACTCGACGATATTCTGTACACCTGCGATTTGTCGGCGGTATCAAGTTTGAAAGAGCCTTCTTCTTCCTTTTCGAGTTTGATATACGCCGTCACCGTTTGCGTGTCTTGCGAGAAGTCGCAACCGAAAAATCTCTTTACGACTTCGCTGACCGTGCCGAGCAAATCGAGAACGTAATCTTGCACGCCGACGTGCGTAATCGTCAGTTTCACCTCTTGCAAATCCGTGCTGTCGGGGTCGTACTCGCCGACTTCCGTAATCTTGCCGAACATTCCCCCTCGCACTTCTTTTTCAAGGTCTACGTATTCGTATTTTACCGTGCAACCTATAAGGTCTTTTGCTTCCGTCGCGCTCATAGGAACGTATTTGCCGTCCTTTTCGCCGTGTATAACGACGCTTCCCGACGGGTCGTAAACGTTGGTGAGCGCAACCGTTTGTCCGTCGATAGTCACGTTCGACTTCAAGTCGTACGACCAACTGAGCGCGTTGTACTCTTTGCTTATATCGATACCTTTGACGGTGTACGATTTCACTTCGGATACGTCCTGCGCGATGATGTAAACGACTTCCTCGTACACGTCGTATTCACGCACTTGTCCGTACATATTGTCGTCGATTTTGAGTCTTATTGTATCGACGTCAAATTCCTCGCTCGACATTTGTTCGAGCATTTTTTCGGCAACTTCGCTCTCGGCAAACACGTCTTTTATCGACTGCATAGAAAACTCGATTCTGTCGTCTTGCGCCGTCATAATGTCCGAATACCACTCGATGAGCAATCTGCAAACGTCTTTTGCCATACCCTCGGGTACGAGAGTAAACATACAATAGTCGGGCAAGTTGCTTTCCGTAACGGTGCTGTCGTATTTCGACACCGATTGCAGATATTCCCTGCTCATCAAATTTTTGATGGACGTATTGACGTAGAGATTGTGACTTCCGAAAGCCGACGGCGAAAACGCGATGTCGATAACCGCGCCTTTTGCCGCGCTTATTCTCGACGAGCAATACTCGCTGCAATGCGAGTCGCACTTGTGCGACAATCTCAAATGCAAAAAGTTGTCGTCCGCAAGACACGACAAATCGTAGTCGTTGAACACGAGTTTCATAACGTCGACGTTCGTGTTGAGTTGAAAATCGTACTTCACCGACACTCTTTTCGTGCCCGAATCGACGTTCGAAAGCGTTCCGTCTATAGTAGACGTTGCCATTTTCGTGATTTTATACCCTACGTCGCTTTTGGGAAACGTCGCCTTAATCTCGTCTTTATCGCCCTTTGCAAAAGTCACGTCGAGCGTGCTTGCGACGTTTTCGACAGAGAAATTCTCGCCTTTTGCGCCCACGACTTTGCCGTTTGAAAGGGTAAATTTGACAGAGCCGTCGATTTTGCCTATCCTCGACAAAACTTCGTTCGCGTCGTCTACGCCGAGTGCGCCGAGAAACAAATCCGAAACGTTTTTGTCCATAAACGTCAGTATTTCGGCAAATTTTGCAAGCGTTTCGCCCGCAACGTCGTCTTTAAGTTCAAACGACAGAACTCTTCCGTCCGCGCTCTTATCGCCGTTTTTGAAAAACGCGTCGCACAAATCGAGGACGTATTGCTTCATTGCGTCTTCCGTTTCTTTTTGAGTGTTTTGGTTATATTCGACGTTGAGCCAATCAAAGAAATTCGTGCCTTCGATTTTGATTTTCGCACCCGAAAGCACGCTGTTTTGTATGATGTCTATATAGGAATTTTGATTGTCGGCTTTGACGGAAAACAGATTTTCGCCCATTGAATACACGTTGATTGCCATTGCGGATTCTTCCGCACTTTGCGGATTGTACGCAAAATCGAGGGCAAAAAGCAAGGATTTGCCCGACGAAACGTATTCCGCTTGCGCCTTGAAATTGAGTCCGTCCTCGTCGAAAGCCTGCTCGCTTATCGCGGTTGCAAGCGATTGACAATAGTTCTTCCAACTCGTCGGCGCGCCGCTCGGAATATCGTTTGAATCCGCGCACCCGAAAAGCACGCACGATAGCAAAATCAATATGAAAATCACGGAAAAAATCGCAAGTTTTTTCATATCAGTTCCTCTTTATCGCAACGTCGATTTCAAGTCCTTGCGGCACGTTCTGCATTGCTTTTATGCTGCCGTCCATACTGTCCACGATGGATTTTGCAACCGCAAGTCCGAGTCCCGTTCCGTTTATGTCTTTTGCGTTTTGCGCGCGATAGAATCTGTCGAATATGAGTTCGAGTTCGCTCTTATCAACGCCGATTCCCGTGTCCGAAACGGTGAGAATACACCCCTCTTTCGTGTTTTTGAGTTTTACGTTTATTCTGTCGCCCTCGCGCGTGTATTTTATGGAATTGTCTAAAAGCACGGTGAGCAGTTGCTTGATTTTTTCCTTGTCGACCTGAATATCGCAATAATCCACGCACGCGATAAGTGCCTTGCCCGAAAGCGTTGCGACGTCAGAAAACATATCCACCACTTCGGAAACGGCGTCGCTCATTATTCCCTCTTTCTTTATCGACTTATTTTCGCCGCGCACGATATTCAAAAGCCCCGTTGACATAGTCGTCATATAGTCCACCTCGTCGAGGCTGGAATTTATCTCGTCGGCAACGTCTTTAACCGTTGCGTCGGGCGTGGCAAGCACGTTTTCGAGGTTGCCTTTGATTATTGCAAGCGGCGTGCGAATTTCGTGCGACATATCGTTGATAAACGCCTTTTGCTTGTAATAGTTGTCGGTTATAGGCTTAATCTCGATTTGACCGAGCGCGATTGCAATAATCACGCACAACGCGATAAACGCAAACGCAAACGGAATACTGTAAAGTTTCACGTTTTCGTTCGCCGCTTGAATATGGTCGATACAAACGAACGCCTTGATATATGCGCCGGCGTTGCCGTTTACCGCTGTCGTGTACGTCAAAAAGTCGTGAGAAGCAAACGACATCTTCTGTATCGAGTCGGCTTTTCCGCCTATTTCGGGATTGTTTTTTACAAGATAGTCGTCGTTTGAATAGAATCCGTAACTTCCGTCCCCTCTCACGACGTACACGCCGAAACTGTACTGCGGATTGTCCGCGTCCAAAATTCCGCTATCGTCCGAGCAAGCAGCAAGCAATTCCTGCAAATCGTATTTTTTGAGCGTTTGAGCGTATTCGGCAAGTCCGTCCGACAATTCTTTTTGAGCTGCCCTCGCCGAAAAAACAACGTATCCCGCGATGAACGCGCCGAAAACTATGATGAGAATCACCATATTCACAAGCGCGAACAATATCCATTGCTTCTTTATATCTCTGTCAATTTTCGACATAATCACACCTTCTCGGTCCACATATACCCCGTCGCCTTTATGGTTTTGAGGTTCTGCTCGAATCCGTACTGCTGCAAAATCTTTCTCAAACGGAAAATGTTGATGTCGATAACTTGTATGCCCGTCGTGGAATAGTAACCCCAAATCCTATCGAAAATCTGTTGCTTTGCCATAATGATTTCTTTGTTGCGCACCAAAAGTTCGAGGATTTCGTAGGTTTTTCTGTTCATTTCGACGTAATTGTCGTCGATTTTGAGCATTTTGTTGGCGTAGTTGACTTCCATATTTTTGTAACGGTAGTCCGTTCCGCTGAGCGTGCCGCCCGTTCTTCTGAGCACGACTTCGATTCTCGCAATGAGTTCCTCTCTCGAAAACGGCTTTGTGATATAATCGTCCGCGCCGAGTTTGAAGCACTCGATTTTTTTGTCCACGTCGCTGAGCGCAGAAAGAATTATGACAGGCATAATATGCATTCTGCGGATTTCTTTGAGCGTGTCGATTCCCGACAATTTTCCGAGCATCAAATCGAGGATAACCACGTCGTAATACACTTTTTCGACGTTTTGCAAGGCTTTTTCACCCGAAAGCGCAATATCCACCTCGCCGAGCGAACTCAACGACGTTGCCAAAATCTTCGACAACTTCTCGTCGTCTTCAACAACAAGTATTCTCATCTTCCACCTCTTAATTTATCATATCAATAAATTAAAATTAAATTATTATGTCATAATTATAAAATGTCACAAAAAAATTGTCAATATACAAATAATGACATCTTCCCTTTAATACCAACGTCTTCTCTGTCAAAATGCGAACAAAAAAAATGCGGACAAACGCATAAAGTTTTTAACGCCGCCCGCCGAGTGCGAATCCGCAACCGACGGTAATTCAACGGCAACCGTCCCCGAATCCGAAAACGCAGATACTACGGAAAACGGCACGACGGAATGCGATTCACAAACAATCGATTAACCGAGAACGAACTCGAATCCGCAACCGACAACGATTCGATAGAATCGAATTGATAAAAACAACGATTTTATATCAAACGACACAAAAAGCAGGCTTTAAGCCTGCTTTTTGGATTGTTAAAAGTTTTGTTTTGTGCTTTTCAGTTTAATTTCAGATTTCTCTCGTCGCTTTTTCGAGGAATTTCAAATCTTTGCCAGAAAGATACTTGCCTATGGTTTTGCGCACGGTCTTGTGATATGCGTTGAGCCACGCTTTTTCGCCCTCGTCGAGCAATTTTACGTCGATTGCGTCGATGTCGAACGGCACGAGGGTTATCGTTTCAAAAGCGCAGAAAGTGCCGTATTCCGTCTTCTCTTTTTCAACGCAAAGCACGAGATTTTCGTGTCTTATGCCGAATTTGCCTTCCTCGTAAAAACCGGGTTCGTTGGACGTAACCATACCGGGCAAAACGGCAAATTTAGGCGTGAACGCTCTCGGCGAGATATTTTGCGGTCCTTCGTGGACGTTGAGCAAATACCCTACGCCGTGACCCGTGCCGTGTTTGAAATCCATACCGAACTTGTACATCGGCTCTCTTGAAATCATATCGAGGCGCGCGCCCGTAGTTCCTTTGGGGAACACCGCCCTTGCAAGCGCGATATGCGATTTAAGCACGATTGTGAACGCCCTCTTTTCCTCGCTCGTGACTTTGCCCATTGCGAAAGTACGGGTGATGTCCGTCGTGCCGTAGCGATATTGCGCGCCGCTGTCCACCAAAAGCAAACCCTCGTTTTCGACTTTTTTGTCCGTTTCGGGCGTTGCGGAATAATGCACGATTGCGCCGTTCGAGGCGTATCCGCAAATGGTGTCGAAACTCAAATCGAGGAAGTTTTTGCTCTCTTTTCTGAAACCTTCGAGTTTGTCGGCAAGCGAAATTTCGCTCATTTCTTCCTTGCCCGCGCGCTCTTTGAGGTAGCGCATAAATTTGAGCATAGCCACGCCGTCCTCGACGTGCGCCTTTTTCATATTCTTAATCTCGACCGCGTTCTTCACCGCCTTTCTCACGGTCGTGGGGAAAGATTCGGTTTCTTTTGCGTTCTTTATGCGAGAAAACAGCGCGTAGTTGGTCTTTTCTTTGTCGATAAGCACTTTGCCCTCGATTGCCGAGATTACGCCGTAAACGTCGCCGTAAGGCAATACGCTTATGCGGTTTTCGGCAAGGATTTTCTTGCATTTTCCGTCGAGTTTTCTCTCGTCGATAAACAGCGTCGCGCCGTCTGCGGACACGATTGCGTAAGCGTAGTTGACGGGATTGTACTGAATGTCGCTTCCGCGCATATTGAACAGCCAAGCGATGTCGTCGAGAGAGGATACGAGCGCATATTCGCAACCTTGTTTTTCGAGGTCTTTTTGCAAGTTTTCAATCTTGCTTTCTATGCTCTCGCCCGCCGCGTTGCTCGGCAAAAACCAAGCCTTCGTCGGCTCGACTTCGGGACGATTTTGCCAAATACGGTCGATAATTTCGCCCGAATCAACAAGTTCTACGCCCTTAACGTTTTTGTTCAACGCCTCGACGAATTCGACGGTTGCGGTCGTAAAATCAAACGCGATTTTGGGTGCGTCCGAGAGTTTTTTCACAAACTCGAAAATAGACGGCACGCCTTCTTCGCCCGCTTTCATAAGCACGGTATCGGTTGCTTTGAGTTGCTCTGCCGCTTGAATGAAGTATCTTCCGTCCGTCCACAGATACGCGTTGTCTTTCGTCACTACCAGCGTGCCCGCGCTGCCCGTAAAACCGCACAAAAACGCACGCGTTTTGAAGTGGTCAACAACGTATTCGCTGCCGTGATCGTCGCTTGTAAACACGACGTACGCGTCAATTCCGTTTTGTTCTACGAACTCTTGCAATTTTTTAATATCCTGTTTCATAAACCGCCTGAAAAGAATCTTATTTTTTATGTATTATATCACTACGGAATTTATAAGGCAATACACAAGGGCGAATTAATAATTAATAATGAATAATGAATAATTTAGAATTGAAGCTTCCCCCTTCCTCACGTGTTTCCCCTACCGCCGTTCCCCCTCTGCATAAATTTGAGGGAACCCACGGCGTCCGCTT
>CAKQLT010000014.1:0-23857 GCA_934254715.1 uncultured Clostridia bacterium | reverse complement strand
CGCGCTCGGTGCTGCAGAGTACGCAAGACAAAAAGGCTTGGCACAAGCATAAGGGGGCATAATATGATTACAACCACATTGTCCGCATTGAGCGACGGAGCAATCGCAGGTATCGTCATCGGAAGCGTTGCGGGCGCAATACTTCTTCTTTTCCTGCTCTTGTTCATTATGTACTTCTTCAACCTCGATTCCAAACTCTTGGCGCACGTTCAAAAATTCCTTCAAAAGTTCTACGACAAGCGCAAGAGAAATCGTCACCTTGAATAATAATGAAACTTTACGATTCCACAATTTCAAAATCGCTTGAACTTGCGGGAAGCGAACTCAAATCGCTTCCCGTTTCTTCGAGTTGGAAAAACCTCGACGAAAAAGTCTTTCTCTTTCCCGACGACGGCGCGGTGGAACTTGGCGCAACGGGGCAAAATTCAAGTTATCTCATCGCCTACACCACCGACGAAAAACTCGTGCAAAAAGACGAAATTCTTCTTCGCGGCAAGGACATAAAGGACTTGTCGGGCGACGTGCCTTTTGCAAGAATCGCAATTATTCTGCTTGACGAAAACACCGAGCAGAACTTCGATAAGGAACAAAAGGTCTATCGTATTCTGCGCGACGTGGAATACAAGCGCTACAAGGTCAATCCCGACGGATATATGATAAGGGTCAACACCAACCTCTTGCGCGAAGGCGGCAGAGTTTCAAAGGACGCAAAGGCAAAAGGCATATCCTTTTCCGACGTCGGCACGATACTCTTGAACGCATACAAGCAAGACAAAAACGTCAAAGCCGTCAAACAGATTTTTATCACCGACCCGACCTTCGATTTCAAAACTTTCGAGCAAACGGCAAAACTCAACGAGGGCATAACCGTCACTCTCGACCACATTCTCAAAAACTTGAAAATGGATTGCGCAACGTGTTCGTTCAAAGACATTTGCGACACAATCGAGGGTATGCGCGACGTGCATAAACGAGAAGAATACAAGTTCTAAATTGCAAAATCGTTATTTTATATGTTCAAAAAGCGCACTTAAAGTGCGCTTTTCGTTTGTTTTTCGATTCTTTATTTCTAAATCGTTAATTCTTCGTAGTCTGCGGCTTGCTTTTAAGCAACGCCCGGGCGGCGTTTCGACTTATTCTACGCCGTCGAAGAAATCTATGAGTTTTGCAAGTTTTTGCTCTGCCGTGAGTTTGTTCACCTCGAATATCATTGACGGCGGTATTGTGGTCGTAAGCACCACGCTTCCGCTGTTTTTGGATACGGCGTTCATAAGACTTTCGTTTTTGAAAACGTCGGAATCGTAGAAGTTTACGCCCGCGCCGTTGCGGTTTATCACGATTCTCGACACGTCGTAATTCGAGGCAAGATTCTTCAAAAGCGCAATGTTTATGAGGTTTTCAAGCGGCAAATCCACTTCGCCGTAGACCTCGCCGAGTTCTTTGATGAGCGAATCTCTCGCGCTCTTCGAGGCGACTTTGGATATTTGCTTGTACACTCTCAACTTGTCGCGACCCGAAATGTAACTTTCGCTGATAAACGCCGCCGCGTCCACTTTCATTTCCACGTCGCGTTCGGGCTTCTTCACCACGCCCGTCTTTATCTCTTGCACCGCTTCGTCCAAAAGTTCGAGGTACATTTCGTAACCGACTTTTTCGATATGCCCGCTTTGTTCCGCGCCCAAAATATTGCCCGCGCCGCGTATGGACAAGTCGGCGAGCGCAACTCTGAATCCGCTGCCGATTTCCGTGTTTTCGAGAAGCGAATCGAGGCGTTTTTGCGCGTTTTCGGTGATAGTCCCGTTTTCGGGAACGGTGAAATATGCGTGAGCAAGCACGCCTCTGCGCCCCACTCTGCCGCGAAGTTGATATAGTTGCGAAAGTCCGAATCTGCCACTGTCTATGACGATAAGCGTGTTTGCGTCGGGCAAGTCTATTCCGTTTTCAATAATCGTCGTGGACACCAAAACGTCAAATTCCTTGTCGTAAAACGCGCTTATTCTCTGTTCGAGTTGCCCGGGTGCCATTTGTCCGTGCGCCGTGATAACCCTTGCGCCCTCGCACAACGTGCGAAGTCTGCTCGCAAACGGTTCAAGTGCCTCTATATCGTTGAGAAGCACGAGCGTTTGTCCGCCTCTTGCAAGTTCGCGCGTGATTGCGTCTTGGCACAGCGCGTCGCTGTAACCCACGACGTACGTTTGTATGGGCAGTCTGCCTCTCGGCGCGGTTTCCAGCATTGATATATCTCTCACGCCCGTGAGCGACATATTGAGCGTGCGCGGTATGGGCGTTGCCGACAGTGTAAGCACGTTGACGAGCGGATATTTTTCTTTGAGTTTTTCCTTGTGTTCTACGCCGAATCGCTGTTCCTCGTCAAGCACGAGCAATCCCAAATCGTGAAATTCCACGTCTTTTGCAAGCACTTTGTGCGTTGCTATGACCATATGCGTCGTGCCGTCTTTGAGTTCTTTGAGCAACTGTTCGTTCTCTTTGGACGATTGAAGTCTCGTCAGAAGTCCGCATTTTATGCCGAACGGTTCGAGCCTCTTTATAAGGTTTTCGTAGTGCTGGCGCGCAAGTATTGTAGTAGGCGCGAGAAGCACCGCTTGTTTAGAGTCGAGCACGGTTTTGAACATCGCTCTGAACGCCACTTCCGTTTTGCCGAAGCCCACGTCGCCGACGAGCAATCTGTCCATAATGCGACCGCTTTCCATATCGTTTTTGATGTCGGCAATCGCTTTGAGTTGGTCGGCGGTTTCCTCGTACTCGAAATTGTCCTCGAATTCCTTTTGCCACACGGTGTCGGGACTGTATTTGAAGCCGCGCTGTTTTTCTCGCTTTGCGTAAAGTTCGACGAGGTTTATTGCAAGTTTGCGCACGGATTTGCGCACTTTTTCCTTTTCTCTTTCAAACTCTTTTCCGCCGAGTTTGTTGAGTTTTGGATGTTCCTCACCGACAAACTTTTGCAAGTTGTTCATTTGGTCAGTGGCAACGTAAAGCGTGTCGCCGTCGCGATATTTGAGAACGATATATTCCTTTTCAAACTCGCCCGTTTTGAGTATGGTCGTGCCTTCGCAAACGCCTACGCCGTGAATCTTGTGTACGACGTAATCGCCGGGCTTGGGCGAGAGCGCTTGCTCGGCGGTTTTTACGGAAATCTCTGCCGAACGGTGCTTGCCTATACACTCGCCCGTGCCTATAAGACACGCCTTGACGGCGGGATAAATAAATCCCGTTTCAACTTGAAGGGGCGTTGCGAGTATGCTTCCCTCGCCGTTGCCGTCCTCGCTGTACGTTGCGAGAATCTCGTATTCCCGCAAGCTTTCGATTATGTTCTTTGCCTGCTCTCTGCCGCCGCACGCCATAACGACCTTCGTGCCGTTGAGCGCAAAATTTTTGAGGTCTTGAACTATGGTGTTGGGGTCAAGATAATATTTCGTAACGGGACGAGTTTTCGGCTCGATAATGTATTTAGGCTCGAAAAGACGATTGTCGAGAGAAAGCGAGGCAAATCCCATCTTGCGCACGAATATGAGTTGGCGTTTGACCTCGTGCAAGGATATGCACACGTTTTTGTGTTCGTCGAGAATCTCGCCGCCCTCGCAAAGCGTTTTTATACGTCCCGAAAATTCCTTTTCGAGAATCTGCAACTTGTCGCTGACAACTCTCGGCTCGTCGAAAATCACGAGCGTGGGTCTGTCATCGTCGAAAAAGTCGAATACGTTTGACGTGCAGTTCTTCAAAAACGGCAACGCCCACACTGCGGACGAATCGCACGCGCCTACGCTCAAAAGTTCCTTTGCTTGTTGCGCGTTTTTGTTTTCGGGATAAAGCGACAGTCTTTCGCGCGCGTAATCGTAGCCCTTTTCGTCAAGCAAAATATCGCTCGTGGGCGCAAACGAAACTCTTTCCACCTCGTTCGAGGCAAGCATAGTTTCGACGTCGATAACTTTGATGTTTTCGACGAGTTCGTCAAAGAAATTGATTCTGTACGCAACGCCCGACACGTCGCACACGTCAACGATGTCGCCTCTCACCGAAAAGTCGCCCGCGTCGGCAACCATAGCCTGACGTTTGTAGCCCGCAAGCGCAAGTTTGTCGGCGAGCGACTGGGGCGAAATCACGTCCTCTTTTTTGACGCATACGGTGTATTTTTTGACAAGTTCGCGCTTGGGGAAAAGTTGCAAAAGGCTGTCCGCCGACGTAACGACTGTATCCACTTCGCCGAAAGCAATATCTCTGAGCGTGCAAATGCGCTCGCGCATACCTTGCTCGGAAAAACTCTTTCTTGCAATCAGCACGTCGTCGCGATAGGGCAAATAATCGACTTTTACGCCCCAACTCGCGATTTTGCGCACGAGGCTTTTCGCGCCCAAAGCGTCGGACGCGACGATGAGTTTCTTTGCAGGAAGTTGCGACATTATATGAATTTTCGCACCCTCGCACACGCGCAATACGCAAACTGCCGACAGTTTGTCGTCGGCAAGTTTTTTGGCACTTATACCTTGCAACGAAGCAAGTTTTTCGCCCATATTCTGAAGTTGAAAAATCGATGGCGTCATAAATCTTTCAGCGTTTGTTGCTGTTTATCTTCTCTTGAATACGTTGAATATCCTCGCCCGCAACGATACGTTCGAGTGCGTCCACGGCGCGTTCTATCGACTCTTGCAAAATCTGTTTGCTGTCAAAATCGACCTTTGACAGTACGAAATCGATAAGTTCAACCTCGTGTTTTGCAAGTTCCTCGGTTTTCGTGCCTATACGCACTCTCAAAAAATCCTGCGTGTTGAGTTCCTTGACGATGTTGCGCATTCCGTTGTGCGTGCCCGCGCTGCCTTCCTCGCGAATACGCAGTTTTCCTATCGGCAAATCTATATCGTCGTAGCACACCACGAGTTCGCTCTTTTCGTCGACGTCGTACGCGCGCACGAGTTTTTTGACGGACTCGCCCGACAGATTCATATACGTTTGCGGCTTTGCAATCACAAAATCGACGCCGCCGAGTCTTGCCTTGCAAGTGAGCGCGTCGCACTCGGATTTTGCGATTTTGACCTTGCATTTTTTTGCCAAAGCGTCCACCGCCATAAACCCGACGTTGTGATACGTGTTTTTGTATTTCATACCGGGATTGCCCAGTCCTACGATGAGTATCATATCTTCCTCTCGCGTAATATTCTATTGATTCGCAATTTGCGAATTTGCTTATTTCAAAGCGGATTCAATCCGTTTTGGGTTTCGTATCTTGGCGCACTCTGCCTATGGTGAACGAGCCGTCCGCCACGTCGCGCGTGACCGTCGTACCCGCCGCGATAAACGCGTGGTCGCCCACGACCACGGGCGCAATGAGGTTGGTGTTCGCACCCAAAAAACATTCCGCGCCGACGGTGGTTTTGTGCTTCTCGTGACCGTCGTAATTGCAAAACACCGTGCCGCAACCGACGTTCGTACGCTCGCCTACGTCCGCGTCGCCGACGTAACTCAAATGCGCGCACTTTACGCCGTCGCGAAGCCTCGAAGCCTTGACTTCGACGAAATCGCCCACCCGACAACCTTCGTCTATCACCGCGTGTCTGAGCCTTGCGTACGGACCGACCGTCGCGCGCTTATGCACCTCGGAACACACGATATGCGAATACGAAACGTCCGCGCCGTCGATAACGCTGTCGCGTATGTGCGAGGCAAAAATCGTGCTTTCGCCGAGTATCGCACTCTCGCCTTCTATCGTGCAGTACGGCTTTATCGTCACGCCCTTTTCGACGTTCACCGTGTCGTCTATAAAAGTGGTGGTTTTGTCCACGATATACACGCCGTTGCCCAAAAGTCCGTCCAAAATTCTATCTTTTAGAAGATTATACACTATATTATAGGATTTTGCATCACCAATCTTCAAAAAAGCGGTGCGCGCGCTGAAAACGCCCTCGTCCGTCCCCTTGCCTATGCAAATTTTGGACGCGGAATTTTTAGAGCCGAGCCGTATCGTCGAAATGTTTTTGCGCCTCATCTCGCAAACGAGCGACTCTACGTCCTCTTTCTTTACGAGCGGCATATCGAGAGTCAGCACAACGTTGACGTATCCGTCCAGAATCGCGTTTTCTTCCTTGTACGCGGATTGCTTGGCAATGCGGCACTTCTTTGCCGCAAAGTCGTAGAACTCGCGAATAACGTAGTCTTCCGCGCGTCTGCCGAGCAGTTCCTTTTCACCCCATTCGGTTTTTATAAAAACAATATTATATTTGTCCATACCATACTATATTCGTTTTGCGAAAAAACTTTTACGGCATACGACATAATATTTTGCAATTCGGGCAAAGCGAGTTGTATATTGTTCGTGTTCGAGCAGGCAAATCTTCGCGGCGGCAAATAAACTTAAACGGAGAGAACCTATGGATAACAAAACCCAAAAGATTGTATTTGTCATCGTTGCATCAATCATATCGCTTATATCGACCGTCTTGGGAATCGTGTTCGGCGTGCCCGCCGACTCGATAAAAGACGCCGTCGACATCGACACGAGCATTGTCGAAACGCTGTAATCTGTCTCGTGCGAGGACTGTTTGCTCTCGCACAAACAAAACCGCCGCCTTGCACATTGCAAGACGGCGAGTGTTGACGATTATGGCGAAATGCTCTTTTGAACAATATCCTGCACCCCCGCTCTCTAACTGACCGCAAACGCCTGCTCGAACGCTTTTTGAATTAATAATTAATAATGAATAATTAATAATTGCGGGCGGGGATACCCCACACCCCATTGCTCAAACGGCATTGCTACAAAGTCAATCGTCCACATCGTCATTCCGAGCGTAACGTGGGAATCCAGCCGTAGGCGCATTTCGCTTCGCTTGATTGTCACGGCACAACATTCGTTGTCCCTCACAATGACATATGGAAGATTCAAATCTTCCGCTTGCGTGCGAAGCACGCTTCACCAAGCAGATAATCTTGCGAAACTGCGGCTTGATTATTTATCCGTCTTGTTTTGATAGCAAAGATTCTCTGCGCGGTAGTAGCGCAATAAAACGAGCGAGGCTCTCGGCGATACGCAAACTTGCGTGTTGCCGTTGCCTATGCGATGATTTTTGCACACGCTTTGCGTGCATATCTCTTGCACGTTTATATAGCAAACGGGCAATAAACATCGTTTATTGCCCGTCTGCATTTTGCCATAATGGTTTAAAAAATTATTGACGATTAATTACAAAAGATAGAATTTTGCATTGTTCAAACCGTATTTGCCTATTTTGGTTTCTACGTTTTCGGGCGCAACGTACTCTTGCGCTTTTTCGAGTTTTTCGTTCACCGTCAATTCGATTTTGTTCGTCAACAAAATATTTTCTTCGGTGTACTCGCCGCCCGTCGGGCAATAGCGCAAATCCGTTTGGACGTTCACTGCCACGAGTTGTCCGTTTTTGATTTCAACGACCATTTCGGAATTTACAACCTCGTTTTCTTGCGCGTTAAAATAGTTTTGAACGTCGGTCACTTCGTCGGCGGGATTTGAATTTATCAAATCGACGATTTTGCTTTGCACGCCGTAAGTGGATTGCTTGTTTTGATACAGATAGTAGAACGTACTGCCGTCTTTTTCGACCTTCTTTATGCAATCGATACTGCTTGCGTTGGCTTTTATAATGCTCGTGAGCAAATCGAATTGCGTATTTACGCTCACGCCGTCGATTTTGGTTTGCGTGTTCGTACCCTTTCTCGAAATCAAATATACGTCGCCGTTTTGAATGTTGCCGAGCGTGAACTTGAAACTGTCCGAATCGTCGTTCTCGTTGTGCGCCTTATACTTGAACGAATGGTTGAAATCGACGCGTCCGTCCGTCGTGTTCTTGTAAAGACGAGCAAAATACTTGTCGGTGGTTGCCGTGACGTTCCAGCCGGGGTCGAACTCGTTCGTTGCGGTCAAATCGAGAGAATATGCGCTCGATTGTTTTACGCGAGCAAGAGCGGAATCGATTTCGTTTATGACTTCGCCGATTTTGGTTTTGTCGGTTACGAATCCGTTGGCGGAAGGAAGCGAAATCGCTTTGTTGCTTGCGCTTTGCTTATACGAAACGGCAATCGTGAGAGGCACGCCTTTTACGGGGAAAGAAACGTCCGCGCCGAATTTGAAATCCGTAAGTTTGTGATTTTTGTCGAGATTGAAATCAAACTTTATCGACGTCGGATTTGGCACCGTAACGCCCTTGAAATCGAGTCGCGTACCCATTTTTTCGAGTTTCGCATAGAGTTTTGAAAGCAATGCGTTGTCCGAATGAAGCGAAAGCGTCGCCGTGTATTTGTAATCGGATTTTCCGCTATACTTAATTTCGCTTATATTGCCCTCTTCAAGCGCGTCGACTATCGATACGAAAGGAAGATTCATCAAATTCAATTCTTCCTCGTCGTTTGCAACGACGGAAATCTTCTTCACTTCTTGTTTTTCGTTTTGAACGAGTTTGATTTTTGAATCGTTTTGGGAATAGATATACTCGATTGAATCGTACAAAAGCAGACCACTTGTTTCCCTTCTGAATTTCAATTCGCCCGTATTCTTGTTGAATCTGTATTTGCCGTCGTAATTGCCGTTTGCGGATTGAGAAACGCCGCTTATATTAACCGTTCCGTTGAGGTTGATGAAGAAATCGTAGTTTTGCTCGTTTTCGTCGGCAGCGGCTTTTCTCGATTCGACAATCAAACTTGCGCTCGGCATAACGGTGAGTTTTGCGTTGAGCGTAACCGATTTGTAACCTTCTTTCGACACAACTGCTTTTGCCTGATACTCGCCGATGTCCGTTGCAGTGTTGGACGTGTACGCAACCGACGCGCCTTCGGGCAAGTTTTCAACGACTACGCTATGTTCTTGTCCGTCGTACACGACCACGTCGCTTGCAAACTTCAAACCTTCAAATTCTTTCGGCATAATGGTGAGCGTTGCGTTGAGCGTCAATGTTTTGTAGCCCTCTTTCGAGATAACGGCTTTTGCTTGATAATTGCCCACCGCCGTTGCGGTGTTGGACGTGTAAACGACCGAAGCACCCTCGGGCAAGTTTTCGACGACTACGCTATGTTCTTGTCCGTCGTACACAACAACGACGTCCTCGAACTTTATGCCTTCAAATTCTTTAAGCGTGGATTCGCCTTGGTCGCCGCCGACTTGACTGCCGCCGCCTTGACCGCCATTTCCGCCTTGGTTGCCGCCGCCGTTTCCGTTATTGCCGCCATTGCCACCGTTTTCGCCGCACGCAACGAGACAAGTTGCGAGCATAAGGCAAACAAGGCAAGTCGCAATGACAACGATGATTTTTTTGTTCATATATTCCTCCTCTATACGTCCGCTCGGTAACGCGTCCGAGCGGTACGTTTTAGTCGTTTGATTTTAATAATTTGTTGAACTGCGCCATATGGAACGGGAATGTAAACGCCGACACTATCGCGCCGACGAGCAATCCGAACAAGAACAGCGCAACGCCCGCGATAAAACCCAAAACCGACAACGCCATTTTCAAGATAAAGAATGCGATTATCGAATCCCCGTCCAAATCGAATATCAACATCGGCAGTTTTATGGGACTTTCGAGCGAAAACTCGATAATGTTCCACGCCGCTTCCCCCATATCCAAAAACAATTCGCTCACGAGCGCATATGCGCCGTACGCAAAGAATAGGGTTATGCCTATCGATATTGCCAACGCCGCGCCGTGCCTATATATTATCGAGATAGAAAGACCTATCGCAAGCACGACGACCATTGCCAAAACGCCGAATATAATGCTACGTTTCTTTTTTGACTCTCGTCCGCTTTTCTCGGCTTTTTTTGCGTTCGCTTTTTCTTCTTCGAGTTGCAACATTCCGTTGACGTAATCGGTGTAACAGTGCGAGCACATCACCTTCGGCGATTTTTGTCCGAGATTATCGTCGGTAACGAGCGTACCGCACTCGACGCATACGCCGTATGTATCTTGCGAAACCGTCAACGCTTTTGCGTCGGCGTCTTCGCTTTGTTTTTCGATTTCAAAAAACTCGTCCGTAGAAATGCCGAACAGCGCGCACATATTTCTTATCGTCGTCAAATCGGGTTCAGATTGAGAATGTTCCCATTTGGACACCGCTTGCGCGCTTACGTTCAATTTTTCACCGAGTTGCGCCTGAGTTAAATTTGCATTTTTTCTGAGTTGGGCTATCCTTTGTCCGTAATCCATTTGCCACCTCCTTGACAAATTATAAACTATCGGCGCATTTGTTTCAATATCCCGTTATCAACCGTTTGTTGAGTTTGTATACGATTGGTTGAATACGCTGTTTTTTGCGATTTTGCCAAAAATTTTTCTCAAAAATCCCAAATTTTCCGCTTGATAGCGATTTGCTATATTTCCACTAAATATTATAGCATTTTGCTATCATTGTCAATAATAAAGCGTATGAAAAGGTTTCAAGAGGCTCTTATCGAGCAAAGAAAACTCAACCGACTCACTCAACGTGAGGTTGCAAAACGTTTGGGCATATCTCAACCGTCGTATATCCGTTATGAAAACGGCAAAGCAGAACCCAGCCTCGAAAACCTTGTGAAACTTGCCGATTTGTTCGACGTTTCCGTTGATTATTTGCTCGGAAGAACGGATTATTGACCGAAAAAGCCACAGAAAAATCACAGAAAAACCCCACAAAAAAACAAATTCTGCAACGAAAGCGTTGCAGAATTTTTATTTTCAAAAACGATTTGGCAAAATGGTTTTTGCGCGTTATTTGTTTTTTTTGCTTGATTTAAGACGTTTAGTTTTCGATAAGTTCCGAGTAATATATCGACTGCAAACTTTGAAGAACGTCGTTTTTGCGTTTTTCAATCATATTTTCGGGAAGATTCGTCACGTCAAACCACTCTAACCCGTCGCATTTGTTCGGCTCTTTAATTTGAGGAACGCCCTCGTATTCGTCGACGAAGAAATAAACGTTGTAATAGGTTTCGTCGCCGTCGTTTTCGACGTTATGCGAAAGGTGTGCAAAGCGCAGTTTTTGAGGGTCTACGGTTATGCCGAGTTCTTCGAAACATTCTCTTGCAAGCGCGTGCGTTGCGGTTTCGCATTTGTCAACGTGTCCGCTGCCTGCCGTATCCCACTTTCCGTCCATATAGCCCGTGTTTGCCCTTTTGTGAAGCAATATATACGTCTTGTCGTCCGTGCGTTTCAAAATGATGGGAAACACCGCGCTGAACGCTCTGAAATGGTCTTTCATATTAGATACCCCTTTGTAAAGTTTTGCTTATTTATACTTTCTTTTTTGCTTGAAGAAGTCGGACAAGAGTTGCGAGCAGATTTGCCGTTCGTGTCCGCCGCTGACAAGGACGGTATGATTGAAAAGTCCTTGCTCGAAAAGGTTGAGTTTCGAGCCGCAAGCCCCCGTCTTTTCGTCGTATGCGCCGAAGTACAGCGCGCGTATACGAGAGTGTATCATTGCCCCCGCGCACATAACGCACGGTTCGAGCGTGACGTAAACGTCGCAATCTTCGAGCCACCAGTTGTTCACCTCTTTGGTCGCTTGCGAAAGAGCAAGAATCTCGGCGTGGCATATGGCGTTGTTTTCTCTTTCCTTGCGATTTCCGCTTGCGCCTATGACTTTTCCGTCCTTGACGACGACGCACCCGACGGGCACTTCGTCGTGAGCGCCGCACTCTTTTGCGAGTTCAATCGCCATATTCATAAATTGCTCGTTGTAACCCATACGCCACCTTTATCGTGTTGTTTTGAATAGATAAACCGTCGATTATGTTATTTGTGATACGGCAAATTTGCGTTGATACTCAACGCCCTATACACCTGCTCGCACAGCATAACCCTAAAAAGTTGATGAGGGAAAGTCGGCTTGCCGAAAGATAGGACGAGATTTGCGCGCGAGCGAAGGTCGTCGGTGTGTCCGTGACTGCCGCCGATGAGGAAAGAAAACTCGCTTTCGCCGTCGTTGCATTTGGTCTTTATGAGGTCTGCGAGTTGCTCGCTTGAAAACTCTTTGCCGCGAAAGTCCATTGCGACGATATACCCTTTTGCTTTCGAGAGCAACTGCTCGCTTTCGATACGCTGTTGTTCGGCGGGCGTTTTGCCTTGCGGCGCGTCGGGAAGTTCTATCACTTTGACCTCGGCAAAGCGAGAGGCGCGTTTGAGATACTCTGCGATTGCGTCGGTGAAATACTTTTCTTTGATTTTTCCGATTGCGATAATATTGATTTTCATCTCATCATTCCCCACGCAAAACTAAACGCCGTGGCGCAGATTCCCACCGCCACAGTGAGCATAAACGGAACGTCCTTGTAAAGGGGCAAAACGTCGGTTGCGCTTGCGAAAGGAACGTCGGATATACGCTCGTGTTTTACGGCGTCTTTGCGCATAACGAAGAATAAAAGCGCAAGCAAGCACGCGCACACGACCACGAGAGCCGCCGCCACCGCAAAGCCTAAATTCGAGCCGTAAAACCAGTTTGAGATTTTGTTGATAAAGTCGAATACGCCGCCGTTTTGGGAAACGTATTCCGAAAACACGCTGTACGCATTGTTGGCAAAGTGAATGAAGATTCCGCCCCATATGGAATCGGTGTAATAGGCAATAAGCGCGACTGTTGCGCCGAAAAAGAACGTATAACCCGTTTGCACGATGTTTTGGTGCATAAGCGAAAACAGCACGGCGGACACGAGCACGAACTTCCATTTGCACTCTTTGTAACCCGCCCTTATAAGACCTCTGTGCGCTATTTCCTCGCAGAATCCGGGAAGCACGGCAACCAAAAACAATTCCTTGAACAACGTGCCTACGCTATCGTAGTCTGTGCTTGACGGAATGTGGGTGTAACCTATCATTCTCAGCACCATTTGCCACACGAAAGATATGCCGCTCGAAACGACGATTGCGCACACGCACATAGGGATTATCAAAAGCCAGTTTTTTGCGGATATTTTTTTGAAACCGAAATCGGAAATTACGTCTTTTGCCTTTTCGCCCCTACGTATTGCGGTGAGAGAATACAAAAACACGCTTATGAACGCAAAAATCGCAATCTGCACTACGCACGAGAAAAACGCGTCCGAATCCTTTATATTCAATGCGGAATAAATATCCAAAGCCGACGCTATACGCAAAAGAAGCGTGCATAGCACGACGACGAAATATATCCAACCTACGCTCGTCCGCTTCGTCATATCAGCCCCACGATAAAGCCGTACAGCCAGTAGGCGCACACGAGCGCGAGCGCAATCCATACGCCCGTCAAATTCTGATTTTTGCCTATATACTCGACGCCGTTGCTTTCCTCGAGTTCGTAGCGGATTTTCTTCCAACCCTGCTTCGTAAACAAGGATTTCAAGAATCGCGCCAAGCCTTTGAAAACGTTTTCTTTTTGCTCGGTTACGTTCGAGGTTGCGACGATTGTGAATTCGTCCTCACGATAGACGTTGCTCACGAGTCCTTTTTTACGCTTTGCGCCCGCGCGGTAGAAAAGATAGAGCAAGCACGCAAGCAAGAACAAGCCGACGACGACGCTCGCCGCGCCCGTGAGCCAGTTGTAATAGCCGAGTTTGACGTACAGAGCGTCAACTTGCGGCAGATACGCCGTCAGCGTGAGAGATATGAAATTGTTGAAGAAGTGGATTATAACGCCAGCCCAAACCGAACCCGAAAGTGCGACGACGATTGCAAGCACCGTTCCCAAGCCGAATTGATGTACGGTTTGAACGGGATTTGCGTGCATAAGCGAGAAAAACAGACCCGACATCAGCACGCCGAACCATATATCTCTCGTCGCAAGACCGGGAAAAACCGTGCCTCGCATAAAGATTTCCTCGCCGATTGCGGGCATAATCGCAAGCACGAAAAGCGCGAGAAAATAGTATCCTACGTTTGAAAATTCGGGCATTGTGACGCCCGGTCCGTGATAGCCTATGACGCTTAAAAACGCCGACCACGCGTTTGCAAGAGGCAAAAACACGAGTATGGTCGCAACGGCGATAAACGGCAGTATGACGATTTGCAAAGCGTTGAGTCTGCCTTTAAGTTTGGCGACGTTTACAATATCGATTTTGCGCACGCGCGCATACGTGAATACGGTTGCGATAAAGCCTATTTGCATAATCGCATAGCCGCACCAACTGTAAACGCTCATACCGTCCAGAGTTGCGGTGGAATTTCTGAGAGCGAGCGACAAGAACAGCGACAGCAAACTGCCGACGCATATGCCCATAAGATAGATTGACGAACTTTCGCTTGCGCCTATCGTTTTTCTCATAGAATTTCAAAAACCTCGCTTCTTCTCGATTGATGCGCGACGTACAATTCGATGTCGCTTTGCTTTTCTTTGATTGCGCGTTCCACGGTTTCAAACGCCTTTTGTTCGGTGTTGTTGTTTTCGCTTATATGCCCCAAAACGAGTTGTTTTATGCGCGAATCGTCGCACAAAATGGACGTTATTCTTGCGGTTGCGTCGTTCGAGAGGTGTCCCGAATTAGACAATATGCGCGCTTTGAGCATAGGCGGATATTTGCCGTTTTTGAGCATTTCGACGTCGTGATTTGCCTCAAGAAGCACGACTTCGCTGTCTTTTACGTTGCGGATAACGCCTTTCGTCGGCACGCCGATGTCGGTTGCCACGCTGCACCTTGCGCCCTCGCAATCGAAAGTGTACGCAAGCGGGTAGACTGCGTCGTGCGGAATACGGAACGGCTCGACCGCTATATCGCCGATTTTGAATCCGCCCTCGTAGTCGGCAACGTCCGTCACGTTTTTGACGTCCGTTTTATTGCAAATCGCGCGAGCGGTGAGCGGATGTGCGTACACTCTGGTGTACGGCGACAATTTGCAAAGTCCCGCGATATGGTCGCTATGCTCGTGAGTTATCACTACGCCGTCAATATCGTTCGGTTTCAATCCAAATTCGGAAAGCGCGCTCGAAATCCTCGTAAACGAAACGCCCGCGTCAACCAAGATTGCCGTTGAATTTGACATTATGAGCGTGGCGTTTCCCTTGCTTCCGCTTGCAAGCGATACGAGTTTTAGCGACATTTGTATACCCTTTTTTGAGGGAAAAACGAATCGCAAAAGCAATTCGTTCCCCTATTTTCGTTCGTTTCGTTGTTAAATTTGCGCCTTTAATTAAATCTCTCTCGAATTAAATCTCTCTCGAAAGATTTTCGGCGTTTTCGACCTTGTCGTCGAGTTTGTTGAGAAGAATGGCGAATACAATCGACAGCACGAGATTGACGAGAGAAAGCACCAAAATGACGAGGAATCCCACGTTTTGACTTGCGTCGAAGGACTTGTCGACAAGCCATTTGATAAGCACTGCGAGCATTGCGCCCGAAGCGACGAGCGCAAAAATGAAGTTGAGCGCGCGAGGATATTTGCCGCCGATTACGGAAACGAGCGACGCAATCGTCATAACCGCGCTTACCGCCGCAACGCCTATGTACGCCAAGTTGCTGAGCGGGTGAAGTTCAAATCCGTTTGCGACCCAGTTTTTAATCGTGCCTATGATGTTGAATTTTTCGATAGACACCGTCCCTACGCTCGGTACGAAATAAGACAAGATGAACGGAAGCACGACGAGCGCGGACAATATGAACGTGACGAGCGCGAAGATTCTGGGTTGAATCTTGCCTCTCTTTTTGACCTTGCGCGCGGCAATCGTTTCAAAGTCGGTTGCCTCGTCGTTTTCGACGGTCGCTTGCGCATATCCGTTCTGACCTCTGCCGTCCGTTCTCAAAACGTTGCTGTCCTGCGTCATATACGGCACGACGGCAAGCGGAACGACGATGGGTTGAAGTTGAATGGTGTTATGTTTCGGCGCGACGATAGGCACGGGGCCGCCCGTTCCGACGGTTTTCATAACCGTAACGTCAGAGCCTGCTTCGGGTTGCGGCGCGGTGTACGCTTCCGCCTCGAACATAGGTTCGTCTTCGACCTTTATCTCGTTATCGGGGGTCATAACGATTTCTTGCTTTTTGTCTTTTTTCGACATACTTCCTCCTCGCGATTATTTAAGATAACCGCACTTGTCGCGATTGACGATTGCGCCGACGACGCACAAAACGAGATACGCCGCGCCCGAAACGACGAGCGTGAACAATTCGCTTTGCACGTAACCGGTTATGAAATCCGCGACAAAATCTATACGTTCGATTCCGATTGCGCTTGCGCCCACGAGGCTTGCAACGAATATCGCAATCAAACACAGCGCGTAGATGACCGCGCCGTTTACGAATTTTACGGGTTTAACCGCGCCGAATATCGCAAAACAGGCTTTTATCACGTTAATCAGCACGCATAAAATGCCTATTGTGAGAATAAGCGACGGTATCGTGTTTATCCATATCGCGCCGACTTCTTCGCCTTGCCAACCGAGTGCCGCCGTCTGCTCGAAAGCGGAAATGAGGTTGCGAATGACGTTGAATTTGTCGGGGACGAGCACGAGGGGCGCGTCAACTTGCGCGCCTATAACGCCGAGTACGTACGGCAAAAGAACCAACGCCGAAGCGACGAGAGCAATCACGCCGCTCGCCATATTTTTCGCTCTCTTGCCTCTTTTCCACTTCTTGTTGACTTCCTCGCGCTTGGGTTGGAAGTCGTCTTGGGTGGATACGATACGAGCGGAATCCGAATCGGGCGTTTCCTTCGTGACGATTGTCGGCTCTATCACGTACTGCTGCATAACGGTGGGCATAACGTGATAGGCGGCGTTGTCAATGGGCGAAGGCGCGAGTCTTATGCCCGCGTCGTCAACGCTTCGATTCTTGTTTTTGTTGAACTTCTCTGCCATATCTTGTTCGATTCGTCAATTTTTCTTGTTTTGAGGTTGCGCCTTGACGGGTTGAGCCTTTTGCGGCTTTTGTTCCTCGACTTGCGGAACGTACTGCATAAGCGGTTGCTCTTGCGTGACGTACGGCACGAACGCAACGGGTTGAACTATGGGCGGCATTTGATAAGGCTTGCCGTCCTCGCCCATAAAGAATCCGGGCGTCGGATATTGAGGCATACCTGCCGCAACGGGTTGCGCGGGGTACGGATACGGCGGATAGGGATAAGGCGCGTATCCGCCTTGATAAGGCACTCTGCTCGGACCGGAAAAGTCTGCGGGTTGCTCTTTTTCGGGTTCTTTTTCCGCCACTGGTTTTTCCTCTTGCACGGGCGCGTTGAGTTCGTCGATAAACTCGTCGAGCGTGGGTGCTTTCTTCGTTTCGAGGTCCGCAGTCGGCGCGGGAATAATCTGTTGTTTGCGCTTTACGGGCGGACTTTGTTTAATCTTGTTTTTGGCAAGAAGAAGCAGAGCGCGCGCCTTGTTTCTGCCGCAATGCGTGCAAGCGGTTGCGGTGAGCGGATTTATAGTGCCGCAAGCGGGGCAAACGTACGTGTCACCGTCGATGTCGTCCTCATCGATTTGAGTGTACGGGTCGGCGTAGTATTTTGAATAGGTTTTGAGCGCGGCGGACATCTTCTTCAAAAGTTCGACGTCCTCAGAGCCGAGTTCGTTGAGTTTTTGACGATATTTTTCGAGATTTTCCGCTTTCACGCGGTATTCTTCCTCGCTCTTTTGGCGGTATTCTTCGACTTGTTGAAGTGCCTTTTCTCTTTCGTCGTCGGCTTTTGCGCGCTTTTCGGCAATCTCTTTGTCGATTGCCGCCATACGGTCGCGTTCCATATTGTCGAGACGAAGTTTCGCCTTGCGAGCGTCGAGCATATCCTCGTCGCTGTGCGTTTCGCTTTCGACGACTATCGGCGCGCCGCAAGACACGCAAAACTTTGCGCCGGGAAGATTTTTCGTTCCGCAAACGGCGCAAACTGGCTTGCGCATAACTTGCAAAATACCGCCGCACTTTGCGCAGTATCTGCTGCCGGCACTGTTTTTGGCGTGGCAAACGGGGCAGATCGTCTGATAATTTTCAACGACGTCCGCACCGCAAGTCGAACAAAAGGCTTGTCCCGGTTTTACTTCATTTCCGCATATCTTGCAAACAAACATATTGCTTTCACCCGAATATCTTTGTGTTGTTTATTTACTTAATTGTTAATAGAGCTTCCCCCTTCCTCACGTGTTTCCCCCACCGCCGTTCCCCCTCTGCATATTTTGAGGGAACCCACGGCGTCCGCTTCGCGTGGGGCAACACTCGGCTCTCACATAGAAAGGTATCGTTCTCTACTTATGCCACTCGTTCGCGGGCGAAAAAATCCACACTCGCCCGTTCACTTGTACAGTCCGTCAAGTTCGGCGCTCGCTTTCTCGCCGCCGTTGCGGCTCGCGTTCCGTCCTTGCACGGTTATTTGACTTTGTAACTGTCTTTAAGTCCCACTATATTGTTAAACTCGTTATCTTCGTTGCGCTTGATAAAGTAGCCTTCGCGCAAGAATTGGAATCTCGTGTGAACGGGTGCTTCCGCAACGATTCTTTCCGCTTTGCCGTGCAAAACCGTGAGAGAGTTGCGATTGACTCTGTCCATATAATCGCCGTCGCCGTCGTTGATGAGATAGTCGAACATATTGAGCGTGACGTCCACCGAGTCGTTGGCGTTGACCCAGTGAATCGTGCCTTTGACTTTCATATTCGCGCCTTCTTCACCGCTCTTTGTGCCTTCGAGGTATTCGACGTGTACTGCGGTTACGTTGCCGTTTTCGTCGAGGTCGCAACCGACGTATTTGACGATGTACGCGCCTTTAAGACGGACGATTCCGTCGGGCTTCAAGCGGAAGTATTTGGGTGGCGGATTGAGCGCGAAGTCGTCTTGCTCGATATAGAGTTCTCTGCCGAACGTGGTTTCGTGCACGCCTGCGTTTTCCGCTTGCGGATTGTTTTCGATATACACGGGTTCGCTCTTGCCTTCGGGATAGTTATCCACGATGAGTTTGAGGGGTTTGGTGACGACCATAGCGCGCTGTGCGCGGTTGTTCAAGTCCTCTCTCACGCAGTGTTCGAGAATGGAAATATCCACTTCGCTGTCCGCTTTGGACACGCCGATACGAGAGCAGAAATCGCGGATTGCTTCGGGCGTGTAACCCCTCTCTCTTATGCCCGAAAGCGTGGAAAGACGAGGGTCGTCCCAACCCCAAACCACTTTTTCGTCCACGAGGCGTTTGATGAAACGCTTGCTCATAACGGTGTGCGTAAGGTTGAGTCTTGCAAACTCGATTTGTCTCGGGCGCGGGTCGAAGCCGCAATTCGTCGTCACCCAGTCGTAAAGGGGACGGTGATTTTCAAATTCGAGCGAGCAGAGCGAGTGCGTTATGCCCTCGATTGCGTCCTCGATGGGGTGCGCAAAGTCGTACATCGGATAGATGACCCATTTGTCGCCCGTATGGGGGTGCGCTGCGTGGCAAATGCGGTAGATGACGGGATCGCGCATATTGATGTTGGGCGACGCCATATCGATTTTAGCACGCAAAACTTTTTCGCCGTCGGCAAACTCGCCGTTTCTCATTCTCTCGAACAAGTCGAGGTTTTCCTCGACCGAGCGGTTGCGATAGGGGCTTTCCGTACCCGGAACGCCGAAACTGCCGCGCGTTTGACTTATTTGCTCTGCGCTCAAATCGCAAACGTACGCTTTGCCGCCCTTGATGAGTTTGACGGCGCACTCGTACATTTTCTCGAAGTAGTCGCTTGCGTTGCGCAATTCGTCCCAGTCGAAGCCGAGCCATTTGATGTCGGCTTTTATGCTTTCCATATATTCGACGTCCTCTTTTGCGGGGTTGGTGTCGTCGAAACGCAAATTGCACGCGCCGTGATATTTTTCTTTCATTCCGAAGTTTATGCACAACGCCTTTGCGTGACCGATGTGCAAATATCCGTTGGGTTCGGGCGGAAAACGAGTGATAATTTTGTTCACCTTGCCCGAAGCGAGGTCTTCGTCAATGATTTCTTCGATAAAGTTTCTTGAATTGTCTTCCATAAGTTTAGCCTTTGCGCCTGAGCGCATATCGAATTTCGCTCACGCACGATACGCCCGCGCGAGCAGGTTATAGTTAATAATAAAACGAAATAAGTGATATGTCAATAATTGCGCCGTGCAAATATTCGTTAAAAAATGTAAGCGACAAAATTTGCGTTTGATTTTATCAAAAAAGCCGCGCCGAAAAATCGCGAAAAACGGCAAAATTCATTGCAAAAAAAGCATTGAAAACGTTATAAAAATCGTTAATTTTTCGCAATAAAAACCGCAAAAAAATCAAGAAAATCAACTCGAAATTTTCAAAAAATCAATAGACCACGGACAGCAAATGCAAGCCCTTTGCGCTCAAAGTTTTTCCCGCAAGTTTTCTGTCGCCCGTTTCCAAAATGCGCTTTACGTCGTCAACCGAAAGTTTGCCTATTCCGACGTACAAAAGCGTGCCCGCGATTATGCGCACCATATTGTAAAGGAAGCCGTTGCCCGTCACGGATATACACAATTCGGACTCGCGAAGCATACCGTCTTTTTCTTGCTCGGATTCGCAAAAACTTTGAAGCGGCGAAGTGGAAACTTCTATGGAATACACTGTTCTGACCGTGTTTTTTATCACGCTTCCGCTTGCCTCGAAGCACTTAAAATCGTGCGTGCCTTCAATGACTTTGCAAGCCTCTTTTATCTTTTCGAGATTGACGGGAACGATGACGTGTTCGTGCGTGGGTTCGAGCATAGGACGGCGATGTTTAGAGATATACATCTTGTAACAATACGTCTTGCGCTTTGCGTTGAATCGCGCGTTGAAATCGTCGCTCGCGACCTCGCAAGAGAGCATACTCACGTCGTCGGGAAGGTGCGTGTTCACCGCAAACGGAATCTTGTCCACGGGTATGGACGTGTCTGCGTCGAAATGTACGACTTGCCCCTCTGCGTGAACGCCCGCGTCCGTTCTTCCGCTCGCCGTAGCGGCGGTTTTCACGCCGAAAGTTTTTTCGAGAGCCTTTTCCAAAACCTCTTGCACGCTCAATCCGTTGAGTTGTCTTTGCCAACCGACGTACCTTGCGCCGAAATACGAAATTATAGCGCGATACCTCATAGCACGAGTCCCCCGAAAATCATTTGGTCGATATTGATTCCTATCGTCGGAAAATAGTATCTTTCAAGCAAAATCACCACGAAAAACGAGCACATAAACAACGCCGCGATAACGTCGCCTACACCGATTTTCGCTTTCTTCATTTTGGTGCGTTTTTCGGTTGCGTTGTAGCACCTTGCGTCCATTGCGAAAGCAAGTTCGTCCGCACGTCTGAACGAGTTGACGAAAAGCGGAATAAGCACGGGCAAAAGAGCCTTTGCTCTTGCGAAAAGCCCGCCCGTATCGAAACTTGCGCCGCGCGCTTTTTGCGCCGAAATTATCTTGTTGGTTTCCTCGAAAAGCGTGGGGATAAAGCGAAGCGCAATGCTCATTATCATCGCAATATCTCTGACGGGAACTTTGACGAGTTTGAGCGGCGACATAAGGCTTTCGACGCCGTCCGCAAGTTCGACGGGCGTTGTCGTGAGCGAAAGCAAAGACGCGCCCGAAATCAACAAAACGAGCCTTAAAACCATCTTTATGGTTGTATGAACGCCGTTTTTGGTGATTGTGAAGATTTGCCAATGCACCAAAACTTCGCCGTCTTTTATCAAAAACAAGTTGAGAATGGCGGTAAACAAAACTATGAAAAGCACGCCTTTCACGCTTTTGAGAACGGAAGCCATAGGCAATTTCGCAATCAAAATTATCGCAATCAAAACCGCCGCCGTCAGCATAAATCCGAAGTAGGATTTGACGAAAAATATGCCGATGACGTACATAAGCGTAAGCACGAGTTTCACTCGCGCGTCGAGCCTGTGAACGACGGAATTTGTGGGATAATACTGCCCGAAGGAAACGTCTCTAAACATTGTCGCTTCCCCCTTTTGCCGCCTTGATTTCGGCAAGTTTTTCGGCAAGTTCGTCCATAGAAATTATATCGCGCGGAAGGTCGATTCCGCAAGATATAAACACGTCCGAAAGTCTCGTCGCGCAAGGCACGTCAAGTCCCACTTCGGCAATGAGTTCTCTGTTTGAAAACACCTCTTTGGGCGTGCCGTCCGCAACGATTTTTCCGTCTTTGAGCGCGACGATTCTGTCCGCTATGACGGCGATGTCGTCCATATTGTGCGACACCATAATTATCGTGGGCGATATTTCTTTTTGAAGTTTTTTGACGAGCGCGAGGATTTCCTCTCTGCCTTGCGGGTCGAGTCCCGCGACGGGTTCGTCAAGAACGAGGATTTTCGGTTCCATAGCGATAACGCCGGCTATTGCCACGCGACGTTTTTCGCCGCCGCTCAAATCGAACGGACTGCGGCTTGCAAACTTGTCGTAATCGAGTCCTACGACCTCTATCGCGCGCCTTACCCTACGGTCTATTTCCTCTTTTTCGAGTTTCATATTTTTAGGGCCGAACGCAACGTCTTTTTCCACCGTATCGGCAAAAAGTTGATATTCGGGGTATTGAAAAACCATACCCACGTCGAAACGCAGATTTTTGAGCGTCTTTTTGTCCGTCGCGCTCTTGCCGTTGACGACGACGGAAGACTTCTTTTTGTCCTGAATCTTGATAAGTCCGTTAAGGTGTTGAATAAGCGTGGATTTTCCGCTACCCGTCGCGCCGACTATGCCGACGAACTGCCCTTCTTCTATGGTTAGATTAATATCGGAAAGAGCCACTTTTTCAAACGGCGTTTTGGGGGAATAGACGTAAGTTAGATTTTTTATTTCAATTGACGACATACGCCCTCCGCAAGTTCTTCTTCCGTAAGCAACGGCGAATCGAAAACGAATCCTTTGCTTTCGAGGTTTTTGCACAGCGCGTACACGGGGGGAAGCGTAAGTCCGCACGCTTCCAAAAGTCCCGAAGAAAACACTTCTTTCGGCGTGCCGTCTATTGCGATTCTGCCCTTTCGCAGAACGATGATTCTGTCCGCAAGCACGGCTTCGTCCATATTGTGCGTGATGTTGATGACGGTTATGCCCTGCTCGTTGAGTTTTTTGGCAATAGACATAATCTCTTTTCTGCCGTTCGGGTCGAGCATAGACGTGGATTCGTCCAAAATGAGAATATCGGGGCGCATAGCGAGAACGCCCGCGATTGCGATACGCTGTTTTTGTCCGCCGCTGAGTTTGGACGCCGAACGCTTGCGATATTCGTTCATTCCCACCGATTCGAGAGCCTCGTCGACTCGTTCGATGATTTCGTCGCGCGGAACGCCGATATTTTCGGGCCCGAACGCAACGTCGTCCTCGATTATCGTCGCAACCATCTGATTGTCGGGATTTTGGAAAACCATACCCGCTTTTTTGCGGATTTCAAAGGTGTTTTTCTCGTCGGAAGTCGACAAGCCGTCAATCAAAACTTCGCCGCTCGAGGGTATAAAAAGACCGTTGAGAAGTTTTGCGAGCGTGCTTTTGCCGCTGCCGTTCATACCGGCGAGCGCGACAAATTCGCCTTTCTCAACGGAAAAAGACAGGTTTTTGAGGGCTTTTAGACTGCTGCCCTCCCCTAATGAGTAACTATAACTTACTCCTTTGAGGACGATTTGCGACATACGGCAAGTATACCACAGCGGATTTTATAAAGCAAGTTATTGAAGATTGTGTGTGAAATTAAAAAGGGTGTCATACATAAGTGCAATGACATATTTTCTAAAGTGCAACTTCCCCTTTCCTCACGCAGTGAAGGATATCGCTTATGGCGATGATATCACGTTGTGATGATATCGTGCAATTCTGCACGATGATATCCAAACTTTGTTTGGGTTATGGAATATTCAAATATTCCGCAACTGCGTGCAAAGCACGCATCCACCAAGCAGATAATCTTGCGAAACTGCGGCTTGATTGTTTATCCGTCTTGTTTTGATAGCAAAGATTCTCTGCGCGGT
>CAKQLT010000013.1:0-23904 GCA_934254715.1 uncultured Clostridia bacterium | reverse complement strand
GTTTTGTTTACCTTTTGAAAATTCGGTAAACAAACGGTAAACATTGTTTACATTTCTTTCCCAAACGGAACACTTTTGGATATAAAAATAGCACCTATCGCAATTTCTGGATAGGTGCTATATTCTTCAAAATGCTACTGTTTAGTAGGTTTTTCTTACTTGGTCAAACCTTCTTGAACTGCGACTGCGCAAGCAACCGATTTTTACGCACCAGAAAAGGCACTCAAAGAGTGCCTTTTGTGTTACTGGTGCTATTTGCTTACGCAAATAATCCAACGTTGCTTTGCGCAACCCGATATTACTTCGTCAAACCTTCTTGTACCGCTACTGCGCAAGCGACGCAATTTATAGAACCAAAAAAGCACCTTTGCAGGTGCTTTTGGGTTTTGGTTCTACTTTGCTTACGCAAAGATTTTTCGTTCGCTTGTGCAAGCGATTACTTGGTGAGACCCTCTTGTACAGCAACAGCACAAGCGACCGAAGCACCAACCATCGGGTTGTTGCCCATACCGATAAGACCCATCATTTCGACGTGTGCGGGAACGGATGAAGAACCTGCAAATTGTGCGTCGGAGTGCATTCTGCCCATCGTGTCGGTCATACCGTAGGAAGCAGGACCTGCAGCCATGTTGTCGGGGTGAAGCGTACGACCCGTGCCGCCACCGGACGCAACAGAGAAGTACTTTTTGCCGTTGTCAACGCACCATTTTTTGTAAGTGCCTGCGACGGGGTGTTGGAAACGAGTGGGGTTGGTCGAGTTGCCGGTGATGGAAACGTCAACGTCTTCGAGACGCATAATCGCAACGCCTTCGGTGACGTCGTCTGCGCCGTAAACTCTGACTGCCGCGCGTTCGCCGTTGGAATATGCGGTTTCCTTGACAACTTTGACTTCGCCGGTGAAGTAGTCCATTTTGGTTTGGACGTAAGTGAAGCCGTTGATACGAGAAATGATAAACGCCGCGTCTTTGCCGAGTCCGTTGAGGATGACTTTAAGGGGTGTTTTTCTCACTTTGTTTGCGGTTCTTGCAATGCCGATTGCGCCTTCTGCCGCCGCGAAGGATTCGTGACCAGCGAGGAAAGCGAAGCACTTTGTGCTTTCTCTGAGAAGCATTGCCGCAAGGTTGCCGTGTCCGAGACCGACTTTACGTTGTTCTGCAACAGAACCGGGGATGCAGAAGGATTGCAGTCCTTCGCCGATTGCTTCTGCAGCGTCAGCGGCGTTTACGCAGTTCTTTTTGATTGCGATTGCGCAACCGACGGTGTATGCCCAAACTGCGTTTTCAAAGCAAATGGGTTGGATTCCTTTGACGATAGCGTTGCAGTCAACGCCTTTTTCGAGGCAGATGGCTCTTGCGTCTTCGAGGTCTTTGATGCCGTAGTTTGCAAGCACGCCGTTGATTTTGTCTATTCTTCTTTCATAACCTTCAAATGTTACACTCATTGTTTCGTCCTCCGATTATTCTTGACGCGGATCAATCCACTTAACAGCGCCGTCTTCTGCTTTATATCTGCCGTACGTGCCGGTGCATTTTGCAAGCGCTTCGTTTGCGTCGACGCCTTTCTTGATCATATCCATAAACACGCCGAGTTTGCAGAATTGATAACCGATGATTTCGTTGTTTGCGTCGAGAGCGACTTTGGTGACGTAACCTTCGGCCATTTCGAGATAACGAGGTCCTTTGGACACGGTAGAGTACATCGTGCCGATTTGGCTGCGATGACCTTTGCCGAGGTCTTCGAGACCTGCGCCGATGACGAGACCGCCTTCCGAGAATGCGGATTGCGTTCTGCCGTAAACGATTTGCAAGAAAAGTTCACGCATAGCGGTGTTGATAGCGTCGCATACGAGGTCGGTGTTGAGTGCTTCGAGAATGGTTTTGCCGGTGAGGATTTCAGCCGCCATAGCCGCAGAGTGGGTCATACCCGAGCAACCGATAGTTTCGACGAGAGCCTCTTGGATAACGCCGTCTTTGACGTTGAGGGTGAGTTTGCAAGCGCCTTGTTGAGGTGCGCACCAACCGACGCCGTGAGTAAGGCCGCTGATGTCCTTGATTTCTCTTGCTTGCACCCATTTACCTTCTTCGGGGATAGGGGCGGGACCGTGGTTGGGACCCTTTGCAACGCAACACATTTTTTCAACTTCACTTGAATATTGCATAGATAATAGCCTCCAAAAAGAGTGTTTTTATATTATTACCGATATTTTATCATATTGATAATATTTTATCAAGAAAATATAATAAAATCGCTTCGACGAATTGCAAATTCGATACATTTTCACGACGTTTTAATGCGAAAATGCTTTTGCAAACTCGCCTTAAAACGGTTATACGAAGATTTCGACTTTCGCTTTCGGGGCGTAGTGTCGTGTGAGATAATCGGATAAAGTGCGACTAAGTTTGAACTTAAGCGCGCGATTGGGACAATACGTCACGCATTTCAGACAGCGTATGCAATTCTCGTTCGTAATTCCGTTTTTTATAGCGTTTGCGGGGCATATTTCGCCGCATTTTCCGCAGTCGGTGCAAGAGTCGGTTTTTATTATTTTCACGCCTATTCTGCTACGAAACGACGGCATAAAATTTGCAAAAACGTTCTTTCTCGCTCTCGGTATTTTTATGCAATCCACCGCGTTAGATTGCTTGATTTTGGTAATAAGCGGTTTCAAACTCGATTCGTCGAAGTCGTCGTTTACGTCGAGATACGAGTGTCTACACGGAACGTATGCGGCGGCAACGATTTTCGACTTTACGATTTTTTCGCACTCTTTAAGCACGTTGCCGTGCGATATTCTGCCGTACGTCGCAATAAGCGCGATTTTCTCGCTTTCGAGCGTTTCGAGAAAGCGTTTCACGGGCTTGGGAATATTTTGGCAGTATACGGGAAAAACCACGACCGCAGTTTTCGTACGGTCGGGTGCGTTTTCGGATATTTCTTCGAGCGGAAAGCATAGTTCTTTCGCAACGTACGTCGCAACTTCTTTCGTGTTTCCGCTTCCGCTGAAATAGTAAACTAAGTTCATTTTTCGTCGAGATATTCGTGAATAAAGCGACACTCTGGCAGTTCTTCGAGAGTGAAGCCGAGCGAGTTTTTCATTTCGGTTATCGTTTCTTCTTTCGTTCTGCCGCAATTCTTGCTCGAAAGCGAAATTTCGAGGGCAGAGAACGGTATCGTTTTGCTTTGGCAGTTGTAGAAACGTATGAATTGCGAGCGGTCTTTGCATCTTTCGATTTTGCAACTCGTATGCAACGCCTTTTCGTTCGCGTCGGGCGCAACCCAACCGCATTCCTTGACCAAAATATCTTTTACGGCGTTCCAATCGTACTTTCCGCCGCAAATTTCGTCGAAATCGAGATGTACGAAAGCGGGGATATTGCCCGTCATAGACGAACGTCTGATTGCTCGTTTGAGTGGCGGCAAAAATTCGGGCACTTCGTGCAACGCTTTTGTGACGTTGGCCACCAACTCGTTTTGGTATCCGCTGAGCTTTACGAGCGGATTGCCGTAGGCAAGTTGTTTTACGGTCATAAGGGATTGAATCTGACCTTGTTTTATGGGCGGTCGCAGAGTGAAAACTCGCGTTAGGTTGAACAAAAACGTCAAAAACGGCATATCTGCGAATTTATACGCGATTGTCGGCGCCATATGGTTGTAATAAAGTCCGAGCATTTGCACGGGCTCGTTGCCTGCAATGAAGTACGGAATTTTGTTGTCCACCATTTCGGGATAGAACAAAACGTATGCAAGGGAAGGACACGCGCAAGTGTTGCCAGCAAGTTCGTAGAGTTTTGCGTAAAACTTCTTCAAATCGGCGTTGCTCACTCTGCGCACGACGAATTCCACCGTTTCAAAATGCTTTTTCGCATTTTCTATGCTTTGTTTTGCACCGTCGGATATGTAGGGGATTTCCCACGTCAACGCAAGTACGCGCAGTTTTTTCACCTTTGCCAGATAGTAGAGCAAAAACGTGGAATCTTTGCCGCCCGTATAAAAAACGGCAACGTCGAATCTCGATTTTTTAGAGTGCGGAATATCGTCGATAATAGGCAAAATGCTTTTCAGATTCTTTGCTTTTTCCGCCGTTTGACACATAGGACATCTGCCTTGCTCGTCAAATTCGAGACCGGGGATTATAAAATCGTTCGCAACGCAGTCGGTGCAGAATCTCGCTTCGTCGAGGCTTTTGGGCGTTTTTCGCAAATCGCGCTCGTCAACCACTTGTTCGCCGACGAGTTTTCCGAGTGTTTTTATATCTTCGCTCGACAAATCACGGGGCAATTTCTCGATAATTTTGCGTTGCTTTTCGCTTATTTTGACTTTATTTTTGAAAAGTTTATTGCGCAATCCGTAGTATACGAGATTTTTCCCTTCGATTTTCCACCTGTTTTGCAAACAATACATAACTATATCCTCTCGATTTGATAAAACAATTATAAAATTATATGCGTTATATGTCAATGCGGTTTTTTCGTCGTGCGGTTTTTCGGCAGTCCGAAACGCACCAACCGCCGCTTGTCTTGCGACAAACCGTTTGCGAAGCATTTTGCATATATAAACTGATTTTAACGGGTTAGAATCGTGATTTTGCAAAACGTGCTGTCGGAATGTTTTTTTGCATATGATTTTCCTTTTCAAAAACAAGTTGCCAAACCTCAAAAGCGGTGTTACAATCGAAATACTAAATAATATTAAAGGATTTTATATTATGTCACAAAACGTTATCGACCAACTTCGCGAACGCGGTTTGGTTAAACAAGTGGTTTTTGAAGAAGACCTCAAAAAGTTGCTCGATGAAGGTCCTCAATCCTTCTACATCGGCTTCGACCCGACGGCGGACAGCCTTCACGTCGGTCATTTTATGCAAATGATAGTTGCAAAGCGTTTGCAAGACGCAGGTCATCGTCCCATCATTCTTATCGGTGGCGGTACGGCAATGGTAGGCGACCCGTCGGGACGTACGGATATGCGCTCGATGATGACCAAAGAGACCATTCAGCACAACGTCGATTGCTTCAAGAAGCAAATGGCGAAATTCGTGCGTTTCGAGGGCGAAAACGCGGCGATTCTCGTCAACAATGCCGACTGGCTTCTCGACCTCAATTACATCGATTTCTTGCGTGAAGTCGGCGCAAACTTCTCGGTGAATCGTATGCTCACCGCAGAGTGCTACAAGCAACGCCTCGAAAAGGGACTTACGTTCCTTGAATTCAACTATATGCTTATGCAATCCTACGACTTTTTGGTGCTCAACCGCAAGTACGGCTGCGTGCTTCAATGCGGCGGCGACGATCAATGGTCGAATATGCTTGCCGGCGCGGATCTCATTCGCAGAAAAGAGCAAAAAGACGCGTTTGCAATCACTTTCGGTTTGCTCACGACGTCGGAAGGCATAAAGATGGGCAAGACGGCAAAGGGCGCGGTATGGCTCGACCCTAACAAGACCGCACCGTACGATTTCTTCCAATACTGGCGCAACATTGCGGACGCGGACGTCGAAAAAGTGTTCCGTTTCCTCACGTTCGTGCCGCTTGACGAAATCAAAGAACTCACTCGCTATAACGACGAGCGTATGAACAAGGCAAAAGAACGCCTCGCATACGAACTCACCAAAATGGTACACGGCGAAAAAGAAGCCGACGACGCACTTGCAAAGGCGCGCGCGGCGTTTTCGGGCGACAGCGAGAATATGCCGAGCGCAACCATACCTCAAGGTATGACTTCCGTTTCAGATATACTCGTCGCGGTTGCGAAAGTTCCGTCCAAAGGCGAGGCAAAACGCCTCATTCAAGGCGGTGGCATATCCGTTGACAATCAAAAAGTTACGGACATTATGGCGCAAATCAGCGACAGCCAGATTGCAAACGGTTTTGTCCTTCAAAAGGGCAAAAAGAACTTCTACAAAGTTACGGTAGAATGAAAACGTATCGCTACGTTGACGGTGAGTTTGAGGTGAAAATCGAGATAAAACGCTCGATTTTCATTGCCACCGTAAAAGGCGAACTCAACGCCGACGAAGCGGAAGATTTCGTCAAATCCGTGCGTAAAAAGTATCCCGACGCCACGCATAACTGCTATGCGTACGTCGGCGACGAACTCGGAAACGTCACGAGATTCAGCGACGACGGCGAGCCTTCGGGTACGGCGGGACAGCCTATACTCGACGTGCTTCGCAAGCAGAATATCGTCAAAACGGCAATCGTCGTTACGAGATATTTCGGCGGAATCAAACTCGGCGCGGGCGGACTCGTCGGCGCGTATTCTCAAACGGCGGCAGACGCCGTAAAATCGGGCAAAATATCTCAAAAAGTCGAGAGTGCGCTCGTCGAGATTCGCGCGGATTATCCAACTCACGCAACCGTCGAAAAGTATCTTCGCAAAAGCGGCGTTTTGATTGACGATATAACCTACGACAACGACGTGACGAGCAAAGTCTACGTTGCGCTCGACGACAAAAACGCGTTTATCGAAGGCGTGAGCGAAGCCTCGCTCGGTCGTGCAAACGTCGCGGATACAGGCGTCGTTTGTTTCAAAAAACTCGGTTAGAATGCCGAAAATTCAAATAATTTAACTTTTGGGTGCATTGTGTCGGATTATCCTCTTGACGAAGAAAGAGCAAAAAAGGCTTACGAAACGCTTGTGAAATATCTTGCGGGTTCTGCGCGTTCCGAACAAGAATGTAAGGACAAGTTGTACGACAAAGGCTTCCACAAAGACGAAGTGGATTTTGCCATTTCCAAAGCGAAAGGTTACAGATACGTTGACGACGAAGAATACGTGCGCACGTTTTTGCTGTTCAACAAATCGCGCTACGGCGCAAGAAAGATAATCTATAAACTCACAAACGAGAAAGGCGTGGACAAAAACGTCGTCGAGAATATAGTTTTCGACGAAATCGACGACGATTTTGAACTCGAACTTGCCGAAAAAATGGCGAAAAAGTTTGTCAAAACGAAGAAAATCGAGGATAAATCGGATTCGCAAAAGGTCGGCGCACACCTTTTCCAAAAGGGTTTCGACTGGTGCATAATCAACAAAGTTATGGCAACTCTTTTCGACGTTTACGAGTACTGAATATCAAAATATTTCACGTCAAATATTGTGCACGAACGCTTGAAAAGCGAGCGATATAAGTACAACTTTAACAAAAGTATTGATAAAATCCACGAAAAAAAGCACGCAAAGGCGTGCTTTTTAAGTTGCTATTTAAGTTTCAAAGAATCCCAGCGACACGAGCAACGCTTCGTTGACTCTCGTCATCATATTGAGCGGCAATTCGCCGATTTTTTCTTTCAAACGGCGTTTGTCGAGGGTGCGTATCTGTTCGAGAAGAACTACGGAATCCTTCGGCAAGCCGTATTTTCCCGCTTCGAGCGCAATATGCGTAGGCAATTTCGCTTTGTCGAGTTGCGACGTCACCGCCGCGGCGATAATGGTTGGACTGTATTTGTTGCCGACGTTGTTTTGCACGATGAGAACGGGACGTACGCCCCCTTGTTCGCTTCCGACCACGGGGCTTAAATCGGCATAATACAAATCACCTCGTTTAACCATATCCATATCTCGCAGTATTATTGTCAACGCACGGCGATTTTATGCAATTAAATCCGATTGAAAAACGGAACTTTTCGTTCTAAACAACCGAATTTCCGTCTTGAAAAACGATTTCTTCGCCTTTGAAAACGGATTTTCCGTTTTTGAATCGGCACTTTTGGCTTGAAAAACGAAAATGTCTTTTGAAAGTCCGAATTTTCGTCAACAAGCGTGCCGTATGCGCATATATTGCACAATATCGATGCGTTGCTATGACATATTATGCCCGCGCGAGCGCAAATCGTGCGTAATTATGTCATAGAAAATCGCATTTCGAGAGGTAAAAGGTGATTAATAAAGACGAAAATAAAAAGAAAATCAAAATGGGCATAGTCGGCTACGGAAATTTGGGCAAAGCGTGCGAAAAAATCGCGCTGTCTGACGAAAATATTGAACTTGTCGGAATATTCTCGAGAAGAAGCGGTGTAAAGTCGGATTTCGGAACGAAAGTATATTTGCAAGACGACGTTTTCAAATTCGATATGGACGTTGTGTTGTTGTGCGTCGGCTCTCAAAGCGATTTGCAAGACACGGCGGCGAAGATTGCGACGAAATTCAACACGATAGACAGTTTCGACACGCACGCCGAAATGGCAAAACATATCGATAGAATGTCGAAAATCGCATTTGACAACGACAGATTGTGTTTTGTCGGCATAGGTTGGGACCCGGGGCTGTTTTCGCTCGTGCGCGCTCTGTTTTACGGCGTTATTCCGAACTCGAAGTGTCAAACCTTTTGGGGAAAAGGCGTTTCGCAAGGACACAGCGAGGCGATACGGCGCATAAAAGGCGTAATAAACGCAAAACAATACACGATTCCCAAAGAATCCGCATTGCAACTCGTGCGAGAGGGCGTTGACAGGGATTTAACGCCGAGAGAAAAGCATTTGCGCGAGTGCTACGTCGTTGCCGAAAAGGACGCCGACAAAGAGGAAATCGAGCGTAAAATCGTAAATATGCCCAATTATTTTGCGGAATACGACACGATAGTGCATTTTGTGGACGAAAAATACTTTAACGAGCATTGCGGCGGCACTCGGCACGGCGGTTTCGTGCTTGCAAACGGCGTTTTCGACGGTTTTAAGTCAAAAGCGGAATTTTCATTGAATCTTGAAAGCAATCCGACTTTTACTGCGGGGGTGCTCGTCGCGTACGCAAAAGCACTCGCAAAAGAGTACGAAAACGGGCAAAGAGGGTTGAAAACCGTACTTGACGTGCCGATTGCCGACTTATTGCAAGGCGAATGGATTGACAAAGTGAAAAGGTTTGTTTAGACTTAAAGCATAAGAAAATAAAGATAAAACGGGCAAAACGGGGCGGTTTGGCGCAAAAAACGCCTCGTTTGCTTGCAAACGGACGAAAAATGAAGAAATACGATTATATTTTGTTCGACCTCGACGGAACGTTGACGGATAGTAAACAAGGAATCGTTGAGTGCATAGCGTATGCGCTCGACAAAGAGAATATACCGTACACAAACGCAATTCTCGACAAAATGGTAGGTCCGCCGTTTCGAGTGTCTATGCGCGAATACTTCGGCTTGGAAATGCCCGAAATCGAAAAACTCATCGAGATATACAGAGGGGTGTACGAAGTTGACGGCTACAAGAAATGCAAGGTGTTCGACGGTGTTCGCGAGATGCTTTCCGACCTTAAAAACGCGGGCAAAATTCTCGGCGTCGCGACGAGCAAACCCATCAAATTTACAAGGCTGATAATGAGAGATTTCGACCTTGCAAAGTATTTCGATTTCGTTGGCGGCGCGTCGAGCGACGCAAGCAAAGAAGCAAAACGCGACGTTGTGAGAATGGTGCTCGACAATTTGAAAGTCGAGGACGAAAGCAAAGTTTTGATGGTGGGGGACAGACTCTACGACATCGAAGGCGCGCACGCCGAAAACGTCGATTGCGCCGCGGTTCTTTACGGCTACGGAAGCAGAGAAGAATTTGAAGAATACAAAGCCGACTATATCCTCAACACGCCTGCCGACGTTGTAAAACTCGTTCTCGGTTAAGTCGAAATTCGGCGAGCGGCAGAGAATGACGACGAAATCGTAAAGAAGTTGATTTTTAAGCGAAAATTGTTCTAAAAAACCGTGTTTTTTATAAAACATTCAATAGAGAATAAAGAAAAATCCTACTAAACAGTAGGGTTTTCTTTTTAGCGTATTTAGATGCAAAAGTATTATAAAAATGTCGATTTTTTGTAAAACATTGCGATTTTTCGCCTCGTTTTTCAGAATTTTTCGATGACGGTAAAGTTGCAAATCGAGCGTTTGAACGACACTTTGTACTCGCCCCCGCTCACCGTTTGTTTTTCGCCGTCTTTGCAAAAATCGACGTCGGATTTTAAGCCGAGATAGGTCGAATAGGTTTTCTCGAAAACGATTTTCCCTTTCGTTTTTTCCTTTTTCAATCCTATAAAAAACGCTCGGAAGAAGGGGAAAAACATTTCGATTTTTCCGAGCAGTCCGTTATGCTTGGGTGAGCGCACCGCAAGCAAATGACCGCTCGTGCCGTCTTGCTCGAACGCCTTGTTGAAGCGAAAACCGAAGCACCTCGGCGACTTCAAAAACATAACGAGAGTGAACTCGCCCTCGTGGACGTGTTTGCCGTTTTGTATGCGCGCTTCGATTCTGTGCGGTTTGTATTCTTTGAGGATTTGCGAAACGTATGCGAGTATGCCGAATTTCTGTTTGTTTTTCACTTCGGACGTGTAGCCTATCGGGGTAAAAGAGCCCGCGGCGAAAACGTATGCGAACACGTCGCCGTCGCAATCGACGGTTTTGTACTTTCCGTCGCTCAAAACTTTTTCGCATACGCCGTAAACGACGGGTTTTGCGCTCGATTCGTAGTCGCTGCAACTGGGGCAAACGCTTTTATGTTTTTCGTATCTTTGCGCCTTTGCCTTGTCGTTTAGAGTGCCGACGGGGAAGTAAAACAAATCTATCGGTTGTTTGCATTCCTTTTCGAGCACCGAGCCGAGAGTTCCGTCGCCGCCGCACACCGCCACCGCCTCGAAGTTTTCGATTTCGTTTATTTCGTCGTCGGGCAACGTTTTTCTCGTGTAAACGTAGCCGTTTCCGAGGCACTTTTCCACCTTTTCAAAGTTGATTTTCTTGCTTGTGCCGGCGTTTTTGTTGATGATAATCAAGCATCGTTTCATTTAATCCCTCGTTGCATTGTATTGACTTTTTCTATATTTTGTGCTTTTTGGCGGGATTTTATTGTTTACATAGCGATAAATCTTTGATATAATGAGAGAAATTATGAGCGCACGCTCGCATATGCGTGTGCATTTGGAGAACAGTATGGCAAAAAAACTCGGTCAAATCGATTTCAAAGAAGTTTGGACAATCCCCAACATCATCACGTATTTCCGCATTTTGTGCGTACCCGTATTCGTGACGTTGATGGCGCTTGGCGGCGTTCGCGACAGCAAATTGCTTTTCTACATTGCTCTGGGCGTATTTTTCCTTGCGTCGGGCAGCGATATGGTTGACGGCTGGATTGCGAGAAAGTTCAATATGCAAAGCGGCATCGGTATGGTGCTCGACCCCATTGCGGACAAACTTATGCACGTTTCGGTGCTTGCGTGTTTGTCCTTCTGCACGGGACTTACGCCGCTCGGCAAGAATCTCGTCGCAAACGGAACGCTCGACAATCCGTGGTTCGTACACTACGCGTTCGTGATTTTGATTTTCGCAAAAGAGTTTATACAAGCGATGATTGCGCTTTACGTGCTCAAAAAGGGCGCGACGGTCAAGGCGAACTGGCTGGGCAAGGTGTCCTCGTTCACAATATCCGTCGGCGTAATACTTGCGTTCTTCCACGACTACGTTCAATATGCAGACTGGGGCATTTTGGCGTGGGGTATCGCGATGAGTTACGGCGCTGCGTTCAGTTACCTTAACGAAACGATGAAGCAAGTCAAACTCGTCAAAGAAGGCAAGATGGAAGCCGCAACTGCGGAATCCGTCAAGGCGGAAGACCAAAAAATCGTACAAGAAAAGAAAGACGGCACGTACGAAGGCTGAATTTCCCGATAAAAAACGACGCTTTCCGAGAGACTTTCGAGTTTCTCGGATTGTTTTAATAATTTTGAATACAGTCGCGCCATAGCGGCGCAAGGAGATAAACAATATGCAGGATATGGACAAAACGTACAATCCGGAGTTCGAGAAACGCATATACGATATGTGGATGAAGGGCAAGTTTTTCGAAGCCCACACGAACCCCGAAAAAGAACCGTTCACGATTATGATGCCCCCGCCCAACATCACGGGGCAACTTCATATGGGACACGCGCTTGACGAAACCATTCAAGACGTAATCGTTCGTTTCAAGAGAATGAGCGGCTACGAAACTCTTTGGATGCCGGGAACGGACCACGCCTCTATCGCAACCGAAGTCAAGGTTGTGGAAAAGTTGAAAAAAGAGGAAGGACTAAGCAAAAACGACGTCGGCAGAGAAGGATTCTTGAAGCGCGCTTGGGCGTGGAAAGAGCAGTACGGCGGAAGAATCGTCGAGCAACAAAAGGCACTCGGCATTTCGTGCGACTGGTCGAAGTCCGCTTTCACTATGGACGAAAACTGCTCGAACGCGGTTTTGGAAGCGTTCGTACGTTACTACAAAAAAGGCTTGATTTACAGAGGAAACCGCATAATCAACTGGTGTCCTCATTGCCACACCGCGCTCAGCGACGCAGAGGTCGAATACGAAGAACAACAATCCAACCTCTGGTATTACAAGTACCCCGTCGTAGGCGAGGACGACGCAATCGTCATTGCGACGACGCGTCCCGAAACTATGCTCGGCGACACGGCGGTTGCGGTCAACCCCAAAGACGAGAAAATGGCGAAATACGTCGGCAAACTCGTCAAACTTCCGCTTACGGACAGAGAAATTCCCGTCGTTGCGGACGATTATTGCGAAATCGGCTTCGGTACGGGCGCGGTTAAAATCACGCCTGCGCACGACCCCAACGACTTCGAACTCGGCTTGCGCCACGACTTGCCCGTAATTCAGGTTATCGGCGAGGACGGACTTATGAACGAAAACGCCGGCAAGTATAAGGGAATGGACAGACTCGCCGCAAGAAAGGCGATAGTCGAAGATTTGACCGCGCTCGGACTTATGGTGAAAATCGAGCCGTACGCGCACAACGTCGGCACTTGCTATCGTTGCGGCGAAACGGTGGAATCGCTCGTATCCAAGCAATGGTTTGTCAAGATGAAGCCGCTTGCAGAGCCTGCAATCAAAGCGGTGCGTTCCAAAAAAACCGAGTTTATCCCCAAGAGATTTGAAAATACTTATTTCAACTGGATGGAAAATATCCGCGACTGGTGCATATCCCGTCAACTTTGGTGGGGACACAGAATCCCCTCGTACTACTGCGACGATTGCGGCGAAATGACGGTGTCGAAGACCAACGTGGACACTTGCCCCAAGTGCGGCGGACATCACATACATCAAGACGAGGACGTTCTCGACACGTGGTTCAGTTCCGCGCTTTGGCCGTTCAGCACGCTCGGATACCCGAAAAAGACGAAGAATTTGAGTTATTTCTATCCCGGCAACGTACTCGTTACGGGCTACGACATAATCTTCTTCTGGGTTGCGAGAATGATATTCAGCGGCATAGAGTTTATGGGCGAAGTTCCGTTCAGCGAAGTGCTTATACACGGACTCGTACGCGACGCGCAAGGCAGAAAGATGTCAAAGAGTTTGGGCAACGGTATCGACCCGCTCGAAATCATCGACAAATACGGCGCGGACGCATTGCGTTTCTCGCTCGCAACGGGCATTGCCCCCGGTAGCGACACGAGATTTACCGACGGCAAAATCGAGAGTTGCAGAAACTTCGTAAACAAACTTTGGAACGCGTCGAGATTCGTGATTATGAACATCAAAGACGACGACGATTTGACGCTTCCGTCGAGATTCAACGGCGCGGACAAGTGGATTCTCACTCGCCTCAACGACGTAATCAAGGAAGTGACGATAAACCTCAACAAGTACGAAATCGGGCTTGCGGCGGCAAGACTTTACGACTTCGTGTGGAGCGAGTTCTGCGACTGGTACATCGAAATGAGCAAAACTATGCTCTATTCGGACGACAAGAAGCAACACAATCACGCAATCGCTATGCTTGCGTACGTTTTGGGCGAAATCCTCAAACTTTTGCACCCGTTCATACCGTTCGTCACCGAGGAAATCTACTCGAAATTCGCGCCGAAGGGCAGCGTGCTGATGGTTCAAAGTTGGCCGTCGTACAACAAGCACAGAGTGTTCAGAAAGGAAGAAGCGCAGTTTGAGGGACTCAGAGAAATCATAGGTTCGATAAGAAACTTGCGCAACGAAATGAACGTCGCGCCGTCAAAGAAGATAAACGCTTACGTCATTGCCAAAGACCCCAAATTTATCGAGTCGGCAAGCGCGTATATCCAAAAACTCGCGGGCGTGAACGAAGTCAAACTCGTTGAGGACAGAAGCGGACTGGGCGCAAAGGTGAGCGCAATAGTCACGCACGACGCCGAAATACTCGTTCCGCTCGGCGAACTTATAGACGAAGATAAGGAAAAAGAGCGTATCAATCAAGAGATTGCGCAAACGATGCAAATCATTCAAAAGACGCAAGGACTTTTGGCAAATACGGGATTCGTGTCCAAAGCGCCGCAAAAACTTATCGACAACGAAAAAGACAAACTCGAAAAGGCAAACGAGAAACTTGCAAAACTCAAAGACAAACTCGCAATGTTCGAGTAAGGGGGCAAGATGAGAGTAAGAAACAGCAATAATAGCAAAGCCTGCTTCAAACAGACTTGGAAATACTTTTTCGACAAGGGCGCGTATCTTATGCTTATGAGCGTCGCGCCTGCGTTGCTGTTGCCGTTTTTGCTCTCGCCGTCCTCGACGCTTTACTATCTTTTCGACTATAAGACCATAAATCCGTCGAATTTTGCGGATATGTACGTCGCAATGCGCGAACTTCCGTTTTCCTACTGGTATCTGGGACTTATCGGACTTGCGCTTTTGGTGTTTTTCGTCGCGATTATGTACGGCGTTATCGACACGCATATGCGCATAGGCGTATTCACGATTGCGCCGAACAGAGTTAAAACGAGGCTCAATTTCAATCTTTTGACCTCGCTTTTGTTCTGCTTGCTCGCGTTCTGCTCGTTCGAGATATTCAACTTGCTTGCGACCGTTTTGTACTATCTATGGTGGGTGACGTTCAAGAGTAGGGTGACGTGGCTCGTGTTCTCGTCGCTTACGCTCGTCTTAATGCAGTTTTCTATGATACTCATTATGTCGATTGTCATACTTTGGCCGCCGTACTGTCTGCATACGGGACTTCCGAAAAAAGCCGCGCTTCGCCAAGCGGTCAGAAGTATGTCGGGACGGCTCGCAAACACGTTTTTCACGTTGCTTTTGTGTATTCTTCCCGTCGAAATTTGTATGATAGTGACGGGCGCGCTCAAATGCGGCGTTATCGCGGAAGTGCTTTTGGACGCGATTGCGTATTTGTACGTCGTTCCGTTTTACATCACGCTTATGTACAATCTTTTCTACGAGGTCACGGGCACGGAACGTATGGATTTGGAAAAGAAGAAAAAAGATATTTGGTCAAAATAAAATCCGCAAAATCCGCCAATTCGGTTTTGCGAAAAAATATGAGGCAATGCCTCGGAGAGTAATATGGAATTTAAGTATTCGTTATCCCTGTTGTTTTCAAATATGGGTCACGCGGTGAAGATCTTTTTGTGGATCGTAATATCGCTTGTGCTGTCGATTGCGATCGGCGCGGCGATAATTCTGCCTATATGGAACGCGCTTGCGGCTGCCGGCGACGTAAACTCGTACGTTTTGGCAATAAAAGACAGCGTAGCGTCGGTGTGGGACGGCTCGTCCACAATACGCGGCGCAATCGGCGACGTGTTGCACTCGCTCGAGGGCGTGTTCGGAATATGCTCTCAGAACGTCGGAATCACCGTCGGACTCGTGTTTGCGGGGATTTTCGTCTATGCGCTTTACTGCTTTATTTTCGGACTTTCGTATTATACGAACGCCGACATAATCAACAACCTTATGGCGTCGAATATGCGCTACGGATTTGCGAGTAATATGGCTCTCAACTTCAAAAAATGCTGCAAGTACTCGGCGGCAAGGCTCACCATAACCCTTCCCATAGACTTGATATTTGCCGCGTTGATGTTGTCCATTTTGTTCGGACTTTTCGATTCGATAGCGTTTTTCGTAATGCCCATACTCATCGTCGTAGGCATTTGCATATGTTCGTTGCGCGCCACGCTTTTGGCAGGGTGGTTGCCAAGAATGATTTTCCACCCCGAGGAAAGCGTGTACACGAGTTTCACGAGAAGTTTGACCTACGTCAAGAGCAACGTCGGCGGACTTTTCAAATCCTACGCGGTGACGTTCGCAATCGTATATCTTTGCACGACCACGTTCGCAATACCCACGGGCGGACTTATGTCCCTCATTTTGCCGTCGATGTACTACTTTATGCTTAGGGCAATCGAACTTATCGGCTACTACAAGACAAAAGGCTTCAGTTTCTACACGGACGCAACGACGGTTATCAACACCGTCGAGTACGGATTCCGCGCCGAACAGCAATCGGACGACTACGACTACGAGGCGCAAGACGGACGTCAGATAACCATAGACGAGTACGTCAAAGATAAATCGGACGAGGAAAAATCCGACGAAGAATAAGAAACGAACGTATTGCGCAACATCGAGCAAAGCGCAATCGAAAGATAAAAAACAGAATCGCAAAAGACCTACGATAAACGGACATTTTTAGGAGCGAATTATGAAATTTAGAATGAATTTCGGCATTGTCAAAACGGTAATCGTCGCCGTAGTCATTTTGGGTGCGCTGGCAATCGGCGGACTCGATATAGCAATGATAGCGGGCGCAAAGGGCGTAACCACTCAACAGCCGGCAGTGGCGTGGGTATCGCTCGTTGCCGCACTCGTAATTGCGGTTGCCGCCGCGCTCGTGCTTTTCAACAGTTACTACGGATTCAAGGACGACAAAATGATTGCAGTTCTCGGCTTTTTCGTGGACAAAATCAAGTACGACGACGTCGTTTGCATAAAGCAAAACAGCATAACGCGCGAGATTTACGTCATCGTCAAAGGACAAAACGAACAAGACGGCGAGATGAGTTTCAAGGTGAATATCGCAACGGGCAAAATCGACGCTTTCATTCACGAAATGCGCAACCATATCGGCGAAGTCATCGTCGAAGTTTTCACCCCCGAAAAGAAAGACAAAAACAAGAAATAAACTTCGATTTACTATGTAAATCGCAATCGAAATACGAAACGATACGCGCAAGACTTGCATAAAAAATCGATACGCAATTCTGCGCGTACGGAATTTGGAAAAATGATAGAACTTATAAACCAAGCAACCTATTATCTGAACGGCAAACTCGTTTCTGAGGAAGAATTAAAAGCGGCGGGCGTAAAGCCGAGCAAGCAAGGCACGATTGCGTATTCGGTGCTGTCCTCGCACAACCTTTCGGGGCGTGAGGACAAACTCAATATCCGCTTCGACGCAATGGCTTCGCACGACATAACCTACGTCGGCATAATTCAGTCGGCAAAGGCGAGCGGACTTACGGAATTTCCCGTTCCGTACGTTTTGACCAACTGTCACAACTCGCTTTGCGCTGTCGGCGGCACGATAAACGAGGACGACCACGTTTTCGGACTCTCTTGCGCAAAGAAGTACGGCGGAATCTACGTTCCGGCAAACGTTGCCGTAATTCACAGTTATATGCGCGAGATGTTTGCGGGTTGCGGCAAAATGATACTCGGAAGCGACTCGCACACCCGCTACGGCGCAATCGGCACTATGGCGATAGGCGAGGGCGGACCCGAACTCGTCAAACAACTTTTGAAGCGCACCTACGATATAGATTATCCGCGCGTAATAGCGGTATGCTTGAGCGGCAAAGTCCGCAAGGGCGTAGGACCTCAAGACGTTGCGCTTGCCATAATCGGCAAAGTGTTCAAGAGCGGATTCGTCAAAAATTGCGTGCTCGAATTTGTTGGCGACGGCATATCCGAACTTCCGATGGAATTTAGAAACGGCATAGACGTTATGACCACCGAAAGCGCGTGCCTTTCGTCCATATGGTGCACCGACGAAAAGACGAGAGAATATCTTAAAACTTATCACAGAGAGAACGAATATAAACGTCTTGCGCCTCAAAACGGTGCTCGATACGACGGCGGAATTTTGGTGGATTTGAGCAAAATCGAGCCTATGATTGCGCTTCCGTTCCACCCCTCGAACGTATATAAACTTGCGGACGTAATCGCAAATCCGTACGATATTTTGTCCGAAGTCGAAAAGGAAGGAAATAAACTTTTAGGCTTGAAAGAAGGCACTTTCCGCCTTACCGACAAAATAAAAGACGGCAAAATCGTCGTATCGCAAGGCGTAATCGCAGGTTGCGCAGGCGGCACTTACGACAATATATCCCTTGCGGCAAATATACTTAAAAACAGAAGCGTGGGAAGCGGCGCGTTTGCGCTCAACGTATACGCAGGCTCTCAACCCACCAATCTTGCGCTCGTCAGAAACGGCTCTATCGCAACGCTCATAGAAAGCGGCGCGGTTATCAAGCCTTGTTTTTGCGGTCCGTGCTTCGGCGCGGGCGACGTTCCGTGCAACAACGGATTCAGTATTCGCCATACGACGAGAAACTTTGAAAGACGAGAGGGAAGCAAGCCTTCCGACAATCAAATCGCTTCCGTTGCGCTTATGGACGCTCGCTCTATCGCGGCGACGGCGGCAAACGGCGGCGTGCTGACTTCCGCTTTGGATTTCGACTTCGACGAGAACTTCGCGCCCTTTGAATACGACGAAAAAGCGTATAAGTCGAGAGTGTACAACGGCTTTGGCAACGCGGATTCTTCGCAAGAACTCGTGTACGGTCCGAACATCACCGACATTCCGACCATTGCGCCGCTCAAAAACAATCTTGCGCTCAAACTTTGCAGCGTAATCAACGACCCCGTAACCACTACGGACGAACTCATACCGTCGGGCGAAACCTCGTCTTACAGAAGCAATCCTTTGCGCCTTGCAGAGTTTGCGCTTTCGAGAAAAGACCCCTCGTACGTCGGCGAAAGCAAGAAAGTGCGCGACGGCGAAAATAACGACGTCAAAAACGCTTTAAAGCAACTCGGTATATCCGTTGACGACGCGACGATTTCGTCTTGCATATTTGCGGTCAAACCCGGCGACGGAAGCGCGAGAGAGCAAGCGGCAAGTTGCCAACGCTTCCTTTCGGGCGGCGCGAACGTTGCGAGAGAGTACGCAACCAAGCGTTATCGCTCAAACCTCATAAACTGGGGTATGCTTCCGCTCATTGACGACAAAACAGAGTATCTAAAGGGGGATATTCTGATTATCGAGAACGTGAGAGAAGTCGTTGCGAGCGGCAAAACGCAGTTTGAAGCGCACCTCGTTCGTGACGGAAAATCGCAAAACGTCACTTTGCGTATGGACGCTCTCACCGACAGCGAAAAACAAATAATTCTCGACGGTTGCCTTATCAACTACTATAAACGCGGTTGAATCGTTCTTTAATTGCGAACATTATACGGCGCAGTGGGGCGTAAAGCAAAAAATTATGTCACCGACTATACGTCACGCGCATAAGATTATGCGAGGTGGCTGTGAAAATCGTCGTCGAAATTGACTTAAACAGAATAGAACAAAACGTCCTTGCGACGAAACGGCTCGTCGGCGTTCCCGTTATGCTTATGGTAAAAGCGGACGCATACGGACACGGACTTATCAAGGTCGCAAAGCGAGCGGAAAACATAGTTGACGCTTTCGGCGTGGAAACTCTCGAAGAAGGGATGAAACTAAGGCGCGCGGGCATAAAAAGCGAAATTCTCGTGCTTGCTCTTTGCGAAAACGAGATATTTAGGGCGTATAAGCAGAATTTGACAATCGGATTGCACAATCGAGCGCAGTTCGCAAAAATAGTGAGTTTGCTAAACTCAAACCGCGTAAATCCCGCTAAACTGGAAACGCACGTCAAAGTTGACAGCGGTATGCACAGACTGGGTTTTTGCCTTGACGAACTTCAAATCGTCTTGCAAAAGGCAAAATCGCTCGGCATAAACGTTTCGGGCATATATTCGCATTTGCGCGACGAAACGGAATCGCAAAAAGGCGCGTTCGACAAATTCGTCGAGGTTGCAAAGGGATATTATCCCGATATAAAAGCGCACCTTGCTTCGAGCCATTCGCTTTTCAATCCGAATTTGCGCTACGACGGCGTGCGGCTCGGCATAAACGCATACAAGGGCGCAATGAGCGCGTATTCGCAAGTTATCGAATCTCGACGCTTGCAAGCGGGCGAAAGAGTGAGTTACGGCGATTTTGCTTTGCAAGAAGCGACGAACACTGCGGTCGTTTTCGGCGGATATGCCGATTCGATTGCAAAGGAAAATCCCTCGTCGGTGTGGATTCGCGGCAAAAAATGCGCGGTTATAGGCAACGTGTGTATGGATTGTTTCGTCGTCGATACGGGCGATTTAGAGGCGAAAGTCGGCGAAAAAGTCTTGCTTTTCGACGGCGACAAAGCAAGCGAAGTCGCAAGCGAGCGAAACACCATAGAATACTGCCTTATGACGTCGCAAAAAGGCAGAATAAAGCGAGTATATCTCGATTGAAAGTGATAAAACCCGTCGAAATTTTCAAAAATATCGACGTTGAAAATCGCTCGAAACGACGTAAAAACAGCGTGAAAAACACATAAAAAAACGGCAAAAAACACGCAAAAAAACGCATAAAAAACGACTGAAAAATGAACAAAATCGAAGCACGTAAATTTGCAAAAGCGCAAATCTCGAAGATGAGTTCTGCGCAAAAAGAATGGGCAAGCGGCGCAATCGCCGACGCTCTTTCGGGACTTTCCGAGTTTACGCACGCGCCGAAAGTTTTCGTTTATTTAGGCACGGACGGCGAGCCGAACACCGAGGAAATCGTAGGGCTTGCTCTTATGCTCGAAAAGGTGGTTTGCGTGCCGAGAGTTTGCGGCGAGGATATGAAAGCAATCGCAATCTCGCCGTTCACCAACTTCAAGACCAACAAATGGGGCATACTCGAACCCGTCGGCTCACATTCTGTTGACGACCCGACGGTTGCGGTCGTGCCTATGGTTGCGTTCGACGGCTTGAAAAGGGCAGGACACGGCAAAGGTTATTACGACCGCTATCTTGCCTCGCACGATTGTTTCGTCATAGGTCTTGCGTTCGATTGTCAGCAAGTCGAAGGACTCGAAACGGATTCTTTCGACGTTCCGCTCGACGTTCTCGTCACCGAAAAGCGGATTATCGACGCGAGCGGCGAAAGAGCCAACCCCTACGGCGCGGATATGCCGTAAAAGTCGAAAATAACATAAAGATACTGTTGCTATAAAAGAAAACGTAAAACGATAAACGAAGCGGATAAAACGATTATTTGCACAACGATGAAGATATGAGTTTTATCTATTAAAAACGAAAATAATTATATTCTTTGAATATAAACGGTGAAAAATGAGAGTTGTTGCAGGAAAGTACAGAGGCAAAAATCTCGCCTCGCCCAAAGACGACAGAGTTCGTCCCACAACCACGAGAATAAAAGAAACGCTTTTCAACGTCTTGCAAGGCTACAGTCAGGACGCGGCCGTACTCGATTTGTTTGCGGGAAGCGGCGCACTCGGCATAGAGTGCATTTCGCGCGGCGCAAAAGAGGTCGTGTTCGTTGACAACAGCAAGGACAGCATAGAACTCGTGCGCAAAAATTTGCAAGGAATAGACGGCAATTTCAAGGTGGTCAATTCCGATTTTTCGGGCGTGCTTCGCAACGCGTACGTCACGGGCAAAAAGTTCGATATGATATTCGTAGACCCGCCGTATGCGAGCGGACTGGGCGAACTTGCGCTCGGCTTGATATTCGACCTCGATTTGCTTGCGGACGGCGGCGTCGTAGTGTTCGAGCACGGCGCGGAAAAGACTTACGAAGTGAGCGACAAACGTTATAAGCAACGCACCAAGAAAATGGGAACGGTGGTTGCCGAGTTTATCTCTCGCAAATCCGTCGCGCTTATGGCGGGCAGTTTCGACCCGTTCACCAAAGGACACGAAGCGGTGCTTGACGAGGCTCTTTGCGAGTTTGACGAAGTGTGGGTTGCTTGTCTTGTCAATCCCGACAAAAAGTATACTTTCAATTCTGCGCAACGACTTGCGCTTTGCGAGTGCGTATGCACTCAAAAGAAGGGCGCAAAGGCGATATATTCCGAAAAATACGCCGTCGAAGTCGCTTCCGATGTCGGCGCAAGCGTGCTGATTAGAGGCATAAGAGGGGACGAGGACAAAGCGTACGAGGACGATATGGCAAAGTTCAACCGCGAGCACGGCTTTGAAACGCTTTTCATCGAGCCGAACGTCTTTTCAAACGTAAGTTCGACGAAAGCAAGAGAGCAAATCGCAAAAGGCGATTACTCGTCGATACCGGCGTGTTGCGTTCCGCTTTTGACGTCAAAAGAGTTTGCCGACCTCAAATAAGCAAAACGCAAAAAACAAGGATAAAAACAGAAAAAACAACGGTAAAAAGCATAGTTTTTGCCGTAAAAAATACAAAAAATAAAACAAAACGTTATACGAAAGGGGTGCGTTATGGAAACCATCGATATGCTTATCAACGAAATCGAAAGCGAAGTGCTCAAAGCCAAAAAAGCGGCGTTCAGCAACAGTGACATCGTCATCAACAAAGCCGTTTTGCTCGACCTTATCTCGCGTTTCAGAGCGAGTTATCCACTCGTGTTGAGAGAGGCAACGCAAATCAAAAAAGAGCGCGACGACATCATCGAAAAAGCCGAAAAGTACGCAAACGAAACGATGGACAAGGCGGAAGAACAAGCAAAACGTCTTATGACCGAAACCGAAGTGTACACTCGCGCAAAAGCGGAAGCCGAAGCAATGCAACGCGAAGCGGAAGAAAACTATCACAAGATGGATTACGAAGCCCGCTCGCTTGCGTTCAACATTCTCGACAGCGCGGAAAAAGCGATGAAAGACAGCCTCGGCATCATCAACGACAGAAAGCGTAAATTAGTTGAGGACTAAGCAAAAATCATCGCTTAGGCAACGGCAACACGCAAACTTTGCGTATTGCCGAGAGCCTTGCTTGATTTATTGCTTTTCTAACCGCGCAGAGAATTTGTGCTATCAGTTCAAATAGGGATAAAAACTCACGCCGCAATTTCGCCAAATTATCTGCTTGGTGAGGGCGTGCTACGCACGCAAGCGGTTAAACAAACACTTAATCATTGTGTAATTAATTATGAAAATTGTCATTCTTGACGGGGCAACCGCAAAAGGAAAGGAACTCGATTTCGATTTCCTCAATCAGTTCGGCGACGTGACGTACTACGACACGACGAGCAAAGAGGACGTTTTGCCGCGCGCAAAAGACGCCGATATTTTGGTTATCAACAAAATCGTGATGGACAAAGATACGCTTGCCGAGTGCAAAAATCTCAAACTCATCACCATTTTGGCAACGGGTTACAACATCGTCGATATTGAGGCGGCAAAGGCACTTGGAATCACCGTGTGCAACGTGCCGTATTACAGCACGAATTCCGTTGCGCAACTCACTTTTGCGTTTATCCTCGAATTTGCGTGCAAACTCTCGTTGCATACGCAATCGGTTGCGAGAGGGGACTGGCAAAATTGCAAGGATTTTGCATACACGCTCGACACGCTTCACGAACTGTACGGCAAAACGCTCGGCATAATCGGCTACGGCAGTATAGGCAAAAAGGTTGCGCAAATCGGCAAGGCGTTCGGAATGAACGTGCTTATCAGCACACGCACGCCCGTCGAGGGTTGCGTATCTAAAGAAGAAGTGTTCAAAAACGCCGATTTCGTCACTTTGCATTGCCCGCTCAACGAGCAGTCTAAACTTATGATAAACGAGCAAAGTCTTGCGCGTTTCAAGCCGACCGCGTATCTTATCAACACGGCAAGAGGCGGACTTATCGACGAAAACGCGCTTGCCGACGCACTCAATAGCGGCAAAATCGCGGGTGCGGCGCTCGACGTACTGACGAGCGAGCCGCCCAAAGCGGACAATCCGTTGATTCACGCCAAAAACTGCATAATCACGCCGCATATGGCGTGGGCGAGCCTCGAAGCGAGAGTGCGACTTTTGCACGCGACGGAAGACAACGTTCGCGCGTTTTTGCAAAACGCACCCATAAAC
>CAKQLT010000012.1:0-26270 GCA_934254715.1 uncultured Clostridia bacterium | reverse complement strand
GAGTGTATTCGCCTTGAACGTACTTGACGTAAACGTTTATCGCCGTGTCTTCTTCACCGCCGGGGTGCTTATATCCCTTGACAGGTTGAGTGCATTCTTCGTCGAGATAATAGCCGTCGTCCATATATCCCGTGTCTTCGTCCGCAAAAGCGAGCGCGGTGTATCCGCTGCGCTTCGTCGCGTAATTTTCGTAATCGTCGAACTCGTCGCCTTCGGACACGTCGTACGAACCGACGATTTGGGTCTGACCTTGCTCGTCGACGTAGCAAACGTTATACAAATACGTCACGTTTCTTTTCCAACTTGCGTAAAGCGTAACGCCGTCCGTTCCCACTTTGTCGGTTGCAAAGTCCCACATATCCGAGTAAGTCACCTTTCCGTCGACTTCCGTTCTCGTTTTGAACCAACCGACGAAAGTGTAACCGTCTTTTTTGAATTCCTTGCGAGAAAGCGCGAGCGGCTCGCGAATGAGATTCGTCGTGCCGTCCTTGAAGTCGTAGTACTGATAGAAAGGCAGAGTGCAGTTTTGGTATACGCCGCCTTCCGGCTCGAAGGTGATTTTCGTCAAGCCGTCGTAATTCGTCGAATTGTTGCAAGCAACGAGCAAGCACGCAATCGACAAAATCATTAACGCTGTGACCAACAATTTTTTCTTCATATATCCTCTTTGTTTTTCGCTCGCATTGCCGCCGAGCGAAACTACAGTTTTATGCCACGCATACGCATATATAGCGCACGCGCATATTTTTGATACTTTAAGATTCTAAAACTACTTTTGTATAAAGTCAAATAATATTGTCACAAAATAAAAAATTAATTATTCTTTTTGTATTTTTATGCAGAAAACGGCAAAAATGTATATGCAATTTTGCAAATTTATGAATAAAAATTCTTCCTTTTTTACACCGCCTCGTCGCTCGTTCAAAAGTTGCGTTTTGCGGTTTGTTTTCACAAAAACGGCATTTTACAGTATTGTTTTTGACTAATAAACATTTTATTTTGTAAAAATCGGCGTTTTCAATATGTATCGTTTGCGTATTCGGTCATAAAGACATACACCGCCTCGCGTGGCGTTCTCAAAAACCGCAATTTTGCATAATTTACAATTTTTCTCAAATGAATATACATTTTGCAAATTTTGGTTTTCGTAAAAAACTTATCGAAGCATATGCTTATTTACGCAACAAATCGCTCGATTTTGCCGAGTTTTCAAAGCCGAGGAAAAAGAAAGCACCCCGTCGAGGGGTGCTTGAAATATTGCTCGTTTTGCCTCAGATAAAGAGCAACGACAGCGCGATGAGGAACTGCGCGAGATAGTAAGTCGTGTGGTTTACGATTATCATAAGGCGGGATTCGGGATTGAGAACGCCCTTGCGCTCGTAGTCCGCGGGCTTCGAGAAATAGGTCATCGAAAGCACCATATCCGACGCCACGAACAGCACCGAACCGGCAACGAGAATACCTGCCGAAGCAGAGCCTTGCGCGGGCTTGACGTACAGCGCACTGAGCACCACGAACCAGCAAAGCAAAAACGCGTACGCTATGCTCGGGATAAGGAATTTGCCGAACTGCATTTTCATAACGTATATGCACACGAGGAACATCACCGCAACGATTGCCGCCGAGCCGAGAGCCGACCAAAGCAGATTCATTTCGTAACCGTTGAAGCGAATCGCCATCGACGTTATGTACAAAATATGCCCTATGCCGAACGCCAACATACCGAAGTACATCATCGTGTCGCGGTCCTTTTCAACGCCCTCGTATTTGCCTTCGAGTCCTTTGAAATAGATTTTGAAATCGAGGGTTATGTCCCCCACCATACCGAGCACCAACCCCATAATCACGAGCGCGCTCGGAAGAAGTTTCGCGTCGAAGTTGCCAACGACGCCGTTTTCGACAACGGCGGCAAGTCCCGTCGCGATAAAGAACAGCGAAGTCGCGGTTTTAAGCACGATTGCAAGCGCGGACGATTTTTTGTCTCTCGCAATCAAAAACAGAATCAGCATAATTATGCCGCAAGCAAGCAGAAAATACGGTAACATACTTTCCCCCTTTCATAGATTTGATAAGTTTATTTTACACCCTAAATTTGAAATATTCAACACTCAATATTCTGCAAAAGTTCGCAAAACGCCCGCTTTTTTGCGGCGCAACCGCCGTTTGCCGTTTCCGATTGCAATTATCGGTTATTATTTGTCAATTATTAATTTGCAAATACTTCGATTTGGTATTATCATATAAAAAAACGAAATAAGGACGAATTTATGGACGTCATCAACTTTTTGGACAAATCGTACACGGCGTATCACGCTGTAAAGCACAGCGAATATATCCTTGAAAAACACGGATTTTCAAAACTTAACCTTGCGGACAAATGGAATCTCGAAGTCGGCGACAAGTACTACGTCGTCAAAAACGGCACTTCGGTAATCGCGTTTGTCGTCGGCGAAAACTTTGCTTTCAATATTGCGGCAAGCCACACCGATTCGCCTTGTCTGCACGTCAAAGGCAGAGAGTTGCTTCCCTCGCCCGAAGGCGCAAGACTCAACGTCGAAGCGTACGGCGGACTTATCCTCTACTCTATGCTCGACGCGCCCTTGAAAGTGGCAGGCAGAATCATCGAAAAGCACGGCGATATGCTCACGAGCAAAATCGTCGAGAGCGACTACGTAGTCAATATCCCATCGCTTGCGATACATCACAATCCAAACGTCAACTCGGCGTTTTCGGTGAGCGTGCAAAAGGATATGCTTCCTCTCGTCGGCGACGTGGACGACTTCTATTCCACCCTTTCAAAAGAGGAAATCGTCGACGCGGACCTTTACGTCGTGCCGGCAACTTCGCCTTTCAGAAGCGGCGTAAACGGCGAATATCTCTGCTCGCCGAGAATCGACAATCTCACGAGCGTATACGCAACCCTCGCCGCGCTCGTAAACGCAAATCCGCAGAACGTTGCGATTTGCGCTTGCTTCGACAACGAGGAAATCGGAAGCCGCACCAAGCAAGGCGCAAACTCTGCGCTTATGCAAACCGTGCTTGAAAAAATCACGAGCGGACTCGGCAAAACCAAAGACGATTATATATCCGCTTGCGAAAAAGGTTTCATTCTTTCCGTTGACAACGCCCACGCGCTTCACCCGTCCTTCCCCGAAAAGATGGACGTCAAAGAGCGCGTGTATATGGGCAAAGGAATAGTCGTCAAACATCACGTCAACTATGCGACGGACGGCGAATCCTCTGCGATTTTCAAAACCATACTCGACAAAGCGAACGTCGAAAGACAAGACTATTACAACAATTCCGACCAGCGTTGCGGAAGCACGATAGGGCTTATGGCAAGCGCGAATCTCGGAATGAAAGCGTGCGATATAGGTCTTGCTCAACTTGCTATGCACTCTGCCGTAGAAACGGTTTCGTATGCGGACATTGCCAAAATGCAAGCGGGCGTAAAAGCGTTTTTCGACGCAAGACTCGTCGAATCTTCAAACTCGATTCTCGTTGGCTAATTTATATTAAAATTACACAAACGGCACTTTATTTGCGCAAAATACGCGGATAATGTGCCGTTTTTGTTAATCAGGTGTGGGCAAAGCCCACCCGCAATTATTAATTATTAATTATTAATTATTAATTATTAATTCAAAAAAACGATGCGGTCGCATCGTTTTTTTTCGTGTTTTGCATTCGGCGCAAAATAATTATTTTACAAATGCACTGAACGCTTTATGCGCGGTGTAAAGGTCTGCCTTCGAGATAAGTTCGTTCGGCGCGTGCATAGAAAGCACGGGTACGCCCATATCCACGGTGTCGATGTTCATCTTGGAAATGTACTTCGCAACCGTTCCGCCGCCGCCGAGGTCCACTCTGCCGAGTTCGCCCGTTTGCCATACGACGTTCTCTTTTGCAAACACGCCTCTCAGATACGCGATGTATTCTGCCGAAGCGTCGTTCGAGCCGCTCTTGCCGCGTGCGCCAGTAAACTTGTTCATCGTAACACCCTTGTTGACGTAGCCGACGTTCATATCTTCAAACGCAGACGCAAACGAGGGGTCGTATGCGGCGGTGACGTCTGCCGAAATGCACTTTGAATGTTCGCGCACGACGGACGGATTTGCGCCGTAACTCTTTGCGATTTCGTCAATCAAGTCGCTGATGACCACGCATTGCATACCGGTGTTGCCCTCGCTTCCGATTTCCTCTTTGTCCGCGAGAATACACATAACCGTTTGGTCGGTGTCGGTGTCGAGAGTTGCGGTGATTTCGGGATATGCACACACTCTGTCGTCGTGACCGTAACTTGCCACGAACGCTCTGTCAAAGCCGACGTCTCTTGCGTTGGACGCAGGCACAGCTTCGAGTTCTGCGGAAAGGAAGTCTTCCTCGCATACGCCGTATTTTTGATTGAGGATTGCAAGCACGCCTTTCTTCACCGCGTCCTTTTCCTCGTCCTTGACGGGGATTCCGCCAACCAAAAGATTGAGGTTTTCGGCAAGGAATCCTTCGCCGATAGTCTTTGTGACTTGCTCTTGCGAAAGGTGCGGAAGAAGATCCGTGATGTAGAACACGGGATCGCCTTGCTCGTCGCCCACTTTCACGTCAACGCTCGTGCCGTCTTTAAGCACGATTACGCCGTGAAGCGCAAGCGGAATCGTGAGCCAGTGATACTTTTTGATACCGCCGTAATAGTGCGTTTTGAGATACGCCATATCCGCTTTTTCGTAGAGCGGAACTTGTTTGAGGTCGAGTCTGGGACTGTCAACGTGAGCAACGAGAATACGGATACCGTTCTTTGCAACGTCCGCTTTGCCCGCGCGCACGATAAACAAACTCTTGCCGCGGTTGTTGTAGTACAACTTGTCGCCCGCGTTGATTTTGTCGCCGAGAGTATAGGCTTTGTAGCCTCTCTTTTCGATGATTTCGACGGTTTCTTTCACCGCTTCTCTTTCGGTTTTGCCGTTGTCGAGGAATTTTTTGTATCCCTCTGCATATTCGCTTATGGCTTTGAGTTCGTTCTCGTCCGCCAAAGCGTAAACGTTTTGTCTTTTATAGGTAAGATCCATAAAAAGCCTCTCTAAAAATTTATTCTGACCATATTATAACACACCGCGTGCAAAAATCAACTTTCGGGCAGTTTCTTTTTTGATAGGTCTGTTTTGAATAAAAAACAGTTTAATAATATATTTAATAGTGCTATAATAATTCCATCAAATATTTGTAGGTGAATTATGATTATCGACAAAAGGCAAGAAGTTTTGGCACACAATCTCGTCAACTATTCAATACACGTCGGCAAGGGCGACAAAGTTTGGATTGACGCAATCGGCTGCGGCGAGCAACTGCCCGCGTGTATCATTCGCGAAGTGTACAAAAACGGCGGAATCCCCTTCCTCAACATAATCGACAAGCGACTCGAAAAGGAAATTCTCAAAGGCGCGACTGCGGAAATGCTGGATATGTGGGCGAAGCGCGACGCCGATTTTATGGACAAGATGGATTGCTACATCGGCATACGCGGCGGCGACAACAGTTACGAACTTTCCGACGTACCCGAAGAAATAATGCAAGAATACGACAAGAGATACGGCATACCCGTGCATAGCGACAGACGCGTCGCGCATACGCGTTGGGTCATTTTGAGATACCCCACGCCGAGTATGAGCCAACTTGCTTCGATGAGTACGGAAGCGTTCGAGGACTACTTCTTCGACGTATGCTGTCTCGACTATCAAAAGATGAGCAACGCTATGAATCCGCTGGTTGATTTGATGAATCGTACCGATAAAGTGCGGATTGTGGCAAAAGACACCGATTTGTCGTTCTCTATAAAAGGCATACCCGCAATCAAATGCGACGGCGCTTGCAACATTCCCGACGGCGAAGTTTACACCGCACCCGTCAAGAACAGCGTCAACGGCGTGATAAGTTACAACACCCCGTCCATTGAAAACGGATTCCGTTTCGAGAACGTGCGTCTTGAATTTAAGGACGGCAAGATTGTCAAAGCAACCGCCAACAACAGTGAGAAAGCGAACGCCATTTTCGACACTGACGAAGGCGCGAGATACGTCGGCGAATTTGCAATCGGCGTCAATCCGTACGTCACGAAGGCAATCGGCGATATACTCTTTGACGAGAAGATAAGCGGCTCGATTCACTTCACCCCGGGGTGCAGTTACGACGACGCACCCAACGGCAACAAGAGCGCGGTTCACTGGGATTTGGTGCTTTGCCAAGCGCCCGAATTCGGTGGCGGTGAAATCTGGTTCGACGACGTATTGATACGCAAAGACGGGCGTTTCGTCCTTCCCGAACTTTTCGGCTTGAATCCCGAAAACTTGAAATAGCAAAAAAAACGACGCGCTTGCGTCGTTTTTTTGAATTAATAATGAATAATGAATAATGAATAATTATGGGCGGGACACCCGCACCCGATTAGAATTTTGTTAACCTAAGGACAATATTTAGATGAAGAGCAAGAAAAAGCCCCCGTCCGACAACCCTAGCGTACCGATTGTACGCGAGTTGACGGACGAGGGCTTTGACGATGCTATTCGCTAAATAGTGTCCTTAGGCTTTGCCGTTGCAGCCGAGTACGTCCACCAATTTATGCTTTACGATTTGTTTAACCGCTTCTCTTGCCGGTCCGAGATATTGACGAGGATCGAAGTGAGAAGGATTGAGAGCAAAGTGCTCGCGGATTGCTGCGGTGACTGCAAGTCTGAGGTCGGAGTCGATGTTGATCTTGCAGACTGCCATAGATGCCGCTTTGCGAAGCATATCTTCGGGAACGCCTTGTGCGCCGGGCATACTGCCGCCGTATTGATTGATTTTTGCGACGAGGTCTTGCGGAACGGAAGACGCACCGTGCAAAACGATGGGGAATCCGGGCAAACGTTTGCTGACTTCTTCGAGGATATCGAAACGAAGTTGCGGTTGACCTTTGAACTTGTATGCGCCGTGAGAAGTGCCGATTGCGATTGCCAAGGAATCGACGCCGGTCTTGCCGACGAATTCTTCGACTTGGTCGGGATCGGTGAATTGAGCGTCTTTTGCGGAAACGTTGACGGCGTCCTCGATACCTGCGAGTTTGCCGAGTTCAGCCTCGACGACTACGCCGTGATCGTGAGCGTACTCGACGACTTGCTTTGTGATTGAAATATTTTCCGCAAACGGATGTGCGCTCGCGTCGATCATAACGGAAGTGAAACCGTGGTCTACGCAGTCTTTGCAGAGTGCGAAACTGTCGCCGTGATCGAGGTGCAAGCAAATGGGAAGTCCGCTTGTTTCGACTGCCGCGTCAACCATTTTGGTGAGGTAGGTCGTGTTTGCATATTTTCTTGCGCCGGAGGAAACTTGAAGAATAAGCGGGGCTTGTTCTTCGGTTGCCGCTTCAACGATACCTTGGATAATTTCCATATTGTTGACGTTGAAAGCGCCGATTGCGTAACCGCCTGCATATGCTTTTTTGAACATTTCGGTTGTTGTAACTAATGGCATAGTGTTGCCTCCAAAATTTATTTCGTCAACATTATACAACCTCGAAAGAAAAAACACAACCGTTTATATCAAAATCTCGGTTGTGTTTGACGCGATAAATGTCAGATGAGGTCGTCCTTGTCGACGACTGATTTGTTTCGTTTTTCGTCGCGGCCGATGACGATATGTTTGTCGCCGTTTTCGTCGATATACTCTTTTTTGATAAGCACTTTGCCGTCTTTGTCGGCTTCTTTTTTGAGAACCGCGAGTTCGTATTCGCTCTTATTAGAGTATTTTTCGAGTTCGGCGTTGCGTTTTCTCTCGTTGCGTTTCGAGCGCGAAAAATACAGCGTTACGGCGATTGCGATGGCAAGCACCACGAAACCGTAAAGGAACACGTCGGCGTATTGTCTTGGCAAGAAGTAGGCTATCGTCGTGAGGATAAGTCCCGCCACGATATTTCCGAAAAACACCGCAAGCGACGCTTTCCAGACGGGAAAATCGAGAAAACTTCCTATGCAAGAGCCCGTCCACGCCCCCGTCATAGGCAAAGGAACGGCAACGAACACGAACAATCCCAAAAACTTTTTCGTGTCTTTTGACAGCGGTTTGCGCTTGCGTTTGGCTTCCCTTTCCTCGATTTTTTCCTCGTCGTACGCGCTTTCCGCCCTGTCGGCGAGATTCGCTTCCATACGCTTCCCTATTTTTGAAAACCATTTGGAACGACGAAGTTTTTTCAAGAGCGGTCTCGTTATCAAAATGAGCGGAACGATAACCGTCGTCGAGCCCGCTATGCAGCAAAGCATTCCCAGCATCATTTCGCCTATCGTGTCGAACATATAGGGCATAAACAAAATAGCCCCGCGCAACTCGATGATGGGGATTATCGATATGACGTACAACGTCAGATAGGGATTGCCTATGGCGTTGCTTATCTGGGTTATCAGTTCTTGAATCATTGCCTTTGCCCTCTATAAAAAGTATAGTTTACGCCCGCCGATTCTGTCAAGGCGATTTTGGCTCGTTCCGCTTGCAAAATCCGACGTCATTATATATAATTTTGTCAAATCCACGCTTATATATTGAATAATATTTCAATCCTTAAAAGTTATGCAGAAAATATTGAGTGCAATGAGAAAAGCCGTTCAAGATTATCGTATGATAGAGGACGGCGACAGAATTTTCGTAGGTCTGTCCGGCGGCAAGGACAGCACCTTGCTTTTGCGCGCGCTCGCCGACTACAGACGTTTTTCACCCGAGCGTTACACCCTCGAAGCGATAACGATAGATATTGGGCTTAAAGACACCGACAAATCGCAAATGCAAGCGTTGTCGGACTACTGCGCAAGCCTTTCCGTACCCCACCATATCGTAAAAACGGACATTGCGGAAATAATCTTCGACGCAAGAAAAGAATCCAACCCCTGCTCGCTTTGCGCGAAAATGCGCAGAGGCGCGCTCAACAACGAAATAAACCGACTCGGCGGCGGCAAACTCGCGCTCGGTCACAACGCCGACGACGTTGCCGAAACTATGCTTTTGTCACTGCTTTACGAGGGCAGATTTTCGTGCTTTCCGCCTACGGCGCATATGGACAAATCGGGCGTTTCCCTCATTCGCCCCTTCATATATATCGAAGAATACGACATAAAATCCGCCGTAAAACGCCTCAAACTGCCCATAGTGGACAATCCTTGCCCTATGAACCACGAATCGCAACGCGAGTATATGAAAAACCTCATCAAAACCATTTGCAAAGACATACCTTTTGCAAAACAACGCATTTTGGGCGCAATATATCACCCCGAGCGCAACAATCTGTGGCACAAACCGACGGATTTGACTTAAACGAGCAAAACCGCAATTTGCTTCGAGCGATAACGTCACGTAAAAGTCAATCGCAAACCGAAACGGCACAACGGCATCTAAAATTCGCATAAAAAACAGCGAAAAACCAACGAAAAGCCAACGAAAAAACATCAAAAAAACATCAAAAAACGGCGAATTTTTCGCCGTTTTAACGTTTTTATTCCGCGCCCTCTTGTCTTAGCGCAACGCCTATCGTTTTGAAAATCAAATACAAATCGTAGAAAAATCCGCGCTTGTGTTGGATATAATCCAAATCCATATCTATCATTTGCTCGAAAGTCGTGTTGCTTCTGCCGTGCGTTTGCCACTCGCCCGTCAAGCCTTGCGGAACACTCAAACGAAGCATATCCTTCGGGGTATACAAAAAAAACTCTCTCGGCGTGCAAGGGCGAGGCCCCACGAACGACATATCCCCTTTTAGAATATTGAAAAGTTGCGGAAGTTCGTCGATTGACGTCTTTCTCAAAAACTTGCCTACTTTGGTTATGCGGGGGTCGTCTTTGAGTTTGAACGTAACGTCGCCCTCGACTTGATTGTCTTTGAGAAGTGACGCGAGTTTGTCCTCTGCGTTTTCTTCCATAGAACGGAATTTGTAAAGTTTGAAAACTTTGCCGCGCTTTCCGATTCTGTCCGAAACGTAAAACACGCGCCCTTTCGAATCGATTTTTATGGCGATTGCGACAATACAAAGAGGAATTATCAAAACGACGATTGCCAAAAATGAAGCGCATATATCGAACGCTCTTTTGAAAAACGGGTAAAACACGACGTTTTTCACCTTGAAATCGTCAATGAACTGCTCGTCGTTGTCAGCGCAAATTTGCTCGCTTTCAACTTGCGAAGCGGTTTTTTTCTCTCTCGTTTTCTCTTTTTTCGACAATCCGAAAACCTCTTTGCAAAGTATTTCGAGTTGCGCAATCTATGCGCAGTAATGTATATATTATTATAATTTCTGCATAAATTCAAGCCTTTTGTCTAATTTTTACCTTAATTACGCCTTATACTTGCACGATTATATTGCAAAACGTTACAAAATGTATTATAGTTATTTTTATGAGAAAGAAGAAAGGAATCAAAAGATGCGTAATCGTCATAAACAAGTTGTCCGGCAACGGCAACAGAGCGGACGAGCGCACTTTGAAAACCGCTCTCGGCGCGGGATACGCCGTAGATTGCTACTACATCGTCGAAAAACAAAAACTCGAAGATTTTTCCGAATACGACAGAATCGTCGTGTGCGGCGGCGACGGCACGCTCAACGGTATCCTCAATTCCAAAATCCGCGACGACGTTGAGATAATTTATATGCCGTACGGCACGCTCAACGAGTTCTATAACGGCGGAATCAAAAACAATCATTTTCTCAAAGACATCTGCTTTGCAAACGATTTGTATTTTTCATACGTTATGGCTGCGGGCATCTTCACCCCCATCGGTTACTGCGTAAACGACAAGAAAAAACGCAAATACAAGGCTCTTGCGTACATTGCGCACGTCGTAAAAGAATACAAAATCCACCGTATAAACGCCAAAATTTCGGCAAGCGATTACGAAGACGAGGGCGAATACTCGCTCATTATGGCAATCGATTCGCCGCGCTGCTTCGGTTTCAGATTCAACCGTCTTTTCCAAGCGGACGACGGCATTATGCACCTTTTGACCATAAAAGCACCCAAAACCAACGGCATATTCGGCAAAATCAAAATTTTCTTCCCGTTGTTCAGAGCGTTCTTTATCGGATTCAACAAGCCGTACCATTCAAAAAATATGGAATTTAGACCTTTCGACGAATTGACGATTTCGCTCGATAAGGACGTTGATTTCGATATGGACGGCGAAAAAAAGGTTCTCGGCGGCGACATAAATCTCGGCATAACCTGTTTTTCAAGACCTATAACCATTTTGAGTAAATCAGACCTTAAAAATCTTTACGAAGCCAACAACGCTCAATGACCGTTTTCTTTAAGGATTGCGGCCGTTACTCTTGCTGTTGACTTACAGTGCGATTTGGTATATAATTGGTATAATTGCGGTCGAAAGTGATAAAAGATTTTTATTTTGACCACAATCAAAGCGAATGACAAAACAACTTAAACTTCCCAAGAAAAGAGTGCGTGCAAACGAATTGCAGTTTAAAAAATCAATGGTGGTTTTGGGCTCTTTGGTCGGGAAAAACATCAAAAATCAATATAGACGTTCGGTTCTCGGCATTTTGTGGACGGTTTTGAATCCGCTTCTCAATATGCTCGTTATGGCTTTCGTTTTCGGCAATTTCTTCAGAAACGACATAAGTATGGATTATCCCGTATACGTTCTTTCGGGCAACATCGTCTTTTCTCTTATGCGTTCGGCGACCACTTCTTCGCTGACTTGTATGGTAAACAATTACGATTTGCTCACGAAAACGAGAATACCGTATGCGGTCTTCCCCATATCCAACGTACTTTCGTCCACTGTAAATTTCGGATTTTCTCTCGTCGCACTCGTAATCGTTATGCTTGTAAGAATGAGCGAGGGCGTTACGTTCCACTGGACGATGATTTTGATAATCTTCGCTTGGTTGCCGGCGATTCTGTTCTTCTCGGCAGGTATATCGTTCGTTCTTTCCGTCGTATACGTAAGGTTCAGAGATATTAAGCACCTTTACAGCGTGTTCCTTACGTTGTGGATGTATTCGACCCCCGTTTTCTATTCGCTCGATAAAATGAATCTCGGCAAAGGTTATTTGACCGCGATGAGTTTCAATCCTATGCTTCACTACTTGCAATGTTTCAGAGATCTTGTTAACGGCACAGTCCCGAGCGGAAAAGAGTTCTTGATTTGCTACGGCGTAGGTCTCGGATGTTTGGGAATCGGTTATTTGATTTTCAGACTATCGAGAAAAAGACTTTTGTTGTATATTTGACGAATATGGAAGAAATAAAAGAGCAAAACACCAATCAAGCGACTTTGGCAACACAAGACGCCGAAATGCCGCAAATCAAGCCGGACGCTTTCGAGAATCTCGGCGATTTCGACACGGACACCGACATTTTGCTTGACGTAAGCCACGTCGGAATGAAATTCAAAATTCCGTCCGAGCGCATAGACAATCTCAAAGAGTTCTGCATAAAACTCGTGAAAGGACAACTTCACTACGATAGTTTCGTCGCACTCAAAAACGTCACGTTCCAAGTCCGCAGAGGCGAAAGTATAGGTCTTATCGGCAGAAACGGCGCGGGCAAATCTACCCTTCTCAAAATCATATCGGGTATAATCGAGCCGACCGCCGGCTACGTAAAAACGAGAGGCAACATAGTTCCCCTCTTGAAACTCGGCGCAGGTTTCGACTACAACGCCACGGGAAAAGAAAACGTGTTCCTCAACGGCGCAATGCTTGGATTTTCAAGACACGAAATGAAGAAAAAATACGACAGTATCGTCGAATTTGCCGAACTTGAAAAGTTTATGAACGTACCGCTCAAAAACTATTCGCAAGGTATGATAACTAGACTCGGCTTCGCAATAGCGGTTGACGTAAACCCCGACGTTCTTCTAATCGACGAAGTTCTTGCGGTAGGCGATGCGGTTTTCCAAAAGAAATGCGCGGACAAAATCGACGAACTTAGAAACAACGGCACGACTTTTATCGTCGTATCGCACAGCACGTCGCAAATCCTTAGACTTTGCCAAAACGCAATCTATCTCAAAGACGGAAACGTCGTTCAATACGGCACGGCAAAGGAAGTCGTCGAGGCTTATCAAAAAGATTGCGCCATCGCAGAGCAAGCGCAAAAGAAACAATAACTAAACGAATAATATAAGCGCATCAAAAAAACTGCCGAACGGCAGTTTTTATTTTACAAATTTATGCAATCTGCTTTTTTACGATTCGGATTTCACCATCGTTTTACAACTTTTCACTATGGGTATTTAATAACACTATAGTGCTCGATCATTTTACACTATAGTGTTAACGCCCTATGGCTTACGTTTATAGTTTTGTCCTAAAATTTGCAAATTTATCGAATTTCTTTTTTCTGTACGCGAGCATAATGCTTCTCGGCGCAATCCGTTCGACAACGGGTTTAATCGCATAAAGAACGGACTTCCCGCTGCTTTTTTTTGCGTTTTTCAAACTTTGTTTCAAACTCGCTTTTTTAAGAACGCAAGTTACGGGAAGGAAGCAACCTTTTTGTCCTTCTTTTTCAAGCAAGGTTATAAACGCGCCCGTCAGTCGTTCGGAAACGAACATTCTCTCGTCTTTATTTTTTCTTCTCTTTTCATACTCGAACAAAATCGTGAATATCAACTCGCAATATCTCTTGAACGTATCCTTTTTGAAAACGAACATATTGAAAAAGTACGCTTTATTTCCGCAAAAATACTCGTTTTTTGCCGCGGAAAATTCTGGATATTGCTTGTCGATTATATCGTTTATTACGCTCAAATCGTCGCCGTGCGCTTTTTTGAAATTTTCCTCGACGGATTCTCTGTACGCGGGAACTGGCGCGACGAAATCGTATTTTGAAAAAATCTCGTTCAACTTATTTTCGTCGAGTTTTATTTCGTCGAAAAATTCGTCGGTGAATTTTGAACGCTCGTTGTAAATTTTCGCATTGCTCGAAAAAGCAAAAAATCTGCGGTAATGCACGAAGCCTATCAAGTCGGTATTTTCAAACTCGTCAAGGCGCTTGTATACGCTGTAAACCGCGGTCATTTCGTTGTAAACGGCGTTTTTTTCCGCGATGTCGTCGCCTATATCGTCACGCAAAAAACGAGGCGAAAACTCGTCTTTTTTCGCGCCTACGCAAATAGGAACGTAAGGATATTGAAAAATCCTTTCGTCGATTTGCTTGGGGTCGTGACATACGACAAAAATTTTGGCGTTCATTTTGCGTTTACTTCCGTGTAGTATTCGAGCAAGTTTTTAGATTCTTCGACGATGTCGTAACCCGCGGCGGCAACCGCTTTTCTTCCGTCGTACGAAACGTTTTCGTCAAGAACTCGGCTTATCTCGTTCGCCCAGTAATTCGCGCTTAAAATAGGCAGATATTCGACGTGTCCCGTGACGTCGGCTTCCTTCGTTATGCAGTCGGAAAGAAGACACGGGATTCCCATTGCCTGCGCCTCTATCGCAACGAGCGGAAGTCCCTCGAATCTTGACGGCAACGCAAATACGTCAAACAGCGCGTAGTATTCTTGCACGTTGCGCTTTTCTGTCATAAACAGCACTTTACCTTCTATTTTGAGCGTTTCAACCAGTTTTTTGACGTTTTCAAACTCTGCGCCGCCCCCCACGAGCATCAACCTTACGTCATCTCGCGACTTGCATAAAATGGCAAACGCTTTCACCAAAAACGGAATATTCTTTTGGAACTCGAATCTTCCGATATGCCCTACGACTCGGCAGTTTTCAAGGCCGTAGTGCGCTTTCAATTCCCGCTTTTCTTCGTCGGTAACGTCGAATCTGTCAAGGTCGATAGCGTTGCGCATAAGGTACGCTTTTTTTGCGGCTTTCTTGCCGTAGAGCCAATCTATACTCAACCTACTGCACCCTGCGAGGTCGGTTGCAAACCACGTCGAGATATGTTTCAAACACGACTTGACGAAGTGTACGAATCCTTCTTCCTTGTTGGTGGTCGAATGGGCGTGGCAAATGCGGTGCTTTACGCCCGATTGCTTTGCGGCGAGCAAACTCACAAAAGACAGCGACGTCATATGCGCGTGCACTATGTCGTATCGTTCGCGCTTAAAACTCTTGCGCAAAAACCGCACGCATTTGAAGAACGCAAACACGGACGGAAAATAGAAAACTCTGCCGCCGCGCGCTTTTATTTCCCCGTCGAATGGCGACGGACCGTAAGTGTAGAAATCGAACTGGACTTTGGACGTGTCGATATTCCTAAAATAATTCATAACGCAGTTTATAACGCCGCCCACTTTAGCGTTGCCTATAACCTGCGCTATTTTGATTTTTTTCCCTTCGGTATCCGCCATTTTGTCCTCTCGATAATCAATCGTCGAGTCCGAGTTTTTTAGACCAGAACTCGAACGACGTGAGATACTTTTGTTCTCTCGCGAACGATTTTTTTGCTCTATTATATTCGGCGAGCATTTTGAATGCTTTTCCGACGAGCATAAATCCCGCCTTTATCACCTTTGAAAACTTTTCTTCGGTGAAAAATCCCGTTTGGGAAAGCGGATTGTATTGAAGTGTTTTGCGCGACGTGAAAAAATCTCTCGGCGGGCAATCCGTGCTGTCTATGATTCTGACCTCGCGCGATTGCTTTGAACACAAAAACTTCGGAATCAGATAGCCGTTGAGCGTAATCGTCTGCAAAAATTCCGAGCGCGGTTTGCTCTTGTAAATATTCGTTAAGTCGTAGCCCATATCTTCGAGTTCGGCTTTCGAGTATATTTTCGGCATACCCTTTCTCAAATCGGAATTGAGTTTTTCGGCGTCGAGAGTTGCAAGATAGTCCGCGCCTTTGAGGAAATCGTCGTAACCTTTGACGGAATACGGAATCGCACAATACCGTTGCTGAACGAGCTGAATCCCCACGCAACGCACGAGTTTCCAAAAATATTTGAACCCGCTGCGCTTTGTCGTGTAGCAGTTGCTTATAAGTTCGTTTCGTCTGATATAGTATTCGAGCGAAGCGTTGTACTTTGCCTCGAAAGGCGAATGGTAAACGCCGACGCCGTTTAAGAACGTCCAGTCAAGTTCCTTGCAACGCACGCCGTATTCCACGTCGTCGTTTTTTATGAAAAGCGGCAACGGCAAACCGTGTCTGTCTATCACGCCGATAGGCATACAACAGTACCACCACGCGCAATAGTCGGGACGTTCGGGATTGTCGAAAAGCAAGTTTTCCTTTTCGGACAAATCCAAATCGCTGTAAAAACCGCAAAGTCTGTCGCCGTTCCAGCGCCCGCCGAGTTCGTAAAGAATCTCTTGTTCGTCCTCGCGAAGCATACCGCCGCCGACGGCAACGTTTTCGGACGTTGCGTATTCCAAAAAGCGCATAGTGCGCGCGACGATTTCGGGATTGAAAGAAATGTCGTCGTCCATAAGCAGAAAATGCGTATGCACGCCGGCTTTGTGCGCCTCTATCATTCCTCTCGTAAAGCCGCCGCTTCCACCAAGATTTTTGTTCGGAACGAGTACGGCGTCCGCCACGTCTTCGCTCGAAAGAGTCTGTCCGTTGTCGATGACGTAAACGGTTACGTTTTCGTCGTTGCGCTTTGCAAATTCGCATAACGCCTTAACGTTGCTTTTGACGTAAGATTCTCTTTTGAAAGTGCAAATCACGACGGCAAGATTTGCTCGTCTTTGCTTTTCTTGCTCTGTTGCGTAGCCGCCGCCAAACACCGTTGCCGTATCGGAAAGCGCAACTATTTTGCACCACACGAAATTGCCGTCGTCAAACGCAAACGGCACTTCAATCGTGCGTTTTTCGGCGTTTAAGTCCTCTTTTTGACAGATAAGAGTATCGATTACGCCGTTTTCGCCGCTTTTTGACGAATACACCTCGACCCTCACCGCGCCTTCGACTTCGGCGAACGCAATCGCCTTTTCAATCGAAGTCTTTTGCTTGAAAACCGCCTCGGAAAAACTGTTAAAGTATGTGTCGAAACCGACGCTGCCGCCTTTTTGCAACGTCACCTTATCTTCACTCGCGGTCGCATTTTCAAACCGCGTATTAAGTTTTCCCTCGCCGATAATCCAGCGCGATAAAATGGTCATATCTTCTTTTATGAGATTAAATCTCTGCTTTCGATACGTCCAAAGCCGAACGAATGACTTTGTCCATATCGTAGTATTTGTACTGTCCGAGTCTGCCGCCGAAAATCACGTCGGGACGCTCGGTTGCAAGTTGCTTGTAACGCTCGTAAAGCGAGTCGTTTTCCTCGTCGTTGACGGGATAGTAAGGTTCCATACCCTCTCGCCATTCGGTCGGATACTCGTAACTTATCACGGTTTTTTGTTGAGTGCCGAACTCGAAATGCTTGTGCTCGATAATTCGCGTGTACGGCGTTTCTCTGTCTGTATAATTCATAACCGCAACGCCTTGATAGTTTGGCGTATCGAGGATTTTCGTATCGAAACGCACCGTGCGATATTTGAGTTTGCCGAATCCGAATCCGAAAAACTCGTCTATCATACCCGTGTACACCGTCTTGTTTGCAACGCTCGGATTATCCTTTATAAAGTCGAAATAATCCGTGTTCGTCATCACGTCCGCGCCGTCGAGCAACTTCTCGATTATAGGCGTATATCCGCCGATAGGTATGCCTTGATAGCGGTCGTTGAAATAGTTGTTGTCAAATGTGAATCTGCACGGCAAACGCTTTATTATAAACGCGGGCAAGTCTTTGCAATCCCTACCCCATTGCTTTTCGGTGTAGCCTTTGACGAGTTTGGTATATACGTCCGTGCCGACGAGTTTTAAAGCCTGTTCTTCAAGGTTTTTAGGCTCGTCTATGCCGAGATTTGCCACTTGTTCGGCGATTTTGGCACGCGCTTCGTCGGGGGTGACGACGCCCCACAACTTGCTAAACGTGTTCATATTGAACGGCAAATCGTACAATTCGCCTTTGTAGTTTGCAATCGGCGAGTTTATATAGTTGTTGAAATCGGCAAATTCGTTGACGAAATCCCACACTTCCTTGTCGGACGTATGGAAAATGTGCGCGCCGTAGCGATGCACGTTTATGCCCTCGACGTTCTCGGTGTAGACGTTTCCGCCGACGTGGTTGCGTTTTTCAAGCACGAGAACGCTTTTGCCCTTTTTCAAAGCAAAATACGTGAACACTGCGCCGAACAGTCCGCTTCCCACTACGAGATAATCGTATTTTTTCATTCTTCCCTCAAACTATATTGCCTTGCAAATTTAATCGTTATTATTCAGAATCTTTCGTTCGTTCCGTGTCGCTGTGCGTGTTCGTCTTCTTTTTGCGCACCGCAAAGACGGTGACGGTCACGACGATTGCAACCGCTGCGACGAGCCCGATAATCAAGAACGACAAATCGAGCGGGCGCAATACCGCCGACTTGACGTTGGCGGTGAACTTGTATTGGAAATCCACCATAGCGTTGTCGCCGTAGCGAGCGGTTATATAATACGTTCCTGCCTTTTTCGGCGTGAACTCGAACACTTCGCCCGAAGCGACGTATTCGCCGTTGACGTACCATTTGGTTTCGATGTCGGGATTGAGATATTTCACGCCCGTGAGTGCGAAACGAGTCGTTTCTCTCGTATAAATCGTTGCCGCCGAGGGTGCTTCCGTAACGTCTTTTTGAGCGTTATCCGCAAGCGTAACTCTGACTTCGCCGACGTAATAAATGCCGTATTCTACGTGGATTTGAACGCTTTGCGTTGCCGAATATCCGGGGATTTTTGCCTTTACGATGAAATCGCCGCCTCTTGTGGGGGTATACTTCACGCTCGTGCCATTGCCGATGGACACGGCTTCGGAAACGGGCGTATCGTCGTCTGCGGACGCGATTTGTTGCACCGTCCATTCGAGAGCGTTTTCGACGTCGGGGTCTACCTTGCCCACGGGATTGATTTGCGCGTAGAACGTAAGTTCGTAGGCGTTGTCGGCGCGCATATACACCATACCAGCGTAATCGCCTTCGCCGACCTTGCCGTCGTGCTTGACGGTTATGGATTTCGGTTGTTCGTAGCCTAATTTCACGCCGTCCAAATCGGTTGTAACGACGGCGTTCAAATCGAGAACTTTATATTCGACGTCGTTCTTTTTGAGCGTTTTGGTCATAATCGCTTCGACGAGTTTTGCGAGCGTGACGGAATCGACTTTTCTGCCCTCGATTTCACATCTGAGTTTCAAAAGAGCCGCCGCAAAACTTACGAATGAAGCCGACATACTCGTGCCTTGTTCCGTGCCGTACACCGATTTCGAGGATTGATAGCCTTTCGAGGTGTAGATTCCGAAACCAGGGGCGCAAAGGGTGTATGTCGAACCGAAGTTGGACGTGGAATACAATTCGCTCTTATACTGATTCATAGCCGACAATACGCCGGGATATGCCGCGGGATAGAACAAATCCGAAGCGTTCTGGTCGGATTTTTTATTGTTGCCCGCCGCCGCCGAAACGACTGCGTTGCGACGAGCCTTTTCAACAGCAACCTCGAAAGCGTTTGCTTCGTCTTGCGTGAGTTGCTTGCTCTTTATGAGACTTTCTATGTCGCCGCCGGTCAATCCGAGCGACATATTTACGACGTCCGCTTTTGCGTTGTCCACCGCCCAGTCGAGCGCGCAAGAAAGACTTGCGAGTTTGAAAGTGCTGTCGCCCGTCGTATTAGTCGTACCCGTCGTGTTTGCTTTGATAGGATAAATCTTTATGCAGTTTTCAAGCCCGAACTCTCTTATGAGCATAGCGATATTGCCCGCGACCGCGCTTCCGTGTTTGGACGAAGCGTCGCTTATGTCAACGTTTCCGTTCTCGTCCGCGCCCTTGTACGAGTTGTAGCCGAGAATTTCGCCCTTATCGTTTTTTGCAAGCACGCTTACGCCGTTTTCGTCATCGGCAAAAAGGTCGTGCTTTGCGTCGATACCCGTGTCGATAACCGCTATGACGATAGGGCTCGAAACCTTGCTTAAATTCCAAGTTTTCACGACTTCCTTTGCCGATTCGACGTCGAGATAATCTTTGCCGTAATACCAAAGTTCGCTCGAATCCTTACCGCCCCAAGTCAGAGCCTCTGCGGTTTGTGAAGGCGCGAAAACGGCGAAAACGCTCGTCAAAACAAGCGCTGCGAGCAACAAGGTTATTATCGTTTTCTTGCAAGAGAGTCCTTTCATACGTTCGTGTCTTTTACGTGTCAAATTCGCAACTTATTACGCGTTTTTGAGAAGTTGCAAGGAATAGTTCAAACGGCGCAAGGTTTCGTCTTTTTTGAGAACCATAGCCATTTCGATTGCGCCGCCGGGGGTTACGGGTGCGCCCGTGAGCGCAACGCGCATACAGAACATAACTTGTCCGCCCTTCATACCCGCTTGCTCTGCGCAAGTTTTGATTTGTTCCTTGATTGCGTCCGCGTTCCAGTCCTCGAAGTCTTTGAGTGCGTCGATTGCCACTTCAACCGCTTTGATGGCGACTTCCTTCGTGACTTTCATCTTTTGATGTTCGTACATAGCGAGGTCGTAGTCGCCGAACTCGTTGAGGAATGCGAGTTTTTCGGGAATTTCGCTCAAAATATCCACTCTGGTTTGCATAAGCGAAGCGAGTTCTTTTACGTCGTAATCTTTGCCCTCGATTGCTTTTTCAATCCACGGCGTAGCGACTTTTTCAAAATCCTCTGCGCTCATCGCTTTGAGGTACTCGCCGTTGAGCCAACGCATTTTCGCTTCGTCGAAGATGGAACTGCTGTGCGAAATGCCGTCCACGTCGAACGCTTCTATCATCTCGTCCATCGTCATTTTTTCTCTGTTGTCTTTCGGACACCAACCCAAAAGCGCGATGTAGTTGACGACCGCTTCGGGCAAATATCCCTTTGCGATAAAGTCCTCGAAGTTTGCGTCGCCGAAACGCTTCGAAAGTTTTCTCGTAGCGTCTTTCATAATGGGCGGCAAGTGCATATATTTGGGTCTTTCCCAACCGAACGCGTCGTAAATAAGGTTATATTTCGGTGTGGAACTGAGATATTCCGTACCTCTTATGACGTGGGTTATGCCCATAAGGTGGTCGTCGACGACGTTTGCGAAGTTGTAGGTGGGAAGCCCGTCGCTCTTGAGAAGAACACCGTCTTCGATGTCCGCGCTGTCAACGCTGATTTCGCCGAAAACCATATCCGTGTAACTCGACACAACGCCTTCGGGAACTTTTTGACGGATAACGTACGGCTCGCCTGCGGCAATACGTCTTTGCACTTCTTCCTTTGAAAGATTGCGACAATGCTTGTCGTAGGTGTGAACGCCGTTTGCGTCTTTGAGGCTTTCGAGTCTTTCCTTATCGCAGAAGCAATAGTACGCGCCGCCGAGTTCGACGAGTTTTTCTGCGTATTGCTTGTAAAGTCCCATTCTTTCCGTTTGGATATACGGACCGTAGCCGCCGTCTTTGTCCGGACCTTCGTCGTAGGTTATGCCAGCGGTTGCGAGGGTGCGATACACCATTTCCACCGCGCCTTCGACCTTGCGTTCTTGGTCGGTATCCTCGATACGAAGAATGAACTTTCCGCCGTTTTTACGCGCGAAAAGGAATGCGTACAAACCCGTGCGCAAGTTGCCGATGTGCATAAATCCCGTGGGTGACGGGGCGAATCGTGTTCTGACTGTTTCAGACATAGTAAAATGTACCTTCTTTTAGTTCTTTCTGTAATTTTTGATATTGTTGCAATTCGTTGTGTTCTTCAAACGAATAGTATTGACTGCCGCCGAAAATAATGTGGTCTTGAAGTGTAATGCCGATGTTTGCAAGCGTGATATACAATTCCTTCGTCATAGCGTAATCCGCGTCGGACGGTTTGGTATTTCCGCTCGGATGATTATGCGCCAAAAGCAAATTGCTTGCGCCGGAACTCAATGCGAAATCCACGATTTTTCTGACGCTGAAATAAACGGCGTTGCCGCTTCCCTGCTCGATAATCTCACATCTGATAAGTCTGCTGTGCGCGTCGAGGGCGGCAACGCAAACGTGTTCCTGATTCAAGCCGAAAAGTTGACCGCACAAGAAATTGCGAGCCTTGCCTCTGCCCGACAAGTCCTCGCGAACGAGGTCGCTGTTGACGTCGTTGACGTAAAGTTTCATAATCTCGGGCAGTTTGGACAAAAACAACGCGGCGTTGTCCGTCATTCCGCTGACGGATTTCAAATCGCGCTCGCTTGCGTTCAATACGCCCGCAAACGAAGAATATTTGTCGATAAGTGCGTGCGCAATCTCGTTGGTATCCTTTCTCGGAATGAACGGGAAAAGCAAATATTCCAAAACTTCGTGTTGCTGAAAAGACGGCAAGCCGCCTTTGCGTATTTTGTCACGCACTCTTTCTCTATGTCCGTCGTGTACGTTTTTCATAATTACAATTCCGGATACGCCTTGAAAACGCTTTCGTCGAGTTTGACGAGTCTGACAAGCACGGTGAGCGCTTCTTCCTCGTCCTTGAATCCGTACGTTTTGCCTATCACTTTCCACGCGCCGTATGCGTGCAAGAAGTCGTACCAGAAATAGCACTCGTCTTGCAGTTGGAAGATTTCGAGAAAATTGAACGTTTCGTACTTGCTCCACTTCCTCAGCACCTCTATGAGCGACATAACCTCTTGATTGTCGTCGTAGCGTGCGTGGATAAATTGAAGCATATACTTTTTCACTTCTTTTGAAAAGGTCATAACGCCTTGTTTGGCGTTTTCTATATCCTTCAAAATGAGCGCGATTTCCTCGTCGTCGCTATGCTTTTTGAGGATTTTTTGACACGGAAAAGCAAATGCGTTTGTCATAATGTTTTATTATAGACGATAAAACTACATAAATCAAGGTTTTTTCGCGCAAGCGCGCTTATACGCGCGCAAAATCCGCGCGCGAAGGGGTAAAATCGAACGTTTCGCCTCTCGCGTTTTAAGAAAAATCCGCGGTTTATATCTGCAATACGAACAAATTAAAAATCGCGGTTCACTCTGTGCCTTATACGCATACGAACGTCAAGGCGGTTTATGCCGTAGCGAATAAGCAAATTCACCGCTCAATCAACGCCGTACGCGTACCGAGCAATCGCACTGCAAAGCACGGCGGCGATTGCAACTTGATATTCGGTTTTTCGAAGATTCACTTCGTCGGCGTAATTGCTCAAAAATCCGCATTCCACGATTGCGGACGGATAGGGACTACATTCCAAAAGATATTTCTGAGCGCAAAGCGCGCTGTATTCTCTGCCGCCCTCTTTTGCGTTTATCTCTTTGTTGAGAGCGGTTTGCAACGCGGTTGCCAACTCTTTGCCGCTTTCGCTCTGCTTTGAATAGAACACTTGCGCGCCCCGCCTCGACGGCAACGAATAGAAATTCATATGTATGCTCACGACGAGGCAAGGTTTGACGTCGTTCACGATTTGTCCGCGCTTAAACATATCCGCGCGCTTTCTGTTGTCCGTCACGCCCTCGAAAGTGTGCATAACATCGTTTCGGCGAGTGTATACGACGTTGAATCCGCAAGCATTGAGCATTTGACCGAGATAATTTGCAATGATTAGATTCAAGGTTTTTTCTTCCACGCCCGAGTTTTTGCCCTTTACGCCGCCGTCCGCGCCGCCGTGTCCCGCATCAACGACAACGGTTAAAGTTTTCGGTTTTTCGCCCTTAATCGCACGCACCGCAAACGGCGCGCCGAGGCAATAAACGATAAGCAACGCGGCAATACCGCATATCGTGAAGATTTTTTCTATTACGTTGTTTCGACAAAATCCGACTCGCATATAGTTACAAAAGAAATCATATTCATACAAGCATAAAAATACCACCTTTTCCACAAAGTTATCCACATTTTGCCCCGAAATTGTGGACAACTCGGTGGATAACCCCTATTTTTCTCGTACAAAACGTATTTTTCAGCAATTGAAAATTTTGTCGAAAAAAGCGGTATTCTAACCGTAAATTCGACTTTTTGCGACAATTTTTTCGTATTCTACCCCCCTCTTTTTCACGGCTTTCGAGCATAAAAAATCCGACTTTCGCATACCGTCAAAAGAGGTGAAAACTATGATGGAATTGTCTTCTCTTTTATTCAAGCCGATTATCGAACGCGAGCGTTCAAAAGTCGTCGGGCGCATAAAAAATGCATATTTTTCGCAAGGTTGCAACTGTATTGCATATTTTGTCATTTCGTCTTGCAAAAACGACTGCGACGCACTGTTGCCAATCGACGACGTTTTGTGTTTTTGCGACGCGCTTATAATACAAAACGACGCAAACGTAAGATGTGTAAGCGACGTTGACTTCACCGCGTTTTCAAGCGGCGTTATCGGTATGGACGTATACACGCAAAGCGGTATTCTAAAAGGCAAAATCACAAAAGTGGACTTTGCAAAAAGCGGAAAAGTGTCCAAACTCTACACCGAAACCGAGCAATTTTCACCGCAAAACGTGGCGTGCGTGGGCGACGTTATTTTGCTAAAAGCCGCAAAACAAAGCAAAGCGAAAAAGCAAACGATACCCCGTCCCGAAAACGAAACGACGGTGTTTGCCTTAAAAACCAATTCACCGCAAAAAGAACCTATTAGAACCCGCGAAAACGAAAATGCAAACGCCTTGGCCGTAGTTGCGACACCTAACGCAGACGAGGCGCAGACGAAAACCGAAGCGCAATTCACGCCCGTTCAAGTGACCAACGCACCTATGGCGAAAAGACCTACGGACGATTCGCCACTGTTTTCAAGCAACGCGCTCAAACTTTTGGACGCACCCGAAATCGACGACGATTCTCACACACCCGCAAGAATAATATCCGATTATACGTTCTTGCTCGGCAGAGTGCTTTCGGGTGATTTGACGTCATACGCAGGCGCGACCATTGCCAAAGCAGGCACGATTATCGACGATTCTCTCGTCGAAAAATCCCGCCTTTGCGGCAAACTCGTAGACTTGGTGCTTTTGGCGAAAAGCGTATAACTCAATAAAATAAAACTTCCCCCTTCCTCACGTGTTTCCCCTACCGCCGTTCCCCCTCTGCATAAATTTGAGGGAACCCACGGCGTCCGCTTCGCGTGGGGCAACACTCAGCACTCGCATAGATAAGGTCATTTCACTCATTATGCCACTGCGCTTTGTGCGCCAGCTTCGCACCCAAACGGCGCAGTCGCTTGTACTAATCGTCAAGCTCGGCGTTCGCTTTCTCGCCGCCTTGCGGCTCGCATTCCGTCTACGAATTGACACATCCCGTTTATAGGTATACTTTGAATAATTATCTGTCAAAAGTCCACTCTACAAGTTCGCGAACGGCGGTTCTCATTACATCTTTTAACAACAAAATAGAAACCGCGATATTGAGATGAAGAACGCGAAAGGCACGACTTGAATCAAAACCCAGTGTACATAGGCGTACACGGTTTTGAGGCAAGTCGTGCCTGACAAAGTTATTCGCTCAATAGCGCGGTTGAAATATTTAGTTCAACTGAGGGCCGGCGGGAACCAAAGCCTTGCCGTGCTCATTCCCCTCATACTTCGCAAAGTTCTTGATGAAGCGGCTTGCAAGATCTTCCGCTTTCTTGTTCCACTCGTTGACGTCGGCGTAAGTGTCGCGAGGATCGAGAATCTCGGTTGCAACGCCGTTGAGAGAGGTCGGAACTTCAAAGTTGAAGTACGGAATGGTCTTGGTGGGTGCTTTTTCGATGTCGCCGTTGAGGATCGCGTCGATTATGCCACGCGTATCTTTGATGGAAATACGTTTGCCCGTGCCGTTCCAACCGGTGTTGACGAGGTACGCTTTCGCACCGCTCTTTTGCATCTTTTTGACAAGTTCCTCTGCATACTTGGTGGGATGCAATTCGAGGAAGGCTTGACCGAAGCAAGCAGAGAAAGTGGGCGTAGGCTCGGTGATGCCGCGTTCCGTACCCGCAAGTTTTGCGGTGAATCCCGAAAGGAAGTAGTATTGAGTTTGTTCGGGCGTAAGAATGGATACGGGCGGCAACACGCCGAATGCGTCTGCGGACAAGAAGATGACGTTCTTTGCGGCAGGTGCTGCGGAAACGGGACGCACGATGTTCTTGATGTGGTCGATAGGATAGGAAACGCGGGTGTTTTCGGTTACGCTCTTATCTGCGAAATCGATTTTTCCGTTTTCGTCCAAAGTGACGTTTTCAAGCAATGCGTCGCGTTTGATTGCGTTGTAGATGTCGGGTTCGGAATCCTTGTCGAGGTTGATGACCTTTGCATAGCAACCGCCCTCGAAGTTGAACACGCCGTTGTCGTCCCAGCCGTGCTCGTCGTCGCCG
>CAKQLT010000011.1:0-27414 GCA_934254715.1 uncultured Clostridia bacterium | reverse complement strand
GCGGACGCCGTGGGTTCCCTCAAAGTATGCAGAGGGGGAACGGCGGTAGGGGAAACACGTGAGGAAGGGGGAAGTTTTATTTAAGATTTTAGTTAGAACGCAAACTTTAAGGCAAAGATATAAGACTTTACAAATATTTATAAAAATGTTACTATATAATATCATAAAATAATTGTGGGCGCGCGTTGCGCGTATGAGTATGAAATACGGCGAATTCAAACAACATTTTCAAGCGGTAAAAGACGGTCTTGCAAATTTTGCACCCGTCTATATCGTATGCGGCGACGACGAGTATCTCAAAGACGAGGTGCTGTCCTCTTTCAAGAGCGTCGTCGACCCCGAATACGCCGACTTCAACTATTCGCGCTTGTCGGGCGACAACGGTATGAGTGAGGCGGTGGACTCGGCGTACACGTTTCCGATGTTCGACGAACGCAAAGTGGTCGTTTTGAGTTTGGAAAACGCACCGACCGAAAGCGACAAGATGGCGTTTGAAAAGTACGTTTCCGACCCTTGCGAAACGAGCGTACTCGTGATAGATTGCGACGACGATACGGCAAAGGCGTTCAAGAGCAAAAAAGCGCAAGTCGTAAACTGCTCTCGACTTGACGATAGCGAACTTATCGAAGAAATAAACGCTATCGCTGCAAGGCCGCCGCAAAAGAGAATAGAGCGCGACGCCGCTTTGGAACTCATATCGAGAACGCAAGGCAGTATGGCTCGCATTGCAATCGAAATCGAGAAACTCAAATCGTACAGCGAGGGCGCAATCACCAAAGTTGACGTGTGCGAAATGGTGAGCGCGGACATCGATTTTCAAATCTACGAACTCGCAAACGCCGTCAGTGAAAAGAACGCCGCAAAAGCGCTCGAAGTGCTTGACGTGTTCTTCAAAAACGGCATACGCGGCGTCACGATAATCAACAGACTTTACGACAAGTATCGCAATATGTTGCACGCCGAACTCAACAAGGGTATGTCCAACGACGACCTTGCCAAACTGCTCGGAATGAAAAGCGGCGCGGTTTACTTTTTGAGAAAGACGTCTGCAAACTATTCGCAAATGCGCTTGAAGCGTTGCGTGGACTATCTGCACTCTCTGCAATTCGACGTACTCACGGGCAAGAGAGGGGATTTGAGCGCGATACACGAAGCGATATTGCAACTGCTTGTGATTTAAGGAGAAGAAAATGCAAAACAAAATCGACAAAAAATATTACGTTTGGATATGGCTCGGGCTTATATTTGCGACGTTCGTGCGCAATATTTATCCCATTTATCTCGACATCGAATCTATGCTTGCGGAAGCGTCGAGGCTCAGCACTTTGAGCGGCGTATTCTCGATTATTTTCAGTTACGGACTCGTGCCTGCGGTCGTGACGTTCCTTCTTGCGCTCATACTTTACTACATCGTGGCGCGCCGTCACGCAAACTACGTTTCACGCAACGATTTTTGCTACTGGACGATGATTTTCACCGCCGCGCCGAGATTGATTGTGGGCGTAATCGAGAGTTTCGCGATTTTGAACGCAAACGTGTATATCGTCACGTCAACCGTGCTCGATACGTTGCTTTTGCCTGCGTCCTATCTCGTGATGTTCCTTTGGATTTTCGCAAAGAAATACAAACTCAACCCCGTTGAAAAGCGCAACTTATTTGCAATTTTGGCAACGATTTATATGGTGCTTTTCGGTATAGGCGTGCTGGGCGAGAATCTTGCGATTGTATCCATCGGCGCGGATAAGGAACTTGCAAGCGAAATTGCGGACACTTTGGCGCAACTCGGTTATATCGTGGGCGAGATTACGACCCCGATTCAAACGGTTTCGAGCGCGATTGCTATATGCGTGTTCCTTGCGTATCTCGTTGCGGTTATCGTGCTTTCCGTTCTGTTCAGAAAGCAAGCGGACGAGTTTAGAGATACTGACACGAGAGAGCAGTATTTCGAGAAACACCCGAGCGGCTACGGCTACGACCGTCGCGACGACGTTTCGGACACTTTCGACGAGTTTGAAAAACGTCACGTCCACAAAAAGGACGATTCCGACGACGATTCGCACACTTCGGGCGGCGGAAACGTATTCGACGAGTTCGACATCTGATAATACGATATAAATTCACCAAAGAAAAACAGACTTAAACTTCCGCAAAAACTGCGGATTGCGAGGGATATATGTCATACAATTTTGCTCAATACGCAAAAGGGGTCAACTTGTACTTCATAATCGATATGGTCATTTTGGTGACCGTGTTTGCGATTATGTTGAGTTTCTTCGTCTACAAGCGCAATATGAAAGTGTTTTTCCTCTTGCTGCTCGGCGCGGTGCTTGACGTGCTCGTCAACGTGCTGTCCGAACTGCTCGGCGGAAACATTTTGGCAATCGCCAAATACGTTATGCACTTCGTGGTGGTGTTCGACATAGTCGCCGCTTGCGTGGTGTATCAGAACGACTTGAAAAATCTATTCCAAAAGGTTTCGACGTCCAAAGGTTTTGAAACGCACAACAGCGACGACGAACTTCGCGACGCAACCGCAGAAATACTGACCGCTTGTCAAGATATGGCAAAGCAAGACGTCGGCGCGATTATCATCATCGACAGCGCGGGGGATATTCACGACAACATACTCGACACGGGTACGCGCCTCAACGCAACGCTCAGCGCGCCGCTTTTCGAAAGCATTTTCAACACCAAAGCACCCCTTCACGACGGAGCGGTTATCGTCAGAGGCAACAAGATTATTGCGGCAGGCTGCTTCTTGACCCTCACTCAACGCAACGTCAACAAAGAGATGGGCACAAGACACCGCGCGGCTATCGGTATAACCGAGGACACCGACGTGCTTTCAATCGTCGTAAGCGAGGAAACGGGCATTATATCCGTCGTCAAACACGGCGAGATTAAGCGTTATATGACTATGGACAAACTCAAAGACGAAATCGAAGACGCATACGGCATTTCGCCGACGGCAATCGCTTTGAGAGAGGCCCACGCATCGAGAAAACTCGGCGGTAAAATCCGCAGAAACGGAAGGTTCAAATGAAAACTATAAGAAGTTGCGACATACTCGTACCCGATAATTGCGACCATCAAAAATGGTCGGTCGTCGCTTGCGATCAGTTTACGTCCGAGCGCGGCTACTGGAAGAAACTCGAAGACTTCGTCGGCGACGCGAACAGTACGCTCAAACTCATTTTCCCCGAAGCGTACCTCGAAGACAGCGACAAGGACGAGAGAATTGACAACATAAACCGCACTATGAAAGAGTATCTCGACGGCGGCGTTTTCAAAACTTTGAAAGACAGTTTCATCGTATGCAAACGCACGACGGCAAGCGGAATTTCGAGGCTCGGAATCGTGCTTGCGGTTGATTTGGAAGACTATTGCTTCACTCATCCGTCAAACGCATACATACGCTCAACGGAAGGCGTGGTTCTCGACAGAATACCGCCTCGCCTCAAAATAAGACAAGACGCGCCCGTCGAACTTCCGCACATTATGCTTCTCATCGACGACAGAAAACACTCGATTATCGAGCCTATCTGGGCGGCGAAGGAAGGACTCGAAAAGGTGTACGATTTCGACCTCAATATGGGCGGCGGACATCTCGAGGGGTACAGAATAGACTCGCAAATCGTTATCGACGCGTTTGAAAAATACGTCGATTCCGTGCAAAATCTTTACGGCACGGGCAAGAACGATTTTATATTCGCAGTGGGCGACGGCAACCACTCTCTTGCAACGGCGCAAGCGCACTGGAATCGCATAAAAGAGGGGTTAACCGATGCAGAAAAGGCAGTTCATCCCGCAAGATTCGCACTTTGCGAGGTTGAGAACCTTCACGACGACGGCATAGTTTTCGAGCCCATTCACCGTTTCGTTTTCGGCGTAGGCGAGGACTTTATTCGCTATATGCAAGCAAATCTCTCGGGCGAGAAAGAGGTCAAGGCGTTCGACAAAAACGGCGAGTACGTCTTGAGGGTAGACCGCATAGGCGCAAAGGCAATAAAGGATATTCAAAGCGCAATCGACGAATATCTGAAAGCGCACGGCGGCACGGTTGACTACATTCACGGCATCGAACACCTCAAAGACGTTGCTTCCCGCAACGACGGCGTTGCAATCGCTATGCCCAAAATCGAAAAGGAAGAATTGTTCGATTACGTTCTCAAAAACGGCACTCTTTGCCGCAAGGCGTTCTCTATGGGCGAAGCGGAAGAAAAAAGATATTATTTCGAAGCAAAAAAGATAAAATAATTGCCATTTGCCGATGTCTAACGAAAGATTCGGCGCATAACATAATATAGGGACTCGATATGAAAGTTTGCAAATTCGGCGGCACTTCTATGGCGAACGGCGAAACGATTTCACGCGTGATAGACGTCATAAAAAGCGACCCGCAAAGAAAATATATCGTCGTTTCCGCACCGGGGAAACGCAACAAAGCAGACGTCAAAGTGACGGACGCGCTTTATGCGTGCTTCAACGAAAAGACGGAAAAAGGCAACTGCACGCAATCTTTCGAGGTTATAAGAAAACGCTTCAAGGACATCGTATCCGCTCTCGATCTCGACTTCGACATAGATCCCGTTCTCGACGAGGTAAAGGCAGGCATAGACAACAGCGTGTCCAGCGACTACGCCGCTTCGAGAGGGGAATATCTCAACGCGCTGATTTTGGCAAAGAAGTTGGGATTCGAGTTTATCGACACCCAAAATATCGTGAAATTCAACGGCGAAAAACTGCAAATGCACTATTCGCTCGACCTCATAAAACAGAAACTCGACGGGGTGGAATACGCCGTTATCCCCGGCTTTTACGGCTCTAATCAAGACGGCAGAATAACCACTTTTTCGCGCGGCGGTTCGGATATTACGGGCGCGCTCGTCGCACGCGCCGTCGGTGCGGACGTCTACGAAAACTGGACGGACGTCGACGGCTTTTTGACCGCCGATCCGCGTATCGTGGACAATCCCGAAATCATCGATTATTTGAGTTATCGCGAACTTCGCGAACTTGCGTATATGGGCGCGGAAGTCTTGCATCCCGAATCCATTTTCCCCGTCAGAAGCGTGGGAATCCCCATAAATATCAAAAACACGTTCAATCCGTCCCACAAAGGCACTATGATAGTGGCGGAAAAGAATCTGCCCAAGGAAAAGAAGGTCATAACGGGTATCGCCGGCAAAAAGGGATTTACGATTATCAATATCGAAAAAGATATGATGAATTCCGAAATCGGCTTCGGCAGAAAGGTTCTGTCAGTTCTCGAATTTGAAGGTATCTCGTTTGAACACGTCCCGTCGGGCATAGACACGCTTTCCGTCGTAATTCGTGACGAGTACATCGCGGGCAAAATGCAAAAAGTGCTTGCCGCGCTTCAAGAATCCATCAACGCCGACAACATCGAGATACACAGCGGACTTTCGCTCATCGCCACCGTCGGACATAATATGACCTCGCGGCAAGGCACAGCCGCAATGCTTTTCACCGCGCTTGCCGACGCCAACGTCAACATTCGTATGATCGACCAAGGATCTTCGGAACTTAACATTATCGTGGGGGTGGATACTTTTGATTATGAGCGTGCTGTCAACGCTATCTATAAAACCTCACTAAATCGCGCCTAAAACCTCGCTATTGAGCGAATAACGTCGTCAACGCCCTTTTGTTCACCCGTCACGTACGATTTAGTACGCTGGGCGGGTTCGCAAAAGGGCGTTTCCTTGTTCTTCATCTCAATATCGAGGTTTTATTAAATACATATTTTATAAAACATATATTTTATAAATAAAACACATATAAAACGGAATAAAACAACAAAAAAAGCACTCGACGAGTGCTTTTTTCAATACGAATCTGCTATGCCGAGCAAATAATCGGCCGTTACGCCGAAATACTTTGCAAGCGCAATTATCTCGCTTATAGACGGTTCGCTTCTGCCGTTTTCCCAAAATCCTATGCAGTCCGAAGTCGTGCCTATCGCCGCCGCAAGAGTCTTTTGAGTTACGCCGTCCTCTTTTCTTAATTCTTTTAGTCTGGTTTGAAAATTCATATCTTATCTCTATTAAAAAAGCACTCGTCGAGTGCTTAATTTTTTTAGTAGTTTCTTCTGCCTATCAGATAGTCTACGGATACGCCGAAGAATATGCTCAGTTCAATCAACGTGTCGTAACTCGGCTGATTGCGACCGACTTCCCATCCCGATATTGTGGATTTCGACACTTTGAGATGTTCGGCAAGGTCTTGTTGTAGCATATTTTTCTCTTGTCTGAGAGATTTTAACCTTTCGGGAAAACAACTGTGCAGCATATCTTCGTCCTTGATTTGTTGTAGTTATATAATAATACACAATAAGTGTTGCTGTCAATTATTGTTTGCGTTTTTGCGATTATTTATGTCGAACGATAAAGCGGCGAGTTTTTCGAATTTTTGCGGCGATTTTAGCGTTAATAGCAAAGGCGAAAGGCAACGCGCGGTTGATTTATCCGCTCTTTTGATGTACAATAATTGAGAGGTGAGTTTATGAAAGCAACGAATGTTTTGAAAAGCGTTTTGTACTGGTGCGTTCAATGCACTTGGGGGCTTTTGCAAACGGTTATGGGGCTCGTTTTGTTCGTCCGCTACGCGCACTGCAAGCACGAGTTTTATCACGGCGCGATTCTCACCTATCACGACGGAAACTGGGGTGGCGTGTCGCTCGGCTCGTTCATATTCGTCAATGGCAATCGCCCCGAAGTATGGACGAAAGACGCTCGCGTTCACGAGTACGGACACACGATACAGTCGCTGATTTTCGGACCGCTGTATCTCGTTGTAATTGCGCTTCCGTCTATCGTATGGTGCGGTTCAAAATCCTTGCACGAAAAGCGTATGAGAGGCGAACTCAACTACTACGACCTCTATTGCGAGAGCAGTGCCAACACGCTCGGCGCGCTCGTCACCAAAGAGGAAAAACCAAAGCGCGAGAACACCGGCGAGGAATTGAGAAGACGAGGCGTAATAAAGGACTGAAATTATGGAAGATATGTATTCACGCACTAAAATGCTTATAGGCGACAAAATCGAATCGCTCAAATCCGCGCGAGTTCTTGTGTGCGGCGTGGGCGGCGTAGGCGGCTACGTCGTCGAAGCGTTGGCAAGAGTCGGGGTGGGAAATATTGCCGTTTTGGACAACGACGTGTTTTCCGAAAGCAACCTCAATCGTCAGATTCTGGCAACCACGAACACGGTTGGCAAACGCAAAACGGAAGTCGCGGCGGAAAGGATAAAATCCATAAATCCCGATTGCAACGTTACGACTTACGACCTTTTTTATATGCCCGACACGGCGGACGAAGTGCCGCTTGAAAACTACGATTATATCGTTGACGCAATCGACACCGTGAGTGCAAAACTTGCACTCATACAGCGCGCGGAAGAAGCGGGCGTAAGGATAATTTCGTGTATGGGCACGGGCAACAAACTCGGCACGAATTTTGAAGTTGCCGACGTCTACAAGACGAGCGTTTGCCCGCTTGCAAAGGTTATGCGCAAGGAACTTAAGGCAAGGGGAATAAAATCTATAAAAGTCGTTTACTCGAAGGAAACGCCGCTCATTCCCAAGGACACGCCCGAAGAAAAAGGACGGCATATCCCCGGCAGTATTTGCTTTGCCCCCGCCATTGCCGCAATGACTATGGCAAGCGAAGTTATCAAAGACATAGCAAACCTATAAATCACGCGATACGACGTTTATAACGTTAAAACGGCAATATAAAACGCCGAATCGTGCAACAAATCGATAAATTTGCAATCGCAATTCAGCGGTGCAAAACCCTAAAAATGGACAGTATTTTTGACGGAAAACTTAATATAGAAGTGGCGGTCGCAAGCGGAATCGAAGCCGTATGCAAGCGCGAGTTGTTGCGGCTCGGTTACAATCCGAGCGGCGCAAATTTCGGGCGCATAGAGTTCGAGGGCGACTACAAGGACGTGCTTCGGGCAAACGTGTTTTTGCGCACGGCAAACCGAGTGCGAATCGTCCTTGCCAAGTTCAAAGCGGAAACTTTCGACGAACTTTTCGACGGTATTTTCGCTATGCGTTGGCAAGACGTCGTGACGCGCGACGGGCGCATAATCGTCAACGCAAAATCGCAAAGCAGCAAATTGTTTGCGTTGCGCTCGATTCAAAGCATAACCAAGAAAGCGATTATATCCAAACTCGCAAGCACGCTCGGCGGCTCGTTTGACGAGAGCGGCGCGGTTTACGACGTGGAAGTGTCGCTATGCGGCGACGTTGCAACCGTAACTCTCGACACGTCGGGCGAGGGACTGCACAAAAGAGGTTACAGAACCTATCTCGGCGACGCGCCCATACGCGAAACGCTCGCCGCCGCTATGATTGAATTGTCCGTATGGAATCCGGACAGAGCGTTTATCGACCCGTTTTGCGGTTCGGGAACGATACCTATAGAAGCGGCGTTGATAGGGTTCAATATCGCGCCGTGTATGAACCGCAATTTTGCGTGCGAAAGTTTCAAAAACGCGCCGAACGTCAGAGAACTCGTACAGCAAGAGGCGCAAGACTCGATACGCGACAGAGTTTTGCATATAAGCGGATTCGACATCAACAAAGACGCTATAAAACTTGCGCAAAAGCACGCCGAAAGAGCGGGCGTTAAAGACAAAATCCATTTGCAAGTCGGGGATATGAGAGACGTTTCGTCACGCTTTTCGCACGGCGTTATCGTCACAAATCCGCCGTACGGCGAACGCCTTATGGACGAGGCAGAATTGAAAGTTCTGTATAGGGATTTCGGCGCGATGACGAGAAAACTCGACGAGTGGTGCGTGTATGCAATCACTTCGTACAGAGCCTTTGAAAAGTATTTCGGCGCGCGTGCCGACAAGGTGAGAAAACTGTATAACAGCGAACTCGAATGTAATTTCTATCAGTATCTCGCCGCGCCGCCGAAAAAGAACGACAAGCCGAAAGAACCTTTCGACAAACAGAATTGAAAGCGCGAAAACGTTGTGACACATCGAGTCTAAACTCACGATAAGGTCTTGCTATAAACAAGATAAAAAGGCTTAAAACGGTCTTTGACAAACGGAATCCAAAAGACTTAAACGGTCTTGCGATAAAAGAAACTAAATTTTTATTGAAATAGCGTTATCGGCAGTTTATACGTGCAAAAACGAACGATAAAATGCGGATTAGAGGAATTATATGAGAGCACTCATTCAAAGAACGTTCAAATCGAGATTGTCGGTTGACGGACAACTCATAAGCGAAATCCCGTCGGGTCTTACCATATTTTTGGGCATTGAAAAAGGCGACACCGACGAGCAAGCGGACTACTTCGCGCGCAAGGTTTCAAAACTTCGCGTTTTCCGCGACGAGAACGACAAAATGAATCTCGACATAAAACAAGCGGGCGGCGAGATATTGCTCGTATCGCAATTTTCGCTTGCGGGCACGCTCGGCAAAGGCACGGGCAATCGCCCCGATTTCGGTCACGCCGAACTTCCCGACAGAGCGAGATATTTGTACGAAAGAGTCACCGAGAAAATCCGCGAAGAAGGAATCGTCGTAAAGAACGGCGTGTTCGGCGCGCATATGTTTATCGAGCAAGAACAAGACGGTCCGCTGTCGTTTGTGTTCGAGTGCTGAAAGATTGCTTATGATAAAAATTATGTTCGTGTGCTTGGGCAACATTTGCCGCTCGCCTATGGCGGAATGCGTCGAAAGCCAAATGATAAAAGAAAGAGGATTGCAAGACAAAATAGAAGTTGCTTCAAGCGCAACGTCTTTTGAAGAAGTGGGCAATCCCATTTATCCGCCGGCGGTGAGAAAACTTAAAGAGGAAGGCGTTGAAGTGCTTGCGCACCGCGCCGTTCGCATTACGCCCAAAGACGCAAAAGAGTTCGATTATATCGTTTGCGCGGAAGAAAGAAACTTGCGTGCCGTAAAGCAAATCGTCGGCGACAGCGGCAATATTTATCGCCTTTTGGATTTTTCGTCAAATCCGCGCGACATTGCCGACCCGTGGTGGACGGGCAATTTCGACGTGACTTACGACGATATTTGCGAAGGCTGCGAGTGCCTTTTGAATCACGTCGTTTCACACGATTTGCATTGAACGCCGTCCAAGCAATTTCTTACTACCAAAAATAAAACGCAATTATCCGTAAACGCAATTTGAAAAATTGCTTTTCAAACGGCAATTCGCATTTTAACAATCGTAATCGAATTTTATTGAAAATACAGACATATGGACAAAATCGAAAAACTGCTATTTGACAATCGCGACGAGAAATACCAAAAGTTTCATTCGTCGCTTGTGCCTACGCTCGAATCCGAAAAGATAATAGGCGTGAGAATGCCCGCCTTGCGAAAAGTCGCAAAAGAACTCGAAAAGGACGAGTGGTTTGCAAACGGCGGCAAACGAGAATTTTTGCAGAGTCTTCCGCACGAGTATTACGAAGAAAACGTTTTGCACGCAATCTTGCTTTCCGACGAAAAAGACTTTTACCGCACGATTGAATTGACGGAAAAGTTTTTGCCGTATATCGACAACTGGGCGGTTTGCGACGTGTTTTCGCCAAAGTGCTTTGCAAAGCACAAAACGGAACTTTGGCAATATATCGAAAAATGGCTTTGTCAAAAGGAAACGTACACGGTGCGCTTTGCTATCGTCACGGCAATGCGCCATTTTCTCGACGACGACTTTTCGATAGATAAGTTTGAAAAAGTGATTGCCGTTCGCTCGGACGAGTATTACGTCAATATGGCGATAAGTTGGTACGTGAGTTTTGCGCTGATAAAGCAATACGACAAAGTCGTCGGATATATAGAAAACGAAGTTTTGCCCGTGTGGGTGCACAACAAGAGTATTCAAAAAGCCGTGGAAAGTTACAGAGTCCCGAACGACAGAAAAGAACATCTCAAATCGCTCAAAATACACGATTAGTGTTATTTTGAGCGGATTTTCGCATATTTTCACCATAATTCGACACACAAATACACGAAAGGTGTTTTATGGCTATCACTTGCTATTTTAATGAAAACGGCAACGTGTAAAACACGAAGCGTGTTATATATATCGCACAATAGCACAAATTTATTTCCTTGCGATAGAGAATTTGCCGCGATTTTTAATTTTTGAACACTTGTAGGAAAAACGACATTTTATTAAAATTGTCGGGTTTAATTCTAAAAACGCTATCTTTTTTGATTTTTATGTGTTATAATCCTTATACGTTATAGTTATTAAGAGTTTCGCAAAGGCGTATAATTATTTGGGGAAGTTCGCCGTTAAACTGTAGATTCAAACGCAATCGCTGTTCTCGATTCGTTTGCTGCGGAACTTCCGACGGGAATTTTTATGGCGGAAATTCGCCGTATCGGGACTATAAGGCTCGCCAAATATATATCGATACAGAGGCTTTATGCTTAAACTTTTAAATATAACCAAGGAATACAAGGTTGAAGAAGAAAGCGTTCTTGCTCTCAACAACGTTTCCATTGAATTCAGAAAAAACGAATTTGTTTCTATTTTAGGCCCTTCCGGATGCGGAAAAACCACACTTTTGAACATTGTCGGCGGTCTTGACCGTTACACGAGCGGCGACATTCAAATCGACAACGTTTCCACAAAAGAATACGACGACGTGGACTGGGACACCTACCGCAATCGCCGTATCGGTTTCGTATTTCAATCCTACAACCTCATTCCGCATATGAACATCCTCAAAAACGTCGCAATGAGCCTCACTCTTGCGGGCGTCGAAAGCGAGGAAAGAAAGACGCGCGCTCTCGAAGCGTTGAGAAAAGTGGGACTCGAAGCGCAAGCCAAGAAGAAGCCGAATCAACTTTCGGGCGGACAAATGCAACGCGTGGCAATCGCGCGCGCTCTCGTCAACAACCCCGAGATTATCCTTGCGGACGAGCCGACCGGCGCACTTGACAGCGAATCGGGCATTCAGGTTATGGATTTGCTTAAAGAAGTCGCAGAGGACAGACTCGTCATTATGGTCACGCACAACCCCACGCTTGCGGAAGAATACAGTACACGAATCGTGTATTTGAAAGACGGCGAAATCGTGGGCGATACAAAGCCGTATTCGAGCGCGGACGAAGAAAACGAAATCCTCGACGAAAAAGTTGACGACAACGTCGTTGAAAGAATCGTCGAAGTTGAAAAGAGCGAAGGCGACGTCGAAATAAAAGAAGTCAAGGTCGAAAATGCCAAGCCCAAGAAAAAGTCATTGCGCGAAAGATTCCTCAAATGGAAGAAAGCGGACAGAGCGGGTATGAAACTCGGCACGGCAATCAATCTTTCGTGGAACAACCTTTTGGCAAAGAAAGGTCGCACGCTTTTGACGTCCATCGCAGGTTCGATAGGTATCATCGGCATAGTGCTCGTTCTCTCGCTCTCGAACGGTGCTTCGGCTTACGTTCGCGGACTCGAAGAAAGCGCGCTTTCGACATATCCGCTTTCCGTCAACAAGTCGAGCCTCGACGTGTCCTCGCTTATGCAAGACCTTATGGGCTTCGGTGGCGGAAGTTCGAGTGATAAAGAAGTTATTGACAACGAAATCACCGCAGAACTCGTGCTCGGCAACCTTGCGGCAATGTTCAATGATCCAAAAACTCAAAAGACGAACGACTTGCACGCATTGAAACAAAAGATCGACACAGAGTTCGATCACAGTCTTGCGACGGTCAAATATAATTACGGCACGTCGTTCAACGTATACGTCGACGACCCCAAGAGCGACACGAAGTATATGAAAACGACGCCGTATTCCGAGAATATGTATTCGTTATTCGACTATTTAAACAAACTGCTCGGCGGTAAACTCACAAACATCAAAATCGACGTTATGGGTCAACAAATGACCATCAGCGACGCTATGGCGTATTTGTCTGGAATGATCGGCGATCCGTGGGCGGAAATATCCGAAAACACCGCGCTTGTCAACGCTCAATACGAAGTCGTGGGCGGCAAGTGGCCCGAAAAAGCCAACGAAGTCGTTGTCGTCGTAAATGAGGACAATACGCTTTTCGACTATCAACTCTTTATGCTCGGTTTGAAATCGAGTGCGGATCTCGGTCAACTTCTCATCAACAAGGACGCGTTCGTGGCAAAGAAGTACACGATAGACGAGATTTTGGGACTCGAATACAAAATTATGTCAAACGTTGACTATCTCGACAAAATGCTCGACGAAGACGGCAACGTTATGACCAACGAAAACGGCGTCGAACTTTGGACGATGGGCGACAAAGCGACTCTCGACAAAACGTACGTAGACGCTCGCACAATGAAGTTTGCAGACGGCACGGACAGCGTAAAAGTGGTCGGCGTGGTACGTCCCAAGAAGGGCGCTATTGCAAGTTCAATCGGCGGCGTAATCGGTTACACGAAGCAACTCACCGACGCGCTTCTTGCTCACTCTCAAAATCACCAAGCAATCAAGTCGATGCAAAAACTCTACGACGACGCGGTTGCAACTCTTGATCCGAATGACGACGAGGATACACAAACTTCTTACGAAAGCGTAATCGAAATCTACAAATATAACTATTCGGACGCAACGCCGAAGCCGCAATATATCGTAAAAGCGGGCGACGAAGTCGAAATCGACATCTCGAAACCCGACAGCAACGACCACGCGGAAATTATGCGCGAACTCGGATTTATCGACAAGGAATATCCGCAAAGCATCGAGTTCTATTGTTCGAGTTTCGAGGCAAAAGGCGACGTTGCCAAGTTCCTTTCGGATAACGACATAACCTATTCGGACAGCCTTTCCACGATGATGGAATTTGTCAATACTATGGTCAACACAATCACGGGCGTACTCGTCGGATTTGCCGCAATCTCGCTCATAGTGTCCACCATAATGATTGCAATCATCATCTACACTTCGGTGCTTGAACGCCGCAAAGAAATCGGTGTGCTTCGTTCCATCGGCGCAAGAAAACGCGATATATCCCGCGTATTTATTGCGGAATCCGCAATACTCGGCGGCTATTCCGGACTTATCGGCATCATCTTTTCCGTCATAGTCTGCGTCATCGGCAGCGTAATCATCGAGTGGAAACTTCAAATCGAGAATCTCGTATCCGTATCTTGGTGGCAATGTCTCGTAATGTTCTTTGTCAGCATCATCCTCAGCGTGCTTGCCGGTTTCATACCGTCGAGGATTGCGGCGAAGAAGGACCCTGCTATTGCCCTTCGCAGCGAATAAAACGCAAAAAAACAGCGATTGACTGTGTCAAAGCCCCTCTGCTATCAACTCATTTACGATTAGTAAATTAGGGTTGCTATCAGAGGGGCTTTTCCTTGCCACTCATCTGTTTTATTGTGTTTTATGAGCGTTTTCTCTACAAGAGTGACCGTCGCGTACTCTAAATTAAAGTTTCCCCTTTCCTCAGGTGTTTTCCCTATCGCCGTTCCCCCTCTGCGCAAGTTTGAGGGAACCCACGGCGACCGCGTAGCGGGGGACAACACTGACGCGATTGACTTCGTAGCAATCGCTAGTTCGTTGCGAGCAACGAACGGCAGACGGGCTATTAGCAATACAAATCGGCTGAAAGCCGTGCCACTTCGACTGCGTGGCGGCTTCGCAACAGAATGCCACGCATTCTCGTACTGATCGTCGTGCTTCGACGCTCGCTTTTCTCGCCGCCTTGCGGCTCGTGTTCCGTCTTTGAAAGGGCAGAGTAGTTGTATAAGAACGCTTCGAATAAGTGAACGTTAGAAGTCCGCTCTGCAATGAGAGCGGACGGCGGTTTTTACCTCGTCTTCGAAATCGCACATTTCGTTTATGAGTAGCCTTCGAATAAGTTTTCGGATTAAGGCTTCGCCTTCCATAATTATTAATTATTCATTATTAATTATTAATTAATAATAAAACCTTATTTGTCACCGAATTTTCATTTAAGCACAACATATTGTCTTTTGAAAATCATTCAAAATTTTGCGTTGGCGGTAGGTTTTTTTTGTGCTATCATTATACGCTGTATAGAAGGAGTTAATATCGTGGGTTTTGCAAAATTTCAGAGTGACTTTTTGATGGAAACGTTTACGCTCGTGGACAATCTGTTTATCAACGAGCATTTGCCCTATTGCGACGAAAAGCAAATCAAGGTTTATCTTTACGGTTTGTATCTTTGTATGACGCCGCAAAAGGAAAACAGCGTGCAAGAACTTTGCGCGCGTTTGGATATGACGGAAGCGGAAATCGTGTCCGCGTATTCGTATTTCGAGGATATGGGACTTGTGCAAATCGTGAGCAAGCAACCGCTCGAAGTGCAGTATTTGAGCCTCAAACACTCTATGCAAACGCCCAAGAAATACAAGAGCGAAAAGTGGAACGATTTTAACGCGCACCTTCAACAACTTTTTCCAGAACGTATGCTCACGCCCAACGAGTATAACGAGTACTATATGTTCCTTGACGAGAGCAAAATCGAGCAAGACGCAATGCTTATGATAGTGCAGTACTGCATCAATTTGAAGGGTATGAGCGTTAGGTATCCCTACATACTCACGGTTGCGCGCAACTGGGCGGCGGACGGCGTTCGCACGGCGCAAGACGTAGAAAACAAACTTTCCGAATACGACCAACAATCCGAGCAAATGCAAAAAGTGCTCGTCGCGCTCGGCAGAAAGGGCGGGGCGGAACTCGAAGAAAAGCAAATGCTTCTCAAATGGACTCGCAGTTGGGGATACGAACTCGACGCAGTGCTTGCGGCGGCAAAGACGCTCAAAGGCGCAAAGAACTTCAAAAAACTCGACGCGAAACTCGACGAATTTTATCGTATGTCCATATTCACGGCTGAGGAAATGAACGACTATCAGGCGCACCGCGAGTATCTCAAAGACATCGCCGTTGCCGTCAACAAGAATCTCGGCATTTATTACGAGTCGTTCGAGCACGAAATCGAGGTGTACATTGCGGTGTGGACTGCAAAGGGTTTCGACCTCGAAGCGCTCACCAAAATCGCGCACCATTGCTTTATATCCAGCGTGCGCACCCTCGACGGTATGAACAACATCGTCGAAAAATTCTACAAGCAAGGACTTCTCACCGCAAAGAGTATCGACGAATATATGCTTTCGCAAATCGAACTCGACGGCAAAATCAAGCAAATCATCGAGGCGAGCGGCAGAACTCGCGCGGTTACGACGCAAGATAGAGAATACTACCGCACGTGGAACGTCACGTGGGGATTCTCGGACGACGTTATTATGTACGCGGCAAAGCAAGCGGAAGGCAAAACTTATCCGACCCCGTTCGTCAATCAGTTGCTCTCGACATACAAGGCAAACGGCATAACGACGGTTGAGCAAGCAAAGAAATTCACGCCGTTGCAAAGCGGTCAAAAGACGAGAGAAAAGACGTTCGACGAGCGCGCGTACTCGCAAGAGGAACTCAAAAGCGTGATAACGAGTATAGACAGTTTGAAGGACATCGAGTGGTGATATGAAACAAAGAGTTATGCAAAAAACGCTTTCAGAGCGTCAAAAACAGATCGAGGCGCAACGAGCCGCCGCGCGTTCGCTTGCGCAAAAGGCGTTTTCCATCGAGGAAATAGCAAAGGCGAACAAAGCGTACATCGACGCCGAATTTGCCGCTATGGCGAGCGGTGACGACAAGTCGAAAACGGCGGAAAAAGCGCACGAAAAGTATAGAAAAACCCTCGAAAAATACGGTTTTTCCGAAAAGGATTTCGAGAACAAACCTTCTTGTCCGCTTTGCGGCGACACGGGATACTCAAACGGCAAAGTGTGTTCGTGCGTATGGGATTTGTACGTCGAAAACCTCAAAAAAGAGTGCCAAATCGACGAAAGGGCAAAGTTCTCGTTCGCGGATTGCGACCTTAAAAAGATACGCGACGAGGCGCAAAGAAAAGCAACGAGCGCGCTTTACGATTCGATGAAAAAGTACGTTGCAAAATTCCCGACGGCAAAGTGCAAAACGTTGGTGTTTTCGGGCGGCGTAGGCACGGGCAAAACTTGCCTTGCAAGCGCAATGGCGCGCGCAATAGTCGAAAAGGGTTATTCAGTGCAGTTTTTGAGCGCGTACGAGTTTTGCTCGCTTATGCTCAAAGTCCACACTTCGCCCATATCCGAGCGCAACGCGCTTTTAAGTGACGCACTCTCTTGCGATTTGCTCGTCATCGACGACCTCGGCACAGAGCCTATGCTCAAAAACGTAACCGTCGAATATCTGCTTCTTGCGTTGGAAGAAAGACAATCCAAAGGACTTGCCACCGTAATCACCACGAATTTGAGCGGCGAAAACATATTGAATCGTTACGGCGAGCGCATTTATTCGAGATTGAGCCACAAGCAATACTCGATGATAATCCAAATGCAAGGCAACGATTTGCGCCTTTGAAGTTATTGGCTTTGAGGTTTTTGAAGCGATAAAATTATAAATTCGTCAAATGAATATGCGCCATATAAAACACCCGTTTCCCGCCGTTGCGGACTCGAAGTCGAGGATTCTCATTCTCGGCAGTGTTCCGTCAATCAAATCGGTGGAAAACAATTTTTATTATATGCACCCGAAAAACCGTTTTTGGAAGGTGCTTTCGGCGATTTTCGGCGTCGATTTGTACTCGGCGACGATTGACGAGCGCACCTCGTTTTTGCTTGCAAACGGAATCGCGCTTTACGACAGCGTGGAAGAATGCGACATCGAGGCGAGCAAGGACAGCGCAATTTCAAACGTAGTGCCCGCCGACATACCGTCGCTGATTGCAAAAAGCGAGATTTCGCATATCTATTGCAACGGAAAAGCGTCTTTACACTATCTTTTGTCCGCTTATCCCGAATACGAAAGCATAACGACGCTTTTGCCGTCCACAAGTCCTGCGAACGCGCAGTTTTCTCTCGAAAGACTTATCGAGGCGTGGAAAGTCATTATTAAATGACTTTTTTTGTTTTTTCCGACTTTGAAAATATCGTACAAATGCAAGATTCGGTATTGATATTAATACCATTTTAATATATAATTAATATACATCAATATTCGCGCGTTTGCGCAAAGGGAAAATTATGGCAGATTTGATGAACAAAAAAGAGAAAAAGGCAGGTGCTTTGACCGCAAATATGTGGATTTACGCTCTCGGACTTATGGGCATAAATCTCGGCATCGGCCTTATCAACAGTTATCAAGCGGAATTTTTCAACAAAATTCTTCAAGCGGATTTGATGGCTGTTGCAGGCATTATTCTGGCGGCGAAGTTTATAAGCATAGTTGCGGACTTCGTCATCGGAAACCTCATCGACAGAGCGAATTTCAAGGCGGGCAAAATGCGCCCGTGGATTCTGTTTTCGGCGTTTCCGCTTGCAATTCTGACGATGATTTCGTTCGTTTACATTCCGTTTTCGTCCAACGCGGGCAGATATATTTACATAATCTTCGTAGTTGTGCTTTGGAACATCTCTATGACTATGGCGGACATTCCCTCGCAAGGTATGCTTTCGCTCATTTCAAAGAGCAGTGAAGAAGTCAACAACGCGGCAGGGCTTGGCAATACGCTCAAATCCGTCGCGCTTGCCGCCCCGGGCGTGTTCGTAAGTTTCGTGTGTATCCTCACGGGTTCGGACGGCGCGGTCGGCAAAACCGAATATCTCATCACCGCGGGCATAATGGCGGGGCTCGGACTCATATTCCAACTTCTTATGTACTTCAAGTGCAAAGAGGTCGTCAAGTCAAACACTTCGGCGGGTATGAGTTTCAAAGAGATGTTCAGAGAACTCAAAAACAACAAGATGTTGCTCATAGTTTTCGGAACGTACATTCTCGGCTTCGGCAGAAACATCGGTCTCGGCATTGCGGTGCAAGCAACTTGCATACTCATTCGCGACGGTATCGACCTTTCCTTCATCGGTATGGGCACGCTTTACGGCGACGCGTGCAGTTGGGCAATCGGCATTACGAGCGCGATTTCCTCAATGGTTACAATCGTCTTTAACCCCGTCATAAACAAAAAACTCGGCGAAAAGAAGTACTTTATCGTCGCCGGTTTCTACGGCTTTGCGGTTACGCTTATTTCAACGCTCATTTACACGCTCAGTCCGAGCGGCGGCTTCGGAAGAAGCATTTGGGCAATCTGGATTTATCAATTCTTCCTCGGCTTCGCATACGGTCCGAACGGCTATTTGCCTATGGTTATGACCGCCGACATCGTGGACTATCAAGAGTGGAAGACGGGCAAACGCACCGAAGGCACGCAGTTTGCAATCCTTTCGATGTCCAACAAACTTTCCAACGCGCTCTCGGTGTCGCTTGGTATATTGTTTATCGGCGCAATCGGCTATTCTGCGTCAAAATATGCCGACGTTGCGAAGTTCGGCGTGCAAGGCAGTGCGGAAAATCTGCAAGCAATCGCAAGTTACGTCACCGACGGTATGCAAAACAAAGCGTGGATTATCTACTTCTTGCTTCCCGGACTTTGTATGCTTGCAAGTTCGCTGTTGATGTTCTTCTACAAGATTGACGAAAAGACGAAGAAACAAATGCGCGAAGAACTGGCAATCCGCAGAGCGGAAAACGAAGCGGCGCAAATCGTCGAGGACGAGGAATGTTCCGAAAATTGCGCCGAGTGTGACAAAGAATGCGATTTGAGAGCGGCTGATACGCAAGAAGAAACCGAAAAGCCGTTTGAAGAAGCACTCGCCGAACATTACGAAGAAGAATTGAACGAAGTCGAAGTCGACGATTCGACGACGGATTCGGAAGAATAACCGAATCGAATAGATTGCGTGATATTTTACATAAAATCCAACTTCAAACGATTTGAACTTTTGAAAAATCAAAGCCCCCGATTTTTCGGGGGCTTTGTCATTATAACGTTTTGAAAACGTCGTTATTTGACGATGTAAACTTTGCTTTGGCACTTTTCGAGTGATACGGAAATCGTGCCGCTCGTGGTGAGTTTTTCGCCGCTCCATTGCTCTTTGGCGGTATATTCGGTCTGCTTTTGCAATGCGACGTACTTATCGTCGGCAAGCGAGTTCAAATCAAATTTTACTTTTGCGCCGTGAGAAGACTTGTTGAAGAAGCACACCGCAACCGAGCCGTCCGCGAGGGGTTTTGCAAGCACGTCCACGACGCCTTTCTTGACGCGTTTGGCTTGCTTTGCGAGGGGGTCTTGGTTGATTGCAATCATATTTCTGTTGGTGACTATGCTCTTTACTTGCTCGCTCATATTGCGCAAGTCGTTGCCGAGAATGAGCGGCGCGTTCATCATACACCAAAGAGAGAAGTGCGACACGTTCTGATTGTAGGTGAGTTTGCCGTTGCCCACTTCGAGCATATCGGGGTCGTTGTAGTGACCCTTGCTTGCGTACTTATAGAGTTTGACGGTGTGTTCGTAGATGAGTTTAATCCAAATCCACCACGGGCGAATATCGGGGGTAGTGCGCCAGAGGTTGCCCGCTTTCGCGCCCCAGTTGTAGGGCTTGCCCCAACCCCATTCGCAAATGGAAAATACGATGGGCTTTTCCGTTTGTTTACGCTCTTTCGCAACTCTTGCCGTAGCGTCTTTGAGCGCCTTGCCCATACGGCGATACTGATACATTTCGCTGTCGGCGTTGCTCGTGACGGGATTGAACAGTTCGATTTTGTTTTTGCCCGCTTTGAGGTTTACGATAACTTGGAATCTTGCGGTGAGGTTGTAGTGCTTTTGCGGCGGGAAAAGAATCTCGTATTCCTCGTCGTCGTTGATTTTGGCGATGAGATACTTTTCGTACGAGCCTTTCTTTTTGATGTTTATCGTGAGCACGTATTTGCCGTCCTCGTCAACCTCGACGTTGTTGTAGGTGATTCTGCCTTGATTTGCGTCGAGACCCGAAACGTAACTGCCGCCGGGAAGTTTTGTGTCCGTCATAAATCTCGCAAGACCCGAAAGCACGGCGTTGTGTACGGAATATTCCATAGGGTGCGAGTCGAATTGCGAAACGCTGATAGAATAGACGAGCGGCGCGTAGCGAGAGATGGGAATATGGTGGCAATAGTCGTACTTGAAGTACTCTACGCCCCATTTTGCGAGGGTGTAGGCGTCGTATTGCTCTCTGCCGAGGCTCGCGGGCAAATCCTCGCAAGTGAGAGTGCCGTTAGAGGTGTACGCGCCCAGTTTCAAGCCCATAGCGTTGACTTGCTTTGCAAGATTTTCGATACCGTTAGGGAAAGTTTCGTAATCGCCGACGAGTTCGCCGTTTTCGTCGCGCAACGAGGATTGCCAGCAGTCGTCGAGATTGATATACTTGTATCCCGCCTCGATAAGACCGTTGTCTTTCATTGCTTTTGCGGTGTCGAGAATGAGTTTTTCGTTTATGCGATTTCTAAACGTATTCCAACTCGACCAACCCATAGGGGGCGTAAGAGCGACGCCGTTGTCGTAGTCGGGAAGTTCGGGGTTTACGCTCGTCGGTCTTTTCTTTTGGAAAAGGCTTTTGATATAGCAAAACGGGCACATATTGTTGCGTTTCATAATTCACCTTGTAAAGAGTCAAAGTTTATTTGACTTCTTTTCGTTTCTTCGATATATTTTTCGCTTTTGCGATTTTCGGTTTTTTAACCTTGTCTTTTTGCGGTTTGGAATCCTTTGCTCTCGCTTTTGCGTCGATTCGCTCGAATCTCTTTTCGATTGCCTCGCCGTGTTCGAGTTTGATTTGATTCATCATCGCAACGAATCCGACGTATGCGACGGTGAGTATCGCGCCGATTGCAAGCATTGCTTTGCCCATTTCCCAAGTGACGTGATTGTCAAGACGGAAGAAAGTGCGAAGCAACGCGACGACGTCGATAGTCTTGCCGTTTATCTCGATATTGATAGAGAGGAAGTAGATTCCCACGAATATGAACACCATAAGAACGTAAGTGAACAAGTTGAGCAGAATGAGCCATTTCGACTTGTTGAACTTGTGCTTTTTGCGTTCTTTTTTCGGTTTTTTGCGTTTTTTGCCGTCCTTTTCGTTGTCCGATTCGAGAACTTTCATAACCACGCCGTTTCTCAAAGAATCGCGCTTTTCGTTCTCGTCGAACTCGTCGTATACGCGAGCCACTTCCGCTTTTTCCGCGCGAGCCTTTTCCGCTTCCATTTCTTTCATAAATTCGCTGATTCCGAAAAACGCCGACCAACTCGAAAGTTTGGTGGGCAAGGACACCTTGAACAAAAGCAGGAATCCCACGAAAGTGATAATCCATATAAACACCGTTTGCGACTGTTCCGCCGTAACGTCGGTGAGGAAGAATCTGTTGCAGATTATGACCGCAATCGCGCCGAGCAGAACGGTGATTCCGCCGGGGACTGCGTTTGAAAGTACTTTTGGCAAGAACCTTCCCGTAACTCTGTCCGCGTTCGGTTCGAGCGCAAGCACCACCGACGGCATACCTATCGTAACCGCGCCCATAATGGTGAGGTTCTGCGGCGTGAAGGGAAGGGGGTCGACGACGAGCATAAACAACAGCGCGAGCAACGTGTTGTATATGGTTTTCATAATGTAGAGGGCGGCGGAACGTTCGAGGTTGTTTATCGAGCGTCTGCCTTCGGCAACCACTCTCGGCATAGACGAGAAATTGCTGTCCAAAAGCACGAGCGAACTTACGTTCTTTGCCGCGTCCGAACCCGAAGCCATTGCCACCGAGCAGTCCGCTTCTTTGAGCGCAAGCACGTCGTTTACGCCGTCGCCCGTCATAGCGACGGTGTGACCTGCCTTTTTAAGTGCTTTGACGAGCATAAGTTTTTGGTCGGGAAGAACGCGTCCGAATATCGTGTATTTGGTTGCCGCCTCGTACACTTCTTGTTCGGTGCTCAACGTGGACATATCCACGATGTTGTCGCAATCTTCAAGCCCCGCGCGCATAGCGACCGCTCTTACGGTCTGCGGATTGTCGCCCGAAATTATCTTTACGTTTACGCCTTCTTGCTTGAAGAAACGCAACGTGTCGGGGGCTTCTTTTCTTATTTTGTCGGTTATGAATACGAAACTTTCAAGAGCGAGAGTTTTGGGCAGAGTGCCGTCGCCGAACTTGTTTTTCGAGGACGCGATAACCATAACTCTGAATCCCTTTTGCGCCATTTCCGACATAGTGTTTTCCATTGCTTTTGTGCGTTTTTTGAACACGAATTCGGGCGCGCCTATGACGTAGGAAACGCCGTCAATTCTCGCCCCGCTCCATTTACGTTGAGAGGAAAACGGCACGGTCTGTTCCACTTCGCCCGCGCTTTTCAAATCCTCGACGTAGGCGCGAAGCGCGTTTATCGTCGCGTTGTCGTCGTCGAGCGCGCTCGTGACGTTCTTTATGATTTGTTTTATGCCGTTTGCGTCCTTGCCTTTTGCCGGTTGCAATTCGTTGACTTCCATCGTGCCTTCGGTGATAGTTCCCGTCTTGTCGAGGCAAAGCACGTCAACCCTCGCGAGCGTTTCGACGCAATAGAGGTCTTGCGCAAGGGTTTTGTGCCGAGAAAGCCTCATAACGCTCACGCAAAATACCGTCGAGGAAAGCGCGACGAGTCCCGACGGAATCATACCTATAACCGTTGCTATCGTACCGAGAACCGTAGACGAAAGGTGCGAACTTATCTTGTAGCCGAGAAGGGTGGTTATCATCTTTTCGGCGTCGTCGGGGTTTTTCTGCACGAAATATTTTACGCAGAACAGCATTATGCCGAGCGGCACGATTATGCTTGCCATAACCTTGACTATGAGCATAAGCGAACGCCATATCTCGCTGTTGGGTTTCTTGAAATACTTTGCGCCCGAACTGATTTTGGTGGCGAAATTGTCGAGTCCGACGTGTTCGACTTGCGCTTTTGCAGAGCCGGATACGACGAAACTGCCCGACATAATCTCGTCGCCGGGGTTTTTGAGGATTGCGTCGGGTTCGCCCGTAATAAGACTTTCGTTGACTTCGATAGAGCCTTCAACGACTACGGCGTCCGCGCAAATTTGACTTCCCGTGGACAAAACCGTCAAATCGTCGAGCACGATGTCCTTGACTGCAATCTCTTTTTCCTCGCCGTCGCGAATCACGATTGCTTTGGGGGCGGATATGAGCGACAATTTGTCAATCGTACGCTTTGCTCTCATCTCTTGGAATATGCCTACGAGTGCGTTGAAAATGATGAGCACCATAAATCCGAAATTGCCCAAAATGGAAAGGAAACTTTCGCCCGCGTCCACGAAGAAGAATATAAGCAGCGCGAGTGCGATAAATACGAAATTGAAAAAGGTGACGATGTTCTCACGCAAAATCTGCGCGACGCTTTTCGTCTTAACGTTCGTGTCGCCGTTCACTTTTCCTTCGGCGATTCGGTTTTCTACGTCTTTTTGTCCGAGTCCTTTTTGAGTGTCGGTGACAAACTTTTCCTCTACGGCTTGTTCACCTTGCTCGTTTTCAATAATTTCGGACGGCATATAGACGTTGTTTTCGGGCTTTTCCGCCATAATTCCCCTTGTGCGCACGCGCGCCTAATTCATTATATATAATCGATTATAACATAAAATGTTCATTATTCAAGAAAAAAAGCGTCAGTGAAAGGCAAAATGTACGATTTTTTGCATATTTTCAAATTCAAGTCAATATATTTTGCGTATGAAAAGAAAAATTTGCTTGATTTTGGTTGCAATTTTGTGCTTGTCGCTTTCGTTCGTCGTGCTTTGCGCGTGCAACAAAAAAACGAACGACGAGCAAAAAGACAATATATCCCGACTCACCGAGCAGTACTATGCGGGCGAGAGCAACCTTTTTGCCGTCAGTATCGAAAAGGGTAGACGCGAAAAGAACTTCATCGCCGACGGTGTGGCAAAGGACGTTTGCGAATTTACCGAACTCATAATCGTTCCTCTCAAAACCAACGATTACACGGCGGTTTCTTACGTCGTTTCTGCCGACGACAAAACTGTTTCGGGTGAGATAAAATGCTCGTCGAGTGGCGAATTTGTGACATCTATCGCACTCGATTTCGTTCCCAAGACCATAAAGGTCACGGCGGGCGAAGCCTCGTCGGACATCGAACTCAATTCCGTTCTTGACGGCAAACTTTCGGCAAACGATGTCATCAACATAGCCAAAGAGTCCCTCAAAGACAAAATCGACCAAGAGTACGCCGAAGGCAAAGCCGACCGCGAAATTTACGTCAAACTCATCACCGCCGACCGCGAAAGTTACTATTATTACGTATCTTTCATCGGTGACGGGGTGGATTATTGGGCGATGTTGATTGACCCGACGACGGGTAATATTATAAGCCGAAAGTAATTTGCTCAAACCGTTTACACGAATTTTCGGTTAATAAAATTCACACAATTTTCAGCTCAAACGACATATAAAAGACAAACCGCCGATTCGGACTTCGGCGGTTTGTCTTTTTAATTACGCTATGTGAGGGAAAATAGTTATTTTGTCATTGCTTGCGACATTGCGCTTGCCATTTGTGCCGCTTGCTCGCGTATACGTTCTTGGTCGTATATATCCATTTGCGAAAATACCGCTTTTTTGAACGATTCGGGCTTTTTAATTCCGTAAAAGAATACGGGTTCTGCGCCTGCCGTTTCGATTTTTATCGTTCCGTAACCGAATATTTTGCCGAACAAACCGCTCGAAACGGATATGTTCTGAATTTTGTTAAGCGCGCTTGCAACAGAGTGCGTGCGAATCAATCCAACTTTTCCTATAACTTTTTTGTTTGTGAGGGCAAGTTCGGTCGTCAAAAATCTGATAAAGTGAGGAAATATCGCAATAAAGGATTTTTTCGCTTTTAGTACTATTTTTTCGTCTTTTGTTAAATTGGTTTCGGCATAATTGCTCATTGTTTTGTTGTTCCTCCAAATTTATTAATCAAATTGTAATGTAAGAATTCTTAAAAGTCAAGAATAAATGTAAGAATTCTTATATGCTACAAACATAATGAAAGACAATATCATAGGAAAATCCATAAAAGTGAATCGTATGGCGCAAAACTATACTCAAAAACAACTTGCGCAAAAGATAGGCGTTACGCACGCCGCGATTAGTTATTGGGAAAACGGAATCAATATACCAAACGTCAAAGATTGTTGGCTGCTCGCCGACGCGCTGGGAATTTCCATAGACGAGTTGGTGGGGCGTGACTTGCGAAATTGAACGGATTTTTCGCACGCGCATCTGCGTAAGCATAAACAAATGCTTTTAGAACGATAAAAACACACCTATTCTATAAAAAAAACACCGTCGCCGACGGTGCTTTTTTATGCTAATTTCAGATCAAAGCAATTAGTTGAACAAATCCTTGAACGCTTTGCCGAATTTGACGACCGGTGCTTTGCTTGCCGCGATCGTGATCGGTTGTTTGGTGAGGGGATTGAAGCCTTGTCTTTCTGCTTTTTCTTTGATTTCGTAGGACGCGAAGTTTGCGATTGCAACTTTGTCGCCTGCTTTGAGTGCTTCTGCGATGACTGCTGCGTATGCGTCTACCGCTGCGGTTGCGTCATAGATGGAAAGGTCGGCTTTTGCTGCCACTGCTTTGATAAATTCTGCTTTATTCATTTTGTTTCCTCCTTGGGGATTGTACTCACATTATAGACGAAAAAATCGCCCATTGCAATACCTTTTTTAATATTTGCGCGTCGAGAGCGGTTTTATACCTTGCGCTTTTGCCCCTCAAACTTATAGTTTGAATCAGTTTGCGTTTTTTGTTTCGTATTTGACATAAACGCGGTTTTGTATTGTTTATTTGCCCGTTTTGCGTATTTACATTCCGTTTTGCCTTTGGTATAATTATATCAAACCTAAAAATCTCGGAGGCGAATTATGGCAAACGGCTACGGCATTTCCAAATGGCAAGATGCAAAGCAAATCAATCAAGAATTGAAGAACTTGACCGATCAACCGATCTATTGCGTATCGGAAGACGCTCTCAAAGACATCCTCAATCATTTCGATACAAAATGCGCAAAGTCCAAAGAAATTACGACTGAAGCAAAGAAGTACATTCCGGGCGGCGTTCAACACAACCTCGCGTTCAACTTCCCGTTCCCTATGTGTATGGAAAAAGCGGAAGGCGCATATCTTTACGACCGTGACGGCAATCAATATATCGATTTCCTTCAAGCGGGCGGTCCTACCATTTTGGGAAGCAATTTCCCCGCGGTAAGAGAAAAAGTTTTCGACCTTCTCAACAACTGCGGCCCCGTAACCGGTCTTTTCCACGAAGGCGAACTTCTTTTGGCAAAGAAAATCAGCGAATTGATGCCTGCGTGCGAAATGTTCCGTATGCTCGGTTCCGGTACGGAATCCGTTATGGCGGCAATCCGCGTGGCACGTTGCGCAACGAAGAATAAACGCGTCATCAAATGCGGCGGCGCATATCACGGCTGGTCCGATCAAATGGTTTACGGCTTGAAGATCCCCGGAAGC
>CAKQLT010000010.1:0-27807 GCA_934254715.1 uncultured Clostridia bacterium | reverse complement strand
GAAGCGGACGCCGTGGGTTCCCTCAAATTTATGCAGAGGGGGAACGGCGGTAGGGGAAACACGTGAGGAAGGGGGAAAGTTTTATTTTGTGGATAAACGCAAAGACAATATAACCGTGCCCACGGCACGACAAAGGTGAACTATGAAAATCAACGTTATTATAACTGCCGGCGGCACGTCGCAGAGATACGGCGCGGAAAACAAACTCTTTGCGCCGTGCAACGACTCTTGCGTCGTCGTCGAAGCAATCAAACCCTTTTTGACTTTCGAGCAAGTTTCAAAAATCATCGTGGCGATTCACCCCTCTTACAGCGACGAATTGCTCAACGCGCTCGAAAACGCGCATATCGAGGACAACAGAATCGCGCTTACGCAAGGCGGTATCACTCGCACCCAAACCGTGAAACACGGACTTAACGCCGTAGAGGACGATTGCGACTACGTAATTATTCACGACGGCGCGCGCCCCTACGTTACCACTGCGTTAATAAACAGCGTGATTGCAGGCGCGCTCGAAAACGGCGTCGCGCTTCCACTTCTTCCCCTCACAGACTCTCTCGTTTGCATAAAATTCGGCGTAGACCCCGTTGACAGAGCGGACTATCGCAGAGTGCAGACCCCCGTTTGCGCGAGAACGGATATTTTGCTCAAAGCGTACGCAAAGTGCGACGGCGAATATCTCGACGACATTGCGGTCATTCAAAAGCACGCCGCTTGCGACGTAAAAATTATCGAGGGCGACCCCAAGAACATAAAAATCACGACCAAAGAAGATTTGCGCACGCCCCTTTGCGGAATCGGCTACGACATACACCGCTTCAAATCGGGCAACGGAATCAAACTTATGGGAACGCTTATTCCTTGCGAATTTTCCTTCGTTGCGCACAGCGACGGCGACGTTGCGGTGCACGCTCTTATGGACGCGATTTTGTCCGCAATCGGCGAAAAGGACATCGGACATCTTTTCCCCGTAGACGATTCACGCTACGACGACGCGGACAGCCTCGAACTTTTGCAAACCGTGCTTAAAAAAGCAACCGAAAAAGGTCGCTCGCTCAAGAACGTCAGCGTGGCGATTATCGCCGAACGTCCTATGCTTGCGCCCTACATCGACCAAATGCGCAACAATATGTCGAAAGCGTTGAAGATTCCTTGCGAAAGAATAGGCATAACCGCGACGACAAACGAGCAAGTGGGCGATTTGGGCGACTCTAAATCGATTGCTTGCTTTGCGACCGTTCTTTTGCTGTAAAACGAGAAAAATATCGTCAAAAACCGTCAAAAAACGCGATTTTTTACAAAATGCAACCAAAAGTTGCGGAATTGACAATTAAAATCGGTGGTAGCAACCGACCTCAATCTGCCACAATATAGGCATAAAAACAAGCGAGGTTTCAATATGGACATCACAACCGCAAACAGGTTATACGAATTAAGAAAACAACACGGATATTCGCAAGACGAACTTGCAGACAAACTCAACGTATCGCGTCAGGCAATATCCAAATGGGAAAGGTCGGAAAGTTCGCCCGACACGGACAATCTCATTGCGCTTGCGCGACTTTACGGCGTGAGCCTTGACGAACTTTTGAATTACACCCCTACCAACGCAAGCGCGGACACCAAAGAAAACGACAACGCCGACGGCAACGTCGAAAACGACGACGAAAACGCACAATCGACGGTTAACGACGACAAAACCGACGCAAAAACGTTCGTTTATGCAAACAAAGGCGACCAAGTACATATCGACGAAAACGGAATCCACGTTCACGACAAGGACGGTTCGGACGTCGTTATAAACGGCGGAATCGCAAAACTCGTCAACAAGGTCGTAGGCACGATTCACATCGAAGACGGCAAGAAAACCACGATAAACGGAAAGGACATAAACGAGGGCGAGTACGTCGAAAACGGAAGCGCAGTGCATATCAAAAACGGACATATCACCTTTGACAACCAAAAGTCAAAGAATATCGCAATCGCTTCGAGCATAGTCAACGGCGTGACGTTTCTGCTCTGCACTCTTGCCTATCTTCTTATAGGCTTCCTTTGCAACTTGTGGCACCCGGGTTGGATATTGTTCTTCGTTCCCTTCATCGTAGGCGGCATTTTCGACACGATTGCAAAGCGCAATCCGTCAACGTTCCCAATCGTTTTTATCGTCACCGCCGTATATTTGCTGTTGGGTTGCGGCTTTAATATGTGGCACCCATACTGGGCAATCTTCTGCGTAATTCCCGCTTACTACATCGTCGTCGAGCCTATCAAAGCGGCGGTCGCAAAGAAGAAAAAACCGATGTTTAATATCGAGATAAACAACGCCGAACGCACGGACGAAGACTCGGACGACGAGTCGGAAAACGACTGATTATAGGCGATTCAATGCAACGAATACGGTCATAAAAAACGACGAAAGAAGCGATAAATAATCGCTAAAAACCGCCAAAAAAATTGCAAAATAAGTAGCAAAAAAACGGCAAAAAAACCGTTAAAAAACGCCCAAAAATTGCGAAAAAACAATCTGAAAATCAATCGAATCATAGAGAGAACGACCGCGGTCGTTCTCTTTTTGTCCTTTCATAAAGCAGAGTGTTCAAAAAGCGTTTGACAATATACATACTCTCTTATATAATCCAAGTATCGAAATACAACATCTCATCGCCGGGTGAGCGCGTCAGCGTCGTGTCGTTAGGCCTTTTGAAGACACGAAAGCGTGGCGCTTTTTTGTTGGAAAGGCACTCAAAGAGGTCATCGAAAAACTTATGAAAACTATGAAGGACACAAGCGTTTTGAAAGAGTTTGTAAAATACGTTTCCGCAAACGTCATAGCAATGATAGGACTCAGTTGCTATATTTTGGCGGACACGTTTTTCATTTCTCTCAAAATGGGTCAAACGGGACTTGCCGCGCTCAATCTGTCAAGTCCGTCTTTCAACATAGTTTTTTCAATCGGTATGATGTTTGCCGTCGGTGGCGGCACGAGATTTGCAATACTGAAAGGCGCAAAAAACGACGACGAAGCAAACAAAGTGTTCACCCACACCATTCTTATCGTCGCGCTGTTTGCGGTGATTTTCGTCATTTTGGGCATATTTGCGTCCCGCCCCGTAGCGCAATTTCTCGGCGCGGAAGGCGACACTCTCGAATACAGCAACACGTATGTGCAAATCATACTTTGCTTTGCGCCCTTCTTTATGTTCAGCAACGTATTTCAGAACTTCATTCGCAACGACGGCGCGCCGAGACTTGCAATGATTGCTTCCCTTTCGGGAAACTTGTTCAACATCGTATTCGACTACGTTCTCGTGTTCCCTTGCAACCTCGATATGCTCGGCGCGGCTCTCGCAACGGGCTTTTCGCCCATCGTGAGCATACTCATTCTGTCCTTGCATTTCATACGCAAAAAGAACACTTTTCACCTCAGAAAAACCAAACTTTCCATACGAACGTACGGCAGAATCTGCTCGCTTGGATTTGCGCCGTTCATAACCGAGATTTCGTTTGCAATCGTTCTTACGGTGTTCAACGGACTTTTCAAGAAACTCGGCGGTGACACCGCGATTGCGGCTTACACAATCGTAATCAACGTTTTCTACGTCACCAACTCTATATTCAACGGCGTTGCCAACGGCACGCAACCGATGATAAGTTTCAGTTACGGCGAAAGCGACCACAAAAAGATACGGCAGATTCTCAAATACGCCCTCGTCACCGTTTCGTCGATAGCGGCAGTTATGTACGTCACAATTTTCTTCGGCGCGGACGGAATCGCAAGCGTATTCAACACGCAAGGCGTGGAAGCGTTGCAAGAAGCCGCCACGCACGGTATGCGTTTGTTCTTCATATCCTCGCTGTTTTCGGGATTCAATCTGCTGTTTTCCTACTACTTCTCGGCGTCGAATCGCGGCGGATACGCGCAGTTGATAACGTTGCTTCGCGGACTCGTGACGATAATCCCAATTGCGTACTTGTTTGCGTATCTGTGGAAAATGACTGGGCTTTGGCTCGCCACCCCCGCGGCGGAATTGCTGACTCTTGGCGTTACGCTGTGCATATTCTTCCTCACCCGCGCAAAGAAAGAGGAACTTATCCCCTGTCCCGAATACCGAAAAGAAGCCTGAAAACGCCCCTAAAACGCATATAAAAATCACTCAAAAACACTCAAAATCGCAAAAATTTCCACGTTTTCAGCACTAAAAAGCACGGCATTGCCGTGCTTTTGTTGTTGACATTTGAATTTGGCAAGTTATCTCTTGTAAAACGTTGACCAAGCGCGAAGCAAGGCGCACAAGGCGCGGAAGGCGAGAACGAGGCGCGGAACGCACAAGACGTACGTGAGCACCTCGCCCGCAGCCTGACAAAGAAAAAGCCGAGTTGTGCTTTGTTTGTGCGTATACTGCTATATTGCAAAGAGATGAATTGCCAAAGAGCAAATGGCAAGAGTCAAGGAAGACGAGTACGCGTAGCGCAGTGTACACGGACGTACACGAGCAACACGACAAAGAAAAAGCCAAAGTTGTGCTTGTTTGTGCGTATACGGCTATATTGCAAAGAGATGAATTGCCAAAGAGCAAATGGCAAGAGTCAAGGAAGACGAGTACACGTAGCGCAGTGTTATCTCTTGTAAAACGTTGACCAAACGCGAAGCAAGGCGCACAAGTCGCGGAAGGCGAGAACGGGGCGCGGAACGTACAAGAAGTACGTGAGCACCTCGCCCGCAGCCTGACAAAGAAAAAGCACGGCAAATATGCCGTGCTTGTTTGTGCGTCTTGAACGCGATTGGTTAACGTTTTGAGAATTGAGGTGCTTTACGTGCCTTGTGCAAACCGTATTTCTTACGTTCTTTAGCACGCGGGTCACGAGTGAGGTAACCTTCTTTCTTGAGGATTGCTCTGTATGCTTCGCTGTCTGCGACGCAAAGCGCTCTTGCAATACCGTGACGGATTGCGCCTGCTTGACCGGTGTAACCGCCGCCGTACACGTTGACGTAAACGTCGAACTTGTCGGTCGTGCCGGTTGCAACGAGGGGTTGATTGACGATGAGTTTCATCGTGTCAAGAGGGAAATACTCGTCGAGAGTACGTTTGTTGATGACGATGCTGCCTTCGCCGCCGGGGATAAGACGAACTCTTGCGATTGCCGTCTTTCTTCTGCCAGTGCCGAGATATTGAACTTTCTTGGTTTTCTTAGTAGCCATATTTCACCTCTCAATCAGTTGAGTTTCAACTCAACGGGGCATTGTGCCTGATGATCGTGCTCTGCACCGACGTAAACGCGGAGTTTTTTGAGCATCTTTGCGCCGAGAGTATTCTTGGGAAGCATACCCTTGACTGCCTTGTACACGACGAATTCGGGTTTTTCAGCCATCAATTTCTTGTACTGAATTTCCTTCAAGCCGCCGATGTAACCGGTGTGATAACGATAGTATTTGTCTTCGAGTTTTTTGCCTGTGAGAACGACCTTTTCGCAGTTGATGATTATAACGTGGTCGCCGCAGTCGACGTTGGGTGTATATTCGGGTTTGTTCTTACCTTTAAGGATAGAAGCAACCTGAGATGCAAGGCGGCCGAGAACCATATCGGTTGCATCGACAACGTACCACTTGCTTTCAACTTCGCCGGGCTTTGCCATATAAGACTTATTGTTTTTTGCCATTGTTGACAAATCCTTAGCCATTGTGCTAACCTCCAAAATTTGTTTTCGCAAGAGCAAGGCTTAGATCGGAGGGGCTAGTTCTTCTCGCGCCATACGTCTTTCAAAAATATGCTTGATAATAATATTAAATATAACGAAATAAGTCAAGCGTTTTTGTCAAAAAACGGATATTTTTTGCAATCGCCTTCCGTTATTCTCGTTAAGAGTGCTTTTACCGCACGTTTTCAACCCCAGTTAAGAGCGTAGTTATCGTGCGTTTTCATACCTCGTTAAGATGCAATTATCGCGCGTTTTCAACCTCGTTAAGGGTATACATCAGCGTACGTTTTCAATGCGGATTTTCATAGGTTTGCAAGGCATATTTTCAAGCGATTTCAAATCCGTTTGCTGTCCGTTCAACTCGACGTTCGCTTCTTCGATATTTGCAAAAGACACGGTTAGACGCTCGGTTTTCACGTTTTCGGGAATGATTATCAAATCGTACCCTTTCTCGTCCTTTTTCATTGCGACGGATATTTTGCCTTGCTCGTCGAACATCGTGTAGACGTTGTTGCCGAGATAAATTTTGAGTTCTATATCCTTAAACTCGGTCGAGTTATCGTCTTGATTGAGCAGCGGTATAATCGCGCCCTCTTTAACGAACACGGGGTATTTGTCGAGCGGATATTCTCTTTGATATTCCTTTCCGCCCTCGAATCTTTCGCCCGTGAAGAAGTCGAACCATACGCCGCTCGGAAGCCAAAACTTTTGTTTCGCTACGCCGTTTTTGCCCTTGTGCGTGACGGGGCAAACGCACATTTGCGCACCGAAATAGTATTGATTGCGCCACTTTTTGTCGTATGCGCGGTCGTCTTGCGAATAGTAGTACGTCGGACAAACGAGCGGAACGCCCTCTGTTGCGGTCTTCACGTTTGCCGTGTACAAGTACGGCAAAAGTCTGTGGCGCAAGCGCAAAAAGTCCTCTGCAATCGTTTCTACTTGCGCGTAATTCCACGGCTCTTTGCTCATCGCCTTGTTGTTGGAATGTAGGCGGTTTATCGGCGAAAACACGCCGTATTGCAACCATCTCAAATACAGTTCGTTATCGCCCTTGCCGAAAAGGTGTCCGCCTATGTCGTGCGACCACCACGTGTAGCCCGCGTTGGACGCGAGCGCGGTGAAATAAGGTTGGAATTTCAAACTGTTCCAACACACGATAGTATCCCCCGAAAAACCGAGCGGATAGCGGTGCGAGCCGAGTCCCGCGTATCTTGAAAGAATCACGCTGTTGTTGCCGTCGCGATTTATGTCGAGCGTGTGATAGTGATTGAGAAGCCAAAGCGGATCGAGATTCTTCATTTTGGACTTCGTGCCTTGTTGCCAGTCAATCCACCAAAAATCAACGCCCATCTTTTCGTACGGGTGGTGCAAAATATCGAAGTACGCATTGCGGAATTTCTCGTCGGTGAGGTCAAATTCGAGCGTGCGCTTGGTTTGCGGGTCTACGCCGAGAGCGCGGCACATTTCGGGGTATTGTTCCTCGAAATAGCGAACGCCGTCGCGGGGGTGCAAGTTCATCGTGACCGCAAGATTGCGGTCCTTGAGGTTCTTCAAAAATCCTTCGGGGTCGGGGAACAATTCCTTTTCAAACGTATATCCCGTCCACCCTGCGCCTTGAAAAGATTTGTATTCGGCGTCCTTTGGCACGTTGTTTACGATGTGCCAGTCCATATCTATCGTGGCGACGGTGAGAGGCACGTTCTTTTGCTCAAACTTGTCCATAAGTTCGAGATACTCTTTGTCGGTGTAGGCGTGATAGCGCGACCACCAGTTGCCGAGAACGTACTTGGGCAAAAGCGGCGTGAATCCCGAAAGCGAATAGAACTCTTTGAGTCCGCCGAGATAATCCTTGCCAAACGCGAAAACGTATTTGTCTTTCGTTGCCGCGGGACGAGGCGAAACGCTGCCGTCAACGTTGAGAATAACCGACGACGAATCGTCGATTTCGCTCACGCCGTTCAAAGCGAATATGCCTTTTCTTATATGCGCAATGCAAAAATGGTCTTTCTTTTCGCCCTTGCCTTTCCAACCGCCAAGCACCCCGAACGTACCGTCCAACGTCCTTGCAGTGCCGCCGAGATTGAACGCGTTTGAGGGCGTCGCGCTCTCGCCGTTTTTGAAAGTAACGGACGTCGAAAGCGTCTTCGTGTTTACGTTGAAAAAACAAGTTTCCGTCTCAATCGACACTTCATTGCCATTTTTTGCATACTTAAACTGCGGATTTGCGTAATCTCTGCAAAATGCAAATTGCGTGCGATTGTCCGTGAAACTGCCCTTTTCTATACGCAACGTTCTTGGCGAAAGCACGCTTATGCGCACGTCGCCGACGATAATCGTATTCTCTTTTTTGCACGGTGCGAGTTCTTGCGAAAACCTCATATTTCCTCCGTCCCGTCTTTATCAGACATAGGATATTATTCTTCTAAAATATGATACCAAGCAAGCGGCAAAGTGTCAATACCAAAGGCGATTTATACGTCGTTTTTTGCGACGTTTTTTGTATTATTTTGTATCGTTTTTGTATAGTTTTTGCATTGTTTTTAAGCCGTTTAATGCGGCGATTAATATGCGTTTCGCCGTCGATTGCAATAGTTTTATACTCGGTTATATGTAAACAAACCGTCCCGAACGCACCTCGCTTAGGCGAAGTGCATATACATATGATATGTGCGGAATTATTGGCTACGTCGGCTTTCAAAGTGCCGAGAAAATCGTGCTTGACGGATTGAAAACTCTTGAATATCGAGGTTATGACAGCGCGGGTATCGCCGCGATTTCAGGCGAGAAAATCAAGGTGTTCAAAGCAGTCGGGCGCGTCGAACTGCTCAAAAAGAAAGTTCCCGCCCTTTCCGCGCAAGTCGGAATCGGGCATACGAGATGGGCAACCCACGGCAAGGTGTGCGAGAAAAACGCACACCCGCATTTGTCGTTCGACGGCAAAATCGCAGTTGCGCACAACGGCGTGATAAGCAACGCCGAAGAACTCAAAGCAAAACTGTCTGAAAAAGGAATAACGTTTTCGTCGGATACGGACAGCGAAATCATAGCGCATATGCTTGCGCTCGAAACTTGCGATATGTCGGCGGCAATCGAAAACGTAGGAAAACGTCTTGAAGGCGCAACGACGTTTCTTGCGATAAAAGAGGGCGAAAACGCGATTTATCTAAGAAGGTGCGGCGCGTCGCTTGCGGTGGGGCTCGGCAAAGGCGAAAACTTCGTTGCGAGCGATACCCTCGCCCTTGGCAAATACACGCAGAACATCGTGGTTTTGAGCGACGGCGAGTGCGCCAAAATCACCGCCGATTCCGCAGAGTTTTTCAAGGACGGCGAAAAACAAATCAAAAAGCCTATCAAGGTCAAGCGCACCGCCCCGAAAGAATGTTCTTGTCATATGCGCTCGGAAATCGACGAAATTCCGCGCGCGCTCGTCAGAACGTACAAAAGTATCGTCAAAAACGTTGACGAAAATTTGATAAAAGACTTGAAAAACGCCGAAAAAATCGTGTTTTGCGGTTGCGGCACGGCGTATCACGCCGGACTGTACGGAAAGGACATTTTCGAGCGACTTTTGGGTATTCCGTGCGTATGCGAAGTGGCAAGCGAGTTTTCGGGCGTAAGGTTTTTAACGAAAAGCACCGTCGGGATTTTCATAACGCAAAGCGGCGAAACGGCGGACACCATTCTCGCGCTCAAGCGTTGCAAAGAGTCGGGCGCAAAAACGGTTGCGCTGACGAACGTCGAGGCAAGCAGCATAACCTTCGAGGCGGACAAAACGCTGTATCTCAACGCGGACGCGGAAGTTGCCGTGGCGGCGACGAAATCCTACGTTTGTCAACTGCTTGCGCTGTACGTCATTGCAAAAACCTGTCTCGGTCAAACGCCGTCGCAAAGCGAAATAACCTCGCTCGTGCAAGACGTTCGCATTGCGAGCGCGCAGTCGCTGTACGAAGAAAAAATCAAGAAAGCGAATCTGTTTTTTATCGGCAAAGGGCTCGACTTCGTGACGGCGAGAGAGGGCGCGTTGAAGTTTAAGGAAATCACCTACAAAATGACGGACGCGTATCAGTCGGGCGAACTCAAACACGGCACGATTGCCCTAATCGATTCAAAGAGCGTAGTCACCGTGATTGCGACGAATCCGCAAGACAAAGAACGCACGGCGGCAAGCGTGAGCGAATTGAAATCGAGGGGCGCGTACGTCATCGCGCTCACGGCGATAGGCGACGTCGGCGCAAGCAAGACGTTCGTTTTGCCCGATTGCAAGGACGAATTGCTGTACCCTATTTTGTCGGTTATTCCCCTTCAATCGCTTGCGCTGACAACCTCGCTTTGTATGGGACTTAACCCCGACAAGCCGAGAAATCTCGCAAAGAGCGTGACCGTAATATAATAAAAAAGCACCGGCACGGCACAAACAAAAAGAGGCAATATATTTATAGAAAAAAGGCAACTGATAACTTTGCGAAAATATACAAAAACGGCACTTTATGCGCCGTTTTCGTATATATAAACCTCGGATACAGCGTTATAGATTCAGATTTTTATCGAGCCACTCTGCAACTTTCTGACAATCCTCGTTAAGCAAAATATCCGCTTGAGAATCGAAATAAGTGCTTGATTTGTTTATCACCGCCGTGACGTCGCCCGTGAAATATCCCACGAGTCCCGCGGCGGGATACACGACCAAAGACGTGCCTATAACGATGAGCATATCCGCTCGCTGAATGGCTCTGATTGCGCCGCGCAAAACTCGTTCGTCGAGGTTCTCGCCGTACAAAACGACTTCGGGTTTTATTATGCCGCCGCACTCGTCGCAATGCGGCACGCCCTCGTGCGATACCATATAATCCAAATCGAAAAACTTGTGGCAACGCTCGCACCTATTGCGCTCAATCGAGCCGTGCAGTTCAAACACCTTTTCACTGCCTGCCGCTTGGTGCAAGCCGTCGATGTTTTGCGTGACTATCCCCTCGATTCTGCCTTCCTTTTCAAGCCTTGCCAAAAGCAAGTGCATTGCGTTGGGCTTTGCGTTTTTATATATCATTTTGCTCTTGTAAAAATCGTAAAACTCTTTGGGGTGCGAAAGGAAAAAGTCGTGCGAAATTACGGTTTCGGCGGGATAGTTGCCAAACGGCGTGGAATACAGTCCGTGCGCACTGCGAAAGTCGGGTATGCCGCTCGGAACGGACGCGCCCGCACCCGTCAATACGACTATACGCCGTGATTTTTCGATTGCCGCTTTCAAATCGTTCAACGCGGCGAATGTTCTGTCGCTAAACTCGTTTTCCATATGCGTTTACCTTCCACGCCTAAATTATATCACTTGAAAAACGGCAATACAAGTGGTATAATTTCATAATTGCGAGGTGAGTTTATGTTCAACAAAGATATGTACGCGCTCGGAAGCAAACGCTCGTCGATAAGAGAGTTGTTTGAATACGGCAAACAACGCGCCGAGAAGGTCGGAAAGGAAAACGTGTTCGACTTTTCGCTGGGCAATCCCAACACGCCGTCCCCCGATTGCGTGAAAGCGGCGATTTTGTCGCTTGCAAACGAAAATCCCGTTGCGCTTCACGGCTACACGTCGGCGCAAGGCGGCAAAGGCGTGAGAGAGGCGATTGCAAACAATATACGTCGTCGTTTCGGCGTTGAGGTAAATGCGGATTATATCTATATGACTTGCGGCGCGGCGGCTTCCCTTTGCATAACCCTTCGCGCGCTCAACGAAAGCGACGACGAATTTGTCGTACTCGCCCCGTACTTTCCCGAATACGAAGTTTTCATAAAAGCGGCAGGCGGAACGCCCGTCGTCGTACCTTTTGACGAAAAGGACTTCACCCCGAATCTCGCCGCGCTCGAAAACGCGATAACCGAAAGGACGAAAGCGGTTATCGTCAATTCCCCCAACAACCCGAGCGGCGTCGTATACTCTGCCGTAACGATTGCAAAAATATCCGAGATTTTGAGCAAAAAAAGCGCGCTTTTCTCGCACCCGATTTTCATAATTTCGGACGAGCCGTATCGCGAACTTGCCTACGACGTCGAAGTGCCGTATATAATTAGTTTTTACGACGACACAATCGTGTGTTACAGTTATTCAAAGAGTTTGTCGTTGCCAGGTGAGCGCATAGGCTATATTGCTGTAAACCCGAAAGCGAACGGCGCAAAAGATTTGTATCTTGCGATATGCGGCGCGGGTCGCGCACTCGGTTACGTTTGCGCACCGAGCACGTATCAACGAGTGGTCGAAAAGTGCGTGGACGCTCTGCCCGACCTCGATTTTTACCGCACGAATCGCGACTTGCTTTATAACTCTTTGACGAAAATCGGCTATACTTGCGTACGCCCCGACGGCGCGTTTTATCTTCTCGTCAAGGCACTCGAAGACGACGCGAACGTCTTTGCGGACAAGGCAAAGCAACTCGGATTGTTGCTCGTTCCGTGCGACGATTTCGGCGCGAAAGGCTACGTCCGTATTGCGTATTGCGTGAGCCTCGACGTTATAAAGCGCTCGCTTCCCGCGTTTGAAAAGTTGTATAACGAATACAAATAAAACTAATTAAAATTGCAAATATCGATACTTTAACGAAACGAAAACGGCATTTTAAGTGCCGTTTTCGTAATTTTGTGACGATTTAATCATCTTTATGCAGTTTTGTTAAACTGTGCTTATTTGTCGCTTTGCCTTTCGTCAATTATTGAGATAACCCGCCGCGATGTACTCTGCGAGGCAATCTCTCGGATAGGTCGTGTCGCCGAGCGTTTCCACCATAGTGAGTTTGTTGGGCGAATAGTCGGTGTTGTACGAGTCGGTGACGATATAGTAAATATCGCCAAGTCCTTCGCCTCTTTCGAGTTTCGCCTTGACCTGCGCGCCGTACGAGCCGCACTCGTAAATGTAACTATCGTTTTGGAAGTATCGTTTAAGCAAATTGTAGCCCGTGATTTTGCAAAGGTGCATTTCGTTGTCGAACGGGAACAAGGTTTGAATCTGCTTTATCGTGACGTCACCCGCGGCAAGATAACCGGGATTTCTTACGTTGATATAGCCGCCTGCAAGCACAATATCGTAGTCGTTGCCCCACACTTGTTGACCTTTCGTCCAGTACGCTTTTGCCATATAACGTCTTAGCATATCGTAACTCGTATAGTCGCTTATATGCCCTATAACTTTGTCGGGGTCGCCTATTTCGTCCGAGTATTTTTCAACGAGATTTTTGATTATATCGTTGCTTGCGGACTTGGAATAAACCTCGTTGCGCACGACGTCTACGGAAGTCGAAGATTTGCCGTTTGCATAGTTCACTGTTACGTCCGCGTGGGCGATTGCGTCGTTGTAGCCGCCCGCTTGAATATGCTTGACGCCGTAACTGTCAACGAGTGTATACGTTCTGTGCGTATGCCCCTCGAACACGACGTTGACGTATCCGTTTGAAAGCGCGCTGTCGTACCAGTCCATATCCTTGTCCGAAATATTTTGCATACTGTAACTGTTTCTCGCGTACCCGTCGTGAATGGACAACACGATATAGTCCGCGCCTTGCTTTTTCAATTTTTCGGACTCGCTTTTGATAAGTGCGGTGAGTTCGCTGCCCGTCTTGAAATACACGTCGCGGCACATACTTGCCGAAATCGACGAATAGCAATCCCCGATTGCGCCGATTATGCCGATTTTTGCGCCGTCCTCGTTGACGAGCACCGACGATTGACAATACGGCGCGCGCTCGTTCGTTGCGTGTTCGTAAACGTTGATTGCCAAAAGCGGAAAGTTTGCAAGTTCGGCGTTGATTTTGATTTTGTCCGTTTTCCAGTCAAATTCGTGATTGCCGAGAGTCATTGCCGAGCAATTCACGAAGTTGAGCCACTCGGTTGCGAGTTTGCCTTTTGTGTTGTTGGACTCGGTGCTTCCTTGCCACATATCGCCCGACGAAATCAAGACGGAATTGCCGTTTGCTTGCTTGTCGAGAAGATAAGTCGTCAACTCGTCAACGCCGGGTTGCGTGTCCGTGTCGGTGTACATACCGTGCAAATCGTTGATTGCATAAAAGTCGATGTCAACGACGACGCTCTTTTTGCAAAGGTCGCACTTTCCGTCGTCGTTGCCGTCGATATGCACGCAATCGCCGTCCATATCGCGATAGCATTTGTCACAAACAGAGTCGCCGTTCAAGTCGAAATGATTGCAATCGCCGCCGCTCGGTTTTTCGTTGCACGCAACGAAAAGCGTGACGCAAATCGTCACGACGAGAAATAATGCGATTATCGAAAGTTTTTTCTTCATATGCACCCGCGAGCGAAATATCGTCGAATATATCGCGCCTTATATTCTTTAATATATCCTATTTAATATACCGTAAATAAATATACCACATTTAGCATACAAAGTACAATATCCGAAAATATCCGATTTTGCTTAAAATGCGGAATTCTCAACTCAAAAAAAACCGAAAGCCCGACAGTAACAGGGTTTTCGTCGGGCTTTCAAAAAAAGGGATAAACGTGGACAAATCACTATGTCGTCGAGCAAACGCTCGGTTGAAAACGTCAGGACGCTTTGCGCATAAGGCTTATGCGCACGAACACGATTTTGCCGTCTTTGGTTGCGATTTGCGAATTGTTGACTCTCGCTTGATTGTTGATATGCGTCATATAAAATTTCATTTTCTTTTTCCTTTGCAAGCGTCGTATATTTCGTTTTCTCTCTTGCTTGCAAGCATATGATATGCTATACTGTGTACCGAAATCGGTACATCAAACGATTTTTATAAAAAATTTTACGAAAAAGGAAAAGATTATGGCACTCGAAGCGAAAAAGACTCTGATTATGCGGATATATCAAATTCTCGACGAATACAGCGACGAGGAACACCCCCTAACTCAACAAAACATAATCGACATATTAGAGCGCGACTACGATATACCTTGCGAGAGAAAGGCCGTTGGCAGAAACGTGTCCTATCTCAAAGAAATGGGATTCGACATCGAATCCACGGCAAACGGGACGTATCTTGCCTCGCGCAAACTCGAAAACGCCGAACTTCGCCTTCTCATAGACAGCGTGCTTTCGTCAAGAAACGTCAATTCCACACACTCGGAACAGTTGATAAACAAACTTATCGCGCTGGGCGGTCGCAACTTCAAATCGCACGTCAAGCACGTGTATTCCGTCAAAGAGTGGGATAAGTCGGACAACAAGGCGTTTTTCTACAACATCGACGTCATAGACGAGGCTATCGAGCAAGGCAAGAAAATCAGTTTCAACTACAACAAAATCGGGCTCGACAAAAAGTTGCACGTTTCAAAGCCGCACGTCGGCTCGCCCTATCAAATGCTTCTGCACAATCAACGCTACTACCTTATGATGTTCGACGAGATGTTCGACGAGGTGGGATTCTACCGTATGGACAAAATCACCGACATCGAAGTGCTTGACGACGACGCAAAACCCTTGCGCGAGAACGTCGGATTTGAAAAAGGCATAGACTACAAGCGTATCGCAACGTCTTTGCCGTATATGTACAACGACGCGCCCGTCGCGATAACCCTCAAATGCTGGATAGGTATGGCGGATACACTCTACGACTGGTTCGGCACGAACTTCACCGCAAAGAAACTCGACGACAAATATTTCGTCGCTACAATCGTCGCAAGCGAAAAGGCTATGCTCTACTGGGTGCTGCAATACAACCGCAACGTCGAGGTTTTGTCCCCGCTCTCTTTGCGCGAAAACGTGGTCGCAAAACTCAAGAAAACGCTCGCTTTGTATGAAAACGATTGATTTTTAATATTTGAATAATTCGCTTTTCGGTTGCTTTTCTCGTTCCGTGCAACTATAATGCAAGCGGATTTGAAATCAAACGGTACACGATTATGAACAAAAACATTTTGTCAAGATTGTATAGGCACGGCGTTCAACTTATGGCGGTGGGTATCGTAACCGGCATATTTTCGGGTATCGTCGTGACGTTTTTCAATATCGCGGCGGATTTGTTCTCGAAGTACGCAAAAGACGTCTACGCTCTCGTGCGCGAAAATCCCGCTTTCGTACCCTTGCTTTTCGCTGCGCTTGCAATAATCGCTTTTGCAATCGCTACGGTTTCAAAGTTCGTTCCTATGGTTCGCGGAAGCGGTATTCCCCAAACGGAAGGCGCGGCAAGAGGCTTGCTCGAACTCAAATGGTACAAATCTCTGCCCGCTATGGCGGCTTCTTGCCTCGTGTGCATACTGTCGGGTTTGACGGCAGGCGCGGAAGGTCCGAGTATGTTTATCGGCGCGACTTGCGGCGAAGGCACCAGCAAACTTTTGCGCTGTACGGATATGGAAAAACGCTATCAAATCACGGGCGGCGCGTGCGCAGGTCTTGCGGTTGCTTTCAATGCGCCGCTTACGGGAATTACGTTCGCTTTTGAAGAAGCGCACAGACGTTTTACGCCCGCTATATTCATTTGCGCATTCTCGTCGGTGCTTAGCGCAATCATAACCAGAAACGCGCTGTACGGGTGGATGAATATGCCCGTCGAGGGTACTCTTTCCTCGTTCAACCTCATTCAGATTCCCCTCAAAAGTTACGGATTCGTCGCGCTTGCCGCCGTGGTGAGCGGAATTTGCGGATTCGGATTCTACAATCTTTGCTTGTTATCAAAGAAACTCTTTGCGAAAATCCAAACGAAAAACGCCCTTACGACAACTTATCTCAAACTGCTGTTCCCGTTTATATTCGCAGGCGTTTTCGGACTTATCACCGCTTCCGTTATGGGCGGCGGACACTCGTTTATCGAGTCGTTGGGAACGCACGGCGGAACGACAGAGCAAAGCGTCGCGACCATATTCTCGTCGCCCGTCGTGGTTACGCTTATTCTCGTACTCGTGATGAGAGTTATCGCCACCGCGCTCAATCTCGGCGCGGGCGTGCCTTGCGGAATATTCATTCCTATGCTCGCAATAGGCGCGTGTATCGGCACTCTCGTCGCAAAACTCGGCGTCGCTTGGGGTATGCCCGCGGAATACGCCGATTGCATAGTTATGATTTGTATGGCGACGTTCTTTGCCACAATTGTCAAAGCACCGCTTACGGCAATAATTATGGTCGTGGAACTTACGTGGCAGTTCACTCTGCTCGTCCCCGTCGTCTTGGGCGTGTCCTTTGGATATATGGTGAGCGAAGTGTGCGGCGCAAGGTCTATTTACGACGAACTGCTCGACAGTATTCTCGACGAACAGCACGTCCACCTCACCAAACAAACGTACGTCGCAACCGTCGAGGACGGCTCAATTGCTATGCACAAACCCATTCGCGATGTGCTTTGGCCCAACAACTTGCTCATACGCTCGATAAAGCGCGACGGCGTTTCAATCGTTCCCGCTTCTGATACGGTCTTGCAAGTCGGCGACGAATTGAGCATACAAGCCGAATGTGTGGACTACGACAACTTCAAAGTGTCCGTGGACGAAATCGTAAAACCGAGAAAGCACCTTTTCTCGAACAAAAAGCATAAATCGCAATCCGAACGAAACGAATAAAATCGCAATATCAGTCGTTTATCCGCTCGTTTAAGACGTATAAACGTTGCGTTTTGAAATTAGAAGTGCAAATTTACACAAAAAAACAACCGCCGTTCAAGCGGTTGTTTTTATGTGTTTTCAAAATATCAGTCTTCTTCCACGTCGCACGCGGGCTCTGCCACGGCGGATATTACGTCCGCCAAAGTCGCTTCTTCGCTTCCCTCGCAATCGGAATTGCACTCGGCTTCTTTGCGTTGCTTTTTGAGTACGGGAAGTTCGTCCGTGCAGAACAACCTCACCTTGCCGTCCTTGTTCTTGCCGACGATGTTGAGGATTTTGCCCTTCGTCACGCATATGCCCGCAAAGAGCGGTTCGAGCAAGAATAGTATCGAGAGCAAAAGCATAAACACGAGCACCACCCAAAGGAACGCGCCGTCGCCAAACCACGCGATAAAGCCTTTGAGAATGTTGTCCGTGCGCATAACTTGGTCCACGACGAACAATTCGTCAAACGCCGGCATACCCGTCGTGGTCGCCTTTGCCGCAAGCGGAAGTATCGCAATAAAAACGTACACCAGCGGAAGCGTAAGCACGAACGCAAACGTCGTTATGCCTATCGTGAGTCCGTTGCGAAGTTTTCTGCTAGGAAAGTTCAACGCCACGTTTGAAAAGAGCATAATCCCTGCGCTCATCGTGAGAATAACTACGATATATTTTGCAAGAACGTTGTCTATTCTGCTGAAAGCCGTGAAAAACGCGATATTGTCGGGATTTTCCATATCCTGCATCGCGTTGAGCAAAAACAGTATGCCCAAAATGATGATTGCCACCGAAAGTCCCAAAAGCGCAAAAAGCACCTTCTCGTTTTTTGAGAGTTGTTTCGTCATAATTTTACCCCTAAAATTAATAAGTCAATTATACCCGACAATCGCATTATATGCAACAAAAACTTTTTTCAGCCTATTTAAGCGAAAGACAATTAGTATAAGATAATGCGGCTACCGATTCGAATCCCACCTTTTTCGCCACGGCAGACAATCCTGCAATGCTTCGCATTTCTGTTTTTCTTATGTTCGCAAACTCGTGCAAGCACAGTTGCGGATAAAAGAAAAAGCAACCCTACGGGTTTCGCAGGATTGCTTTTCGTGGCGGACATCTTTTAATCCCAACTGAACACCATGAAATGCTTGTGTAATATATACTTAGTATATATTAAGTTGTTATTTTTTGTTTAGGATTTGAAAATGTGCACATTTGTAGTCCAAATTTTGCTTATATTTAGAAAACGTTATATAAACAAAGCTATCTGATAATTGGTAACTATTAGCTCTTTATAGTCCTATCTGTTCTTTTCCGTGCGTATCAGCATGTCATATCATTCATTTACAAAAACCAAATGTCGCTTTGAGTCCCAATCAAAGTTCTTTCCTTTTGTAAACATTATGTCTGCAAATTAATTATTTTCGTTTTACCCAATAATTTTTAATGTTGCTCATTGCTCAAATAATTGAAACAACAAAGTTTCGATTTAAAAATTGAATATTTATAGTCTCGCAATATACACAAGTCTACGACATATCTCATTTGCAATGGCAAACAAATAATTTTATTGATTGTTATCGGATTTATCCTCATCAACACAAGCTATTAAAAGCATTTATGAGAAAATTAACATAGTTTCTTTTAATGTTAAATACTTCATAAAATTTCAATAATATCTTGATACAAACACCTTATATTCTTTTTAACAATTGTATCAATATGCCAATGCCCGAAATACCATTTAGTAAAATTAACCTTTTCTGCAATAATATTAAGCATCTCTTCACTAGTATAATCAATTTTCATTGTTCTTGTATTTAAAAGCTCTTTAGTTAAAAAGATTTTGGGACAAGTATGTGTGACTATACAATCTATTCTATTGTGTTGTGATGATGTTTCAATTGCTCTTTCAATATCATGCTGAATTATCGATTCTTGTTGCCACCACGATAAATAATTGGTACGATAATTTTTATCGTCACTCTCTGCTCCGCCAATAGTTAATATTCTCTTACCATCAATATTAAAGACCTCGCCGCGAATAAGATGAATAATTTTATTCGATATCCTATGGACTTTTCCCTCTTTCCATTGTTCGATGGGAAATGTTTCAAGGAAATCAAAGTTTTCATGATTACCATCAACAAAAAGAGTTGTAAATGGAAAATTATTATATATTTCGATATAGTTTTTTATAGAATTAGAATTCCATACAGCACCAAAATCGCCAGCGATAATCATAAAATCATTTTCATTTAATCGGTTTGTTAAGTTAAAAGAAAATAATTTACCTATATCCTTTAATCCATGCGTATCGCCTGTAATATAAATCATAAGTTTTCCCATTCCATACGGAGCTTAAATCCATAATCTTCGTTTATAGCAAACATTGCTATTCTGTTTGCTTCAATTCCGGGTTCAAAATCTCTGTTTCGCCCACGAATTCCTTTTGCTTTTAATATCCTAATTTTTCTTTCAGCAACGTTTAGCATAAAATCATAAGCATTAAATGTATCCTGGTAAGACTCCTGCGTTAACGTGTCACATTGCTTCTTAAGGCATGTTAAGTAATGCATAAAAGATTCTCTTTCTTTATAACTTGTTGAAGATGGCATGGCCCCAGAAAACAACATCGAAGAATACTCATTTCTTAAATCTCCCTGAGGCGCAAACTCACCAAGAAAACCACGTTGTCTTGCAACGTCTAATATTGTTGCTTTGTATTCATTCATTGCTTCTGGTAAATAATACCATGTGCTTTTTCTCTTCGTATCATCATCGGAATACGATTGAAATTTTTCAGGTGAAAACGACCTAGTGTTCATATAAGTACCAGATGCGACACCATCTACTTTTAAAATTGAAGTTACCAATGTCTGATGACTCGAATATCCAACAATAACCTTTTTTTGACTTAATTTCAAACATGCGATTAATTTTAAGAAACCCATTTCCCACAATGTATCAGTATTGATATATTCACCATTTGAAGGTTGTGCAATCACATAAAACCCATCGACATCAAGTTTTGTAACAGAATCTAAAATGTTTTCAATAAATTCTTGGTTGCGAATAGTTTCAGATGCAATACAAAGCGTTGCGAATAGCTTTTTATGAGTTCTACTTCTAAAAAAAGAAGCCCCACTCGCTAGTTGTTTTAACACTCTATAAAAAGTCGTTTCATCCATCTTATAGCTTGGTAAAATAATAGCCTCTGTTTCAATTTTATTATTTAATTCTAATAATTCTTGACACATTGATGATAACGTTGATGTATCAGATAAAGACCCTTGCGGCCAGTAATCATACTCTTTCAGCTTTGTATTCGCATCATATGGATAAAAAATTTGAGGGTCAAAATACAATTTACCATTTATCGCAAGAATTTCCTTTGCATATTTTTCTAATGATTGTTGTTTAATATTGACTGGACTTATAATTATATGCCCAGTCCCCCATTGAGATATAAGCTCTTTTGACATGCCTTGCATCCCATGTCCCATTTGCAAATATAGTTCCATTTTATTCCTCCAAGTCAAGGGTTTTTTCTATTGCGTTAAGATACCCTAACGCTTTTATGGCAGAATCTGGTCGTTGAGAAGAGTTTTTTGCCATCAACATATTAATCAGCTGCGCAAATAAAAAATTATTATCACCCGGCAGTTCTAACATGGGCGGGGAAAATGTTGCCGTCTTTAGTACAACATCCATAAGCGTATCGTTTTTATTAACAAATGGATTATATCCAGTACAGCATTCATATAATGTTACTCCAATTTGAAACAAATCTGTTCTGACGTCTTGCTCCATTCGCTTATTACCGATTTGTTCGTTAGGAGCATACCCAGGCGTAAACGGTCCATGGGTAGCATTTGTATCAGTTATACTAGGACCATTCATTTTCTTCGCAAGTCCAAAATCTATGAGTATTATATCATTATCAGGTGTTAACATTATATTGTTTGGATTAATATCCCGATGTAAAAGTTGGTTGTTCTCTAAATTTACCTCGATTGTTAAGAGCTTGCTTAAAAGATTATAAGCATTCCTTAAGGAAAATTTGTAACCCTCATTAAGACAATCACGTATGGATTTTCCTTGGATAAAATCTTCTACAATGTAGAGCACATCTTCGTCACTATCATCATCTTTAATGTAACCACTTGAAATGATTTTGGGTATATTTTTGATATCTAACTTTGTTAAAATTTCTATTTCCTGCAAAACTCTCGGATCATTTGCATTATATATTAATTTGAGTGCAACATTTTGTCCTAACAACGTCTGTGCTTTGTATACAGTTTTCTGCCCACCTTTTTTTATTTTTTTAATATTCGCATAGTTGCGCATAAAATCTGTTTTATTCATCAAATTTTCTCCTCAATGTTTCTTTATAAATCCATTCGTTAAACAAAAGCGAAATATAAGATATTGGTAAATCTCTATGTACGCTTTCAACCAATATTTGATAAATGTTATTATTCATATATATTATTCCAGTTCCCTCTTCTTTACACATTAACTCACATTGCGCTGTAGGTCGATTATTTAATAGAACATATGATTCGCTAGAAAACCATTGATTCGTATAAGACTGTTCAATTACATCATGCCATTTGCCTATCTTAGCCTCAATTGATATTATCTTTTTCACTTTAAAAAAAGACTTAATTTCTTTTTTCCTCACATAATTACCAGTAGATGAAACTTGAATCATTTCACTCTTTATTAGCGATGCTAATGTTTTTTCTACCTGTCGTTTGCTGTAACCCAATTCTTTTTCTATTTGAGTTTTATGAATTGAATTATGCTGTAAAATATGAAATAAAATTTTCAAATCAGTAGAATCGAGCCTTTCTCTTGCCATATTTGGTAAGGCCTTTTGCATTGATGAAAATTCGACAATTACTATATCAGGGTACCCTGAAGGTAATAATGGCTCAATAAAAATAGCAATGTTTTTCCTTTTCGAATTATTTAGAAATTCGTCAATAAAACCATTTACCATATTGAATTCTTCGCCTTTAGTTGAAGTTCTAGCGCGTAAATTTATACTCATATTATTACTATTAAACAAAAGTCGCTCCATTACACCTCATCTCCGTTGTCCAACTCGAACTTTCTTAGGAATTTTGCATTAACTGCATCGGCAATAATTTCCAACTCTTCAATAGTAAAGCTGCATCGTTTCATTTTTGAATTAAATGCTTGAGGTGAAGTATTAAGTCGGCGCGCAAGTTCAGCAACGCTAATATTAGAACGCACACATAATACTTTGATTTGATCTGATATCGTCATATGAAGGCTCCTTTGTCACTATAATAAGTATTTTTTTTTATAATGTCAACATTTTTATTGATATCTTATCAAAATAATTTTATTTATAAAACGTTGTTTATAAGAAAATGTTTAAATTTTTGTTATTCTCTCTCGGATATTTATCTGTTTGTTGTATCATGTTTACATTGATAGAGAGTATAGGATATGAAGCGATGAGATTAATTGGAATTAAAACAAATCTACTGAACTATATAGAGCAAATTATAAATGAGAACCGTCCGTGCAGCAATAAAACCTGCTGTAATATTTTTTAAGAACAGGAACATCAGATCTTTAAGCAACATTATTTAGATTGTAAGCGATGTCTTGCGATATTTTTATTATATAAACTGAAGCAATTTATTTAAAACAATATTGATCGATTTTATTATATTTTTATCATTTGTCCATTCCTTGCCAGCTTTACTTAGACACCCGCTCATTAATGATTAAAATTCAGCTTTTCGATTAACAGTTGAACACCAACAGTCTGCAAAAAAGCTTCTGCATTCCGATACATTTGTTCGTAAGTTTGAGGCATAATGTTGTTTGTGGTATTCCATATAACAGATTCCATCGGATACTTTCGCATTAGGTCACCTATGTGCTGTTGCATTTCTTTATAATTCATCGTTTGATATAAAAAACGTAATTTTTGCACATTTTCGATATATTCACGTACTTCCTTAATATTTTGATAAGACTTATATTGCTCTAACCAATCCATATTTTTTTATTGAGTTTCATCATTGTGTCAATTAAACGACTTGTCTGCTATTAGATAAAAGTTCCCTTTGCAAATCATTTTGCAAAACTGTTTAATGCACTTTCCTTCCCCCCTTATATTTTGTTGGTTATTATATTAGTATTTTAGGCTGTTTTCGTCAAGAAGAAAGTCATAAATGCTCATTGTCACTATGCCGTTTTCGTCACGCTTGCGCTTGATATCATCTTTGACGACAATTATCTTCTTGAAAAAGTCTTTTATATTCAGCAATGAATTCTTCTCTTGCGCTTGCTTTTCGTCTGTGTCCATAGCAAATGCCGATTGAATATAAAACTTATTGTTTCCGCGATTTGCGATGAAATCAACTTCTGCATAGTTGCGAACGAGTTTTCCTTCCGCATTGCGCTTGGACGTTTCTACAATCCCTACGTCGACAGCAAATCCGCGCTTCAAAAGTTCAAGATAAATCACGTTTTCCATAATGTGATTTTCTTCCTGTTGACGGAAATTTAACGTCGCATTCCTAAGTCCCAAATCGGTAAAGTAATATTTCGATGGGGTTGAAAGATATTTCTTCCCCTTAACGTCATAACGTTTCGATTTATCAACTAAAAACGCATCTTCCAAATACATAAGATAATTCGAGACTGTTTTATCAGAAATCGGCAAATTGGCAACACTACGGAACGTATTAGAAAGTTTTAATGGGTTGGTAAGAGAACCGATGCTCGATGCTAAAATTTGCAAAACAGCATTAATTTGTTCTTCATTTTGAATACGATTACGGTCGATAATATCATTCAAATAGACGTTTTTCAACTGGCCTTTCAGATAATTCATTTTCGCTTCTTCACTCTTTTGCGCAAGGACAAGCGGCAATCCGCCGTAAGTGTAATACTCTTTCCATCCTTGCATAACAGAACCATCATAAACAGACATAAATTCCGAAAATGATAACGGCAGAATTCGAACTTCATCTCCTCGACCGCGAAATTCCGTTACAATATCAGTGGATAAAAACTTGGAATTGCTTCCCGTAACATAAATATCCACATTTGGAAGTTTCAAAAGTCCGTTTAACACTCCGACGAAATTGTCGGCAAGTTGTATCTCATCAAGCAGAATATAATACAATTCATCATCGACAATCAAATTTTTGATATATCTACTCAAGGCCTTTGGCAAAAGCAAATCGCTATTTTCATCATCGTCAAGAGAAACCTTTATTATATGGTCGTCTTTTATGCCTTTTTCTTTAAGATATTCGTAAAAAAGAGTATTCAAAAGATAGGATTTGCCACAACGACGAATACCTGTAATGATTTTTACCAATCCGTTTTGCTCTCTATCTTTCAGTCTTTGTAAATAGACATCTCTTTTAATGCTTTGCATATAGCCTCCGATACGAAAAAGTGTAACATGTTGCAATTTTATTTTCGTCACAATTATATAAGCATATTGCGCTTGTGTCAATACTGCATTACGAAAAATTGCAACAATTTTATAAAATTGTTAATGAGTTATTTCATATCTTATAACAAAGCTGTAATTGCAGCGTAAGTCCTTGTTACGCAAAGAACATCCCACCCGCCCTGCGACTTGGGGTTCGTAGCGAGAGAATCGAGCGTAATAGCAAGCATACCAAGACGGCATTTTGCGCAACTTCGGCTTAATAATTAATCTGCTTGATTTGGCAGCGATAAATGCCGTCGCGGTTAGTGATTGCGATAACAAGTGCGGTGATGGCAATAAGTCTGCTTGTTGCCATCACCGCAATGCCGTTTGAGCAATCGCGTCAGCCACGAAAGTGGGTTCTGCGCGCAACGCACGCCGAGGCATTTGACATTGCAAATGCCTCGAATCCCACCGCATACGAAACAAAAAGCCCTACTAAACAGTAGGGCTTTTAGTTGGCGGAAGCGGTGGGATTCGAACCCACGAACGAGTTACCCCGTTACCGCATTTCGAGTGCGGGCCGTTATGACCACTTCGATACACTTCCGTATTGTATTGTTGGCAAGCGTTTGGAAGTGGGCATTCAAGGCACGCTGTGCGTTTTGCCTTGACCACTTCGATACACTTCCGTATTTGCGATTCAGCGTGGTAATTATATTATAAATAATTAATTTTTGCAACAAGTTTTGCCATTGTTTAAAAAACTAGTCTTTTATTGCAAGCGTTGCCCAATACGTCGGGACGTTTTTCTCGTGAAGATTTCCGCTGCCGTTGGTATCTTCATACAAATCGGCAAGTCGGAAGCCTGCTCGAAGTTGCCCAGTCAACTGTTCCTCTGCCGTGTGCGAAAACTGGATTCCGTCATCGTTTTGTTGCAAGCAACGCATTTGTTCTTCGTTTTTGAGCGGATTGAACGGCAACGAATTGCACACCGTCGTTTCGTCGTCGTCAAAAACGTAGTTGAAGCCGTTATCTAAACCAGAAAGCAATCTGCCGCCTCGTTTCAACACTCGATAACATTCTTTCCAAATGGGTAGCACTTCTTCGACGTAGCAGTTTGACACGGGATGAAAAATCAAATCGAACGAAGCGTCGTCAAAAGGAAGTCTTTTGGTCATATCGGCGCGGATTATCGTGATTTCATAACCCTCTCTATCCGCAACGATTCGCTCGGATTCAATCTGCTTTTCGGAATAGTCGAGAACCGTACACTCTGCGCCAAGAGCCGCAAATATCGGCATTTGCTGTCCGCCGCCCGACGCAAGTCCAAGAACGCGCTTTCCTTGTAAGTTGCCGAACCATTCGTGCGGGACGAATCTGACGGGGGTAAGTTTTACGTTCCACACCCCGTTTTTGGCACTTTCAAACTCGTCGCGGGAAACGGATTTTCCCCATTCCCAACCTTCTTCGACCCATTTGTCTATCGTCCGTGCGTTTATATCTTGATACGATTTCATATAAATCCTGCCGTATGACTTGATTGGTATATATTACCACACTTAACCGAAAAGAAAAAGGAAATACGACGAAGATTAATCCAAATATCGCTTTAATCGTAAGAATCGCATACGCTCTATTGCTTGACGGACGGGAAAATCGTCGTATAATTATATATCATAAATTATATAACAATATTAATCATTATATAAAGGAACGGCAATATGAAAAAATACGCAATCGCAAACGCGAACATAATTTCGGGCAAATTGAACGACGGCGTTCAAAGCGGCAAATACGTTATTGTCGAAGACGGAAAAATCGCAAAAATCACGAGCGACAAGGCGGCAATCGACGGTTTGAAGGTGGTGGATTTGAACGGAAAATATCTTCTTCCCGGTCTTATCAATCTGCACGTTCACCTTCCGGGTTCGGGTATGCCGAAAGACACGAAAAAACAGAACAAGAAAACCGTGCGTATGCTTATGAATCACGCGCTGACGAAGTATATCGTGTACCGTATGTGCGCAAACTACGCCAAAGTCGAACTTTTGTCCGGCGTTACGACAATCCGTACGGTGGGCGGACTCGACGACATAGATTCGAGGATTCGCGACAACGGCGCAAAGGGCAAGTTGAAAGCGCCGAGAGTGCTTGCGTCGAATATGGCGGTGTCCGTCAAAGACGGACATATGGCGGGCTTGTTGGCGTACGAAGCGAAAGACCCCGAAGACGGCAGACGCTACGTCCGCGAGATTGCAAAAACAAATCCCGACCTCATCAAACTTATGATTACGGGCGGTGTTCTCGACGCAAAGAAAGAAGGCGAACCGGGCGTATTGCGTATGTCCCCCGAAATCGTCAAAGCGTGCTGTGACGAGGCTCACAAACTCGGATTCAAGGTTGCGGCGCACGTCGAAAGTCCGCTTGGCGTAACGGTTGCGCTCGAAGGCGGCGTGGACACGATCGAACACGGCGCAAACGTCGGCGAACACGAAATCGAATTGTTCAAGCAAAACGGCTCTGCGCACGTTTTGACCATATCCCCCACGATTCCCCTCTGTATGTTCGACCTCTCGGTATCGGGCGGCACACCGCTTCACAAGGTCAACGGCAAGGTGGTGTTCGAGGGTATGCTCGACTGCGCAAGAAAATGCCTTGAAAACGACATTCCCGTCGGACTCGGCACGGACACGGCTTGCCCGTTCGTCACACACTACGATATGTGGCGCGAACTTCGCTACTTCCAAAAATATCTCGGCGTGAGCAACGAATTTGCCATTCATACCGCAACCGAAGTCAACGCAAAGATTGCCGGCATAGACGGCGAAACGGGCACTATCGAGGAAGGCAAATCCGCAGACTTTATGGTTGTTGACGGCAATCCCCTCGAAAATCTGGAAGCGTTGCGCAATCCCAAAGCGGTGGCATTGCGAGGCGAGATTATAAACAATCCGAAAGTCAAAAAGTTCCAGTACGTCGAAGACGAGTTGGACTTGTATACGAAATAATAATGATAACGATAAAAAACGGCGCGATATGCGCCGTTTTTAATTAATAATTGTTTTGCGCCGGATGCAAAACACTTGTCACCCATCTTTTCAAGATGGCTTGACAAATATTTTGGC
>CAKQLT010000009.1:0-30189 GCA_934254715.1 uncultured Clostridia bacterium | reverse complement strand
GCCGTTCCCCCTCTGCATACTTTGAGGGAACCCACGGCGTCCGCTCTGCGTGGGGCAACACTCGGTGCTCGCATAGAAAAGTATCGTCCTCTTGTTATGACACTCGTTCACGGGCGAAAAAATCCACACTCGCCCGTTCACTTGTACTTTCCGTCAAGCTCGACGCTCGCTACGGTCATCGCCTTGCGATTCCAATTCCGTCTTCGAAACGGTTTTAGTTTTCAATCTCATCGAGTGCGGCTTTAAGTCCGTCCGTGCTCAGAATCTCGACGTCGCCGTTGTCTACTGCAAACGCAACTCTTTGGTCCATAGGCAACTTGCCGAGAACTTTGAGGTCGAAATCCTTTGCCACTTTGTCAACCTTGCCCGAACCGAAAATCTCGATATGCTTTCCGCAATCGGGGCATACGATATAACTCATATTTTCGACGACGCCGTAAATGCGGATATTCATTTTGTTTGCCATTTTCACGGCTTTTTCGACAATCATTGACACGAGGTCTTGCGGCGAAGTGACGATGATTATGCCGTCGAGTTTGATGGATTGGAACACCGTAAGAGGTACGTCGCCCGTTCCCGGGGGCATATCCACAAACATAAAGTCCACGTCGTCCCAAACGACGTCCGTCCAGAACTGCTTGACCATACCCGCAATGACAGGACCGCGCCATATCACGGGGTCGGTTTCGTCGTCCAAAAGCAAGTTGGACGAAACGATTTTTATGCCCGAATTGCTCAAACGCGGATAAATTCCGTTGGCGTCGCCCTCGACCGTGCCTCTGATTCCGAAAGCACGAGGTATGGACGGCCCCGTGATGTCCGCGTCCAAAATCGCCACGGTTTTGCCCTCTCTTGCCTTGCCCACGGCAAGCAACGACGTGACGAGAGACTTGCCTACGCCGCCCTTTCCGCTGACGATGCCTATAACTTTTTTCACGTTGGAAAGCGGATTTTGCTTTTCAAACGTAATTCTTGACGAGCAGTCCTTTGAGCAAGAACCGCAATCGTGAGTGCAATCGCTCATATATATAACTCCTTCTGCAACCGAAGTCGCCAAACTTTATTTCTATATAATGATACCACTTCCGCGCGGATATTAAAAGACTTTTGCGCATTTTGATTGCAAATGAAAATATTGCGTTTTACGGTCAAAAATCCGAATAAAACGCCGCGAAAATTGCAATAATCCTTGCATAATTCAAAAAAGAAGGAGAAGCATATGAAACTTCAAGACAGCAAAACCTATCAAAATCTCGCACGCGCGTACGTCGGCGAAACGCAAGCGTACGTAAGATACCGGTTTATCGAATACGGCGCGCGCAATCAAGGCTACAACGCCCTCGCCGAAGTGGTGGACAAAATCGCGTACAACGAATTTAACCACGCAAGACTCTTGTACACCCTCATTCAGCAATCGAGCAAAGAGCAAATCGACAACATCGACATAACCGCAGGCTATCCGTTCAAGGAAAAATGGAATTTGACGGACAACTTCAAACTCGCCGCCGAAGACCACGAAACCGAAATCAAATTGTACAAATCCTTTGAAAAAACGGCGCGTTCGGAAGGCTTCGAGAACATCGCAAACACCTTCAAAATGCTTGCCGACGTCGAAAAACAGCACAAAAAGACCTTCGAGGACTTGCACAATCAACTCAAAAACGACACTCTATACAAAAAAGAGAAATCCACGACGTGGCGTTGCGCGGGTTGCGGCTACGAATCCTCGTCAAAAGAGGCTTGGAAAGAATGTCCTCTTTGCAAAGCCGCGCAAGGCTTCGTAAACGTCAAAACGCCTCAATCCCGCGGATAATGTAAAATCACCCCTTGTCTGCGAACTCGTTAACGCAAATAAATCCGTTCGCTTTCAAGGGGTGCTTTTTTAGTTAAATAAGGTATTGCTCTTATTGTTGTTCCGTCAGCGGTAAATCTTTATAGTTTTTATATTCTTCCGGAATATCCAAACTCGTTTGATTGAAATCCTTTAATACTAATCCAACCCTATCGATTACGACTTGATTATTCTCTATATGCCAAGCGTAAGTTTCACACATAGTTATCATATATTGTTTTAAAGATTGCAAAAAGCCATCGTCAAAAAAGCTATCGAATTCTTCTATAATCAAACTATCTTCTAGAAAACTATCAAAATCTTCTCTTGTCATTTCAACGATTTCAATTTCGCTTTCCAAAACTTGGTTGTTATCTGCAGACGTTTCGATTGTAATTGTATATGCTCTGCCGCTTTCCCAGAAAATAATTCTTTCTCTCATCAATCGTTCTTCATTCTGGTTTAAAGTGATATTCCCAGATACTACCGATACACCGTTTTCAGTATACTTTAATTCAAAATTCCAGTTTTTTTGAACATAGGTAAAATTCGTGCAACCATTTATTAAATTCGCGAGTTCTTCCGTCGTCATATCTTGATTAAGAAAGACAACATTGTCCTCGCTTTTTTCATCACACCCCATAAGCGAAAATGATAGTGCAACGACAAAAATCATCGCAAAAATAACAAATCTGTGCTTTTTCATATTTTCCCCCTTTGTTGAAAATCAAACCAATTTTATAGGAATTATTCCTATATGTCAATACCAAATATGGAATTTTTACTATATTTTATCCAAATACTATCTATGAGCAGAAAAATGGACATAAGAAAAATTGTTGGAAACAATCTTAAATCGGCACGAAAAGCGATGGGGCTTACGCAAAAACAAATTGCCGACGAACTCGGAAAATACCAACCCGATTACAGCGAATACGAAACGGGAAAAATCGAACTCGATTACGAAAAAATCATTTATCTTTGCAAAAGACTCGATATAACCCCGAACGATTTGTTTGAAATTAAATAGGAAATCATTTATTAAATATACCTCTACCACATACCTTTTTACAAACACGAATCAAAAAATTAAAGTTTCCCCTTTCCTCAGGTGTTTTCCCTATCGCCATTCCCCCTCTGCGCAAGTTTGAGGGAACCCACGGCGACCGCGTAGCGGGGGACAACACTCGGTGCTCGCATAGATAGGGGCATTTCACTCATTATGCCATCGTCCTTTGTGTGCCAGCTACGCACCCAAACGGCACAGTCGGACGATACTAATCGTCGAGCTTCGACGCTCGCTTTTCTCGCCGCCTTGCGGCTCGTGTTCCATCTGCGAACGAGTTAGTGTAAAACTGCATAAATCGATGCTTAACGCATTACTCTCAACCGCAATATTGAGATGAAGAACTAAACACATTATTAAACGTAAAACTGCGCTATTTGGATGAAGAACAAGGAAAAGCCCTTTTGCGAATCCACCCAGCGTACTAAATCGTACGTGACGGATGAGCAAAAGGGCTTTGACACAGTTATTCGCCAAATAGCGCAGTTTTACTTATAGCCGCGAAGGGATACTAAACCGACTTTATCCGCAAAATACTCTTTGTAACTTTCCGCATCGGCTTTGGGCACGGGGGTGTAACCGTGCGCGATGCAACCGTCGTTGTCGTTGTATTTTTGCATAAAATATCGGGGCGCGCCCGACACGAGATAGGCGATTTTTTGAACGTCGTCGGCGGTGTGGAACTCTTTTATCAAAGTTGTGCGGAACTCGAAATCAATGCCGCTGTCTTTGAGAAGTTGAATACTGGTGAGAATTTTGCCCATATCGACGTTTTGAACGCCGACGGTATGTGCGTATTTTTCGGGGCTGTTTTTCACGTCCATTGCGACGTAATCGACGAGTTTGTCGTCAAGCACGGCTTTAAGCACGTCGGGACGAAGTCCGTTGGTGTCGAGTTTGGTTGCGTAACCCATACCTCTCACCTTTGCCAAAAAATCGCAGAGGTCGGGTTGAAGCGTAGGTTCGCCGCCCGTCACACACACGGCGTCCACGAGTCCTTTGCGCTTTTGAAGATAATCGAAAACCTCGTTTTCGTCGATTTGCTGCGATTTGAGGTTGCCGACGACAAGCGGCGCGTTGTGGCAGAACGGACAGCGGAAATTGCACCCGCCCGTAAACACGGTGCAAGCGATTTTGCCGTCGAAATCGACCATTGAAAATTTTTCGTATCCGCAAAGTATCATATTTATATTTTAGCACGAGTTTGCGTTTTGGCAAAGGGTTTGAGCGCACTTTACAACGACGAGTGCGAGTGATATACTTTTTTTGTCAAAACTATGGAAAAGCAAAGCAAGAAACAATATCTGTTATCCTTATTAAAACTGTTCGGCATATTTTTCAAAATAGGCTTGTTTTCGTTTGGGGGCGGATATGCGATGCTGTCGCTCATAGAAGCCGAAGTCGTCAAAAAGCAAGGTTGGATAACCCACGACGAACTTGCCGACGTGTTTGCCATTGCGGAAAGTACACCGGGGCCTATCGCCATAAATACGGCAACGTACATAGGCGTGAAAAAGTGCGGCGTTCTCGGCGGAATCGTTGCGACGTTGGGCGTGGTTATCCCCTCGCTCATCGTCATAATCGCGCTAAGTTACATCATCGAACTCGTCAAAGACAACGTATGGGCGGGCTACTTTTTCAAGAGCATACGCGTGGGCGTTTTGGTGCTGATTGCAAAAGCGGTGTTCACGTTTTTCAAAGACGTGAAAAAGAATTTGCTGTCCTACTTGCTTATGCTCGCGTCGTTTTTGCTCGTGCTTTTGACAAACGTTCGAGTGATATACATCATACTTTCGACCATAGTCATAGCGTGCGCGGCAATGGCGATAAAGAGCGTGTACGACAAGAAAATTCTGCACTCGGTAGGCACGCCCGAATACTATAACGAGCGCGTGGGTCGCACTCTCGAAAAAGACGAATACGTGCGCGAAACCGACTTTTATAGTCTCGATTCCGCATATAAAACCGCCGATTGCGAGAATATAGCGCAAATTTCGGAAAATCAAACCGCAGCGAATAGCGTCAAAGAGGGGGATAAAAAATGATATATCTTCAACTCTTTTGGACGTTTTTCAAAATAGGGCTTTTCACGATAGGCGGCGGGCAAGCGATGATTCCTATGATAAGTCAAGAAGTCGTCGAAAAAGGCTGGCTGACGATTGAAGAAGTGCAATCCTTTATCGCAATTTCCGAAAGCACGCCGGGGCCGTTTGCCGTGAATATCGCGACGTATACGGGCGTGTCCGTCTTGCAATCGGCGGGCGTCGGCGAAAGCATACTCGGCGCGGTTTGCGCGACTTTCGGCGTGGTGCTGCCCTCTCTTATCATCATAACGCTCGTCGCTATGGCGTTTTCAAATCTTATAAAGAAGCCTGCCGTGCAAAGCGTTTTCGCATACGTTCGCTCGACGGTGACGGGATTGCTCGTTGCAGTGTTCGTCGGTTTCGTGCTGTCCACGCTGTTCGGAATATCGAGCGTTCTCTCTCACGACGCCGTACAATTCGACTTGATAGGCACTTGCCTTTTCGTATTTCTATTCGGCATATCGTTTGTAAAAATCAAAGGCAAAACTCTGCAACCTATTCTTATTATCGTCATATCCGCCGTCGTCGGAATGCTTTGCTATGGATTTATAAGTCTGTAACTCCTTGAAAACCACCGCGCATTTTACAAAAAATTTACACATTTGACTTATATTGAGTATTTACAATCCGACATTTTTACACTATAATATATTTATCTGTATTATCGTGCGCGTGCGTACGCGTAATTTATGGATATTCTGTTGTAGGAGATTATTATGAGTAAAAAGGAAAAACCCGCACCAGTGCTCGACGAGAAAGGCAGACCGCCTCTCAAACTCGACTATCCCCAGACCTTCAAGGTCGGCTTTGCGTTTGCAATCATTATGCTGTTCTGGACGGCATACGACTTTGTCGTTCCCCTTCTTTTGGAACACGCATACGGCTTGCCGAGTTGGGCGCGCGGTATCATTATGGGTCTTGACAACCTCTTGTCCCTCTTTATGTTGCCGCTTTTCGGCAAACTCAGCGACAACGCTCACGGCAAACTCGTCAAAAAATGGGGTCGCCGTACGCCGTTTATCGTCATCGGTACGGTTTGCGCGGTAGTACTTATGGTGTTCGTTCCCGTTGCCACACTCAAGCAACAAGCAAAAGCGGAAGAACTCACCACTCAAATCGAAGCGCAACTCGACAGCGACACGTTTATGCAACCGCTTCTCGAAGAATGGTACGACAACGCAGTCGCTGGCAAGGAAGGCAGCGCAAACTATTGCGACCTCACCTACCTCAACAACAATAAGGTCACGAGAGAAAACTTCGTGTCTTTGCGCTACTACGGCAAGATGACGTCCAAAAAAGCCGTCCTCAATATGCTCGGCGCAACGACGTACTACTATGACGGCAACGTCGTCGAAGATTTGTCTGCCGCTTCGCCCGTCGAAGGCAAGACGTATCAAGACCTCGTTGACAGCAACGCCGCTTACAAGAAATACGTTGCGGCGGGTATGAACAACTACATAAGCAACGAAGTTCACGAAAAATGCACGAAGACCGACGCCGGTATCAAGAGCCTCGTCGTGTATATGGTCATTCTTCTTTTGGTGCTTATCGCAATGGCAACCTTCCGTTCCCCCGCAGTCGCGCTTATGCCCGACGTCACGCCGAAGCCTTTGCGCTCGCAAGCAAACGCTATCATCAACCTTTGCGGCGGTATCGGCGGCGCAATAGCGTTCTTGATTTACACGGTGGTTCTGTTCGGTCAACGCCTTGAAAACTACGTCATCATCTTCGGTTCGGTTGCGGCGGGTATGCTCTTGCTTTTGGCAGGATTCCTCGCTCTCGTCAACGAGCGTAAGATGGTTGCAAAATGCCAAGAAATCTGCAAGGAATACGAAATCGACGACTTTGCGGAAGGCGAGAATCCCGAAGCGGAAAAATTTGCCGAAGAACTCATTTCCGAAGGCGACGCAGAATACAACCTCGACAGCAAACCCGACGGCGAGGCGCAAGAAATCGTCAACGGCACGACGAAAGACGAAGTCGCGCCCGAAACTCTCGATTTTGCAAAGCAAGTTGTCGAAAACACAAAGAAAAAGCATCAATCCCCCAAAGAATGGTGGGGCTCGAAAAACGACCTCGAAAAAGGCAGACTCAAATCGTTTGCGCTCATTCTCGCTTCCATCTTTATGTGGTTTATGGGCTACAACGCGGTTTCGTCCAACCTTTCCATTTACACGACGAAAGCGCTCAACCTTTCCGCAGGCGTTGCGTCCATCATTTCGGGCGTTTCGATGGGTATAAGCGCAATCGCATTTATCCCCGTCGGTTATATGGCGGCAAAAATCGGCAGAAGAAAATCCATTATGATCGGCTTCGCACTCGCAGTCGTTTCATTCTTGCTCATCTGCTTTGCCGTTCAACCCAACGACGTTGCGGCTATCCCCGCAGTGCTGTTCGCTCTGTTCTACCTCATCGCAGGCTTCGGTCTTATCATTGCAAACGTCAACACGTTCCCGATGGTCACCGAACTCTCGACGGCGGAAACGGTCGGTCAATACACCGGTTACTACTACGTTGCAACGATGTCCGCACAAGCAATCACCCCCGCAATCGGCGGCGCGATTATGGACGCAGGCGGCAACAAGTATTTGTTCCTTTACAGTGCAATTTGCATCGTCATTGCAATCGTGTTGATGTTCTTCGTCAAACACGGTGACAGCAAGCAACTCACCAAAGGCAGAAAACTCACCAAAGAGGAAAAGAAACAAATCAGATTGGATGCACTCGACGCCGATTAAAAAAGCGATATGCTTACAGAAAGCACGCAAATGCGTGCTTTCTTTTTATATATCGCTTTTTTAATCTTTCTACCGCGCAGAGAATCTTTGCTCTCAAAATAAAACGGGCAAAAACTCACGCCACAATTTCGCAAGATTATCTGCTTGGTTATTGCGCCGTCGGCGCAAATGGAAAATTCAAATCTACCATATGTCATTGTGAGGTACAACGAATGTTGTGCCGTGACAATCAAGCGAAGCGAAATGCGCCTACGGCTGGATTCCCACGCTTACGCTCCACAGTGATTGTGCGCATTAGCGCAAGCCTACGGCTTTAATTTGCACAAGTGCAAATGCAATCACTCCAAAAATTTCGTCGTTCGGAAACCCTTGCAAGCAAGTTTCCTCACTCGACATTGACGGAATGACATACGGAATATTCAAATCTTCCGCCTTGCGACTCGTGTTCCGTCTGCGAATTAGCACATTCCGTGTATACGTAGGCTACGAATAAGTGAATTTGTATACAAAAAGAACACTCGTTCAGAGTGTCCGTTTCAAAAAAGGCTTCGCCTTCCGCAATTATTAATTATTCATTATTAATTATTAATTTCAAGTTGTACTTTTCCATTTACGCTTATCGAAAGCCACAAGTCTTGCGATTCGACTCGCAATACGCCGCCCATGCAAACACGCTCGAAAATTAGTTTGTCGGGGTCGGGTACGAAATGCGTTTCGCCTTGCAAATACGGTGCGAAAGTGCGGCGCAATTCGCCGAGTTTTCGATAATGCGCAAGCAAATCGTTATCCTCTCTGCCCCACGGATAAGTTCCGCGATTGAGTGGGTCTTCGTAGCCTTGTTTGCCGACCTCGTCGCCGTAAAACACGCACGGAACACCCGGCAAGGTATACTGCAACGCGCTTGCGAGTTTTAGTCTGCGCTTTGCAAGGTCGTACTGCTCGCAAGAGAGTGTAAAGTCCGCTCTGTCCTTCTTTGAATAAGGCGGTTTTACGCCCGAAAGAACGGTTATCGCGCGAGCGGTGTCGTGGCTGTCCACAAGGTTCATAAGAACGTCGAGAGATTGTTTGGGATAATGCTCTAATATGGTCGTAACGTCGGATATGAACGCGTTTTTGTCGCCCGTGAGCGCGTATGCCAAAATCGCTTCCTTGAACGGATAATTCATAACCGAATCGAGTTGCTCGCCCATAAAATAGGGTCGCCATTCGCTGTACGCAATCTTTATCGAAGCGTCTTCCCAAACCTCGCCGACAACGAGCATATCCTCGCCCTCGCTTTTGATACGCGAGCAAAGTTTGTTTGTAAAATCTATGGGCAATTCGTCCACTACGTCGAGTCGCCAGCCTTTTACGCCCGCTTTCGACCACTTGTCGATAACGCCGTTTTCGCCCAAAATCAAATCGCAAAATCCTTGCGCGCTCTTGTTGACGGTCGGAACGACGGTGCTACCCCACCAGCACGCGTATTCGTCGGGATACTTTGTGAAATAGTACCAATCGAAGTACGGCGATTGCTTGCTTTGGTATGCGCCCAAATCGGGATACGTTCCCTCTTTGTTGAAATATTTGCTGTCCGAACCCGTGTGGTTAAACACGCCGTCGAGCATAATTTTTATGCCCTTTTCGTCGGCTTTTTTTACGAGATTTTCAAATTCTTCTTCAGTGCCGAACAGCGGGTCGATTTTCAGATAATCCCCCGTATCGTAACGGTGATTCGAGCAAGACTCGAACACGGGCGAAAGATAAATCAGACTTACGCCGAGCGATTGAAGATAATCGAGTTTCGAGATTATGCCCTCGATATTGCCGCCGAAAAAGTCGTCCGCGCGGTAATCTCTGCCGTCCTCGGCGATGTCGGGACGTTCGTACCAATCGGCGTGCAATCTGCCTCTTTTTGTGAACGGCTTGTCCCCGACCTTGCAAAATCTGTCGGCAAATATTTGATATGTTACGCCTTGTTTTGCCCAATTCGGCGTTTTATAGTCGCATTTCGTTACTGTTAACTGCCATTCGGGCAACCAATCGCCGCGAATCGCCGTTCCGTCGAGTCCTCTGCCGAAAAACGCCAAATCGCCGTTTGCAAACTCGCCCTCGAAGCGATACTGCCAAATGCCCCACGCCGAAAGCGCGAAAGAACCGACGAAAAAGTCTTGTCCGTTTTCACAGTGCGACAGCGGCAATTCGTAGCGCAAGGACTCGCCCGCGACTTCGCCGCCCTCGCCGAAAACTTGGCGCAATACGACAAAAACTCGCTTTATGCCAAGCGAGTTGTCAACGGGGAAAGTTATGCGCGTTTCTTGATTCATAACGCTTGCCCCGTACGGCTTTTTGTGAAGCAAAGGATTGTACATACGGTTAATCGATAATGAATAATTAATAATTGAGGGCGGGGTTTTACCCCGCACCCCGAAACTAATTATTGCGCACGACGCGCACGTTAGTCAAAATCGGTTACGTCCGTTTTTGCTTTTTGTGTGCGCGTTGCGTGATTTGCTTTTATTTTCAAAAAGTGCGTCAATGAGATGAATAATAAGGAAGCGATGTCCAAACGACAACCCTAATTTGCTTTTTGTAAATGAGTTGACGTTCGGGCGTTGCTGACGAAATTAGTCGCTCAATGACGAACTTTTTGCAAGTTCCAAATGCGAGTTGCGTATTCCTCAACCGACCTGTCTGCCGCAAAGAATCCCGCTTTTGCGATGTTGACGAGCGACATACGATTCCACGTTTCTTTGTCGAGGTATGTGTCGTTTACGCGACGTTGCGCCGCCGAGTAACTGTCGAAGTCCGCAAGAACCATATAACTGTCGGGTTGACCGCCGCGACCCGTCGTGAGCGAGTCCGCAATTTCGCCGAAAGATATGTTGTTGATGCCTTGACGAAGCGTGTCGATGAGGCGTTTGATACGCGGATTGGTTTGATAATAGTGCGAGGGATTGTAACCTCTGCGCCACAAATCCTCGACTTCGTTTGCGAGCATACCGAAAAGGAAGATGTTGCCGTCGCCGACTTCGGAATGGATTTCGACGTTTGCGCCGTCGAGCGTACCGATCGTAAGCGCGCCGTTTATCATAAACTTCATATTGCCCGTACCGCTCGCCTCTTTGCCCGCAAGAGAGATTTGCTCGCTGACTTCCGCCGCCGGCATAATGATTTCGGCAAGGGATACGCGGTAGTTTTCAAGGAACACGACTTTGAGTCTGCCCTTGACGTCGGGATCGTTGTTGACGAGATCGCCGAGCGCGCATATGAAGCGAATGATTTGCTTTGCCATATAGTACGCGCTTGCCGCTTTCGCGCCGAAAATGAACGTGCGCGGATGAATGTCGAGGTTCGGATTCTCTTTGATTTGCAAATAGAGGTCGAGGATATTGAGCGCGTTGAGAAGTTGACGTTTGTACTCGTGCAATCTCTTGACTTGTACGTCGAATATACTGCTCGGATCGACTTCTACGCCGTTGTGTTCGAGAATATATTTTGCAAGGTCTTGCTTGTTTTGAAGTTTGATGTCGGCAAGGCGGTCGAGCACTTGTCTGTCACCCATATACTTTTGCAAGTCTTGCAATTTGTCTGCGTCTTTGAGCCAACCGTCGCCGATGAGTTCGTTGAGCAAACTCGCAAGGCGCGGATTTGCTTGCGCGACCCAACGTCTGTGCGTAATGCCGTTGGTGACGTTGGTGAATTTTTCGGGGTGCATACTATAGTAATCCGCAAAAACGTCGTTTTTGAGAATATCGCTATGCAACGCGCTTACGCCGTTTATCGTGTGCGAAGTCGCAAGGCAGAGATTTGCCATTTTGACTTGACCGTTTGCGAGAATCGCGTTGCGGTTGACGACGTCCCAGTTGTTGGGATAGTACGCCCACAACTCGCCGCAGAAACGTTGATTGATTTCTTGCACGATTTGGTAGATACGAGGAAGCAGACTTTGGAAAAGGCTTTGAGGCCACTTTTCGAGCGCTTCCGCCATAACGGTGTGGTTGGTGTAGGAAATGACGTGCGTGGTGATGTCCCAAGCCTGATCCCAACCGTAGCCGTATTCGTCGAGAAGAAGGCGCATAAGTTCGGGTATGCAAAGCGTGGGGTGCGTGTCGTTGATGTGGATTGCCACTCTGTCCGCGAGGTTGTCGAGGCTGGGATTGAACTTCAAGTGACGGCGCAAAATGGATTGAATTGACGCCGAAACGAAGAAGTATTGTTGTTTAAGGCGCAAGGATTTGCCTTCGATGTGGTCGTCTGCGGGATAAAGCACTTTGTTGATGGACTCTGCCATAGCCTTTGCCGCGCTCGCCTTGATATATTCGCCCTTGCTGAACATATCCATATCGAAATCTTGCGGCGCTTGCGACTTCCAAAGTCTCAAACGATTGACCGCGCTCGTGTCGTAACCCGATACGTTCATATCGTAAGGCACGGCGTTGACGACGGTGCAATCTCTTTGCGTTACGGTGAGTTTGCCGTCTTGCCAGTTTTGGTCCACCACGCCGCCGAACTTGACTTGATAGGTTTCTTCGGGACGAGGATTGAGCCAAACGTCGCCCATTTTGAGCCAATCGTCGGGTTGTTCGAGTTGCCAACCGTCAACGATGACTTGCTTGAAAATGCCGTAATCGTAAAGAATGCAGAATCCGTTTGCGGGATAGTCGCAGGACGTGAGCGCGTCCATATACGCCGCGGCGAGTCTGCCCAAGCCGCCGTTTCCGAGACCCGCGTCGGGCTCGAAAGCGTAGATTTCGTCCATCTTTACGCCGAAACTTTCAACGGCTTTGGTCACCTCGTCGGTGATACCCATATTGAAAAGATGGTTGCGAAGCGACCTGCCGAGCAAAAATTCCATCGACATATAGTAGACTTGTTTTGCGTTCTGCGCACGGCACTCTTTCTTGAAGTTTACGCGTTCGCTGGTGAGCAAATCGCGAATGACCATACAAGTTGCGCGGTAGATTTGCGCTTTGCTTGCGTCTTCGGGTTTTACGCCGAAATAACTCGTTAGCACGCCGGAAATGCTGTTTTTAATTTCCTTTTGCGTAATGTTGAATTTCATATCCTTTCCTTCCTTCCGCTTTCCCCCGGACGAAAGATAATTAATTTTTATTTTTATAGCCTTGCGACGTTGCCGCAAAGTGAGTTTTTACAGATTCTGATAGATGTCGACGTACTTTTTGGCACTGACTTCCCAACTGAAATTGGATTTCATATCGTTTTTGACGATATTGTCCCAGTTGTCCTTGTCGTTGTAGGTTGCGTAAGCGCGCCAAATCGCGTCGAGCATATCGTATGCGTTGTAGGTCTTGAACGTGAAACCTTTGCCCTCGCCCGTTTCGGGATTGTACGCGGGCACGGTGTCTTTGAGTCCGCCCGTTTCGCGAACCACGGGCACTGAACCGTAACGCATTGCGATGAGTTGCGAAAGTCCGCACGGCTCGAATTTGGACGGCATAAGGAACATATCGCTCGCGCCGTAAAGTTTGCTTGCCAAATCGCTCGAAAACGCGAGAATTGCTCTGAACTTGTTGGGATGACGTTCTTCGACGGACTTAATCATATTCTCGTACTTCCAGTCGCCCGTGCCGAGAACCACCACTTGAACGTCCGCGCGCATAATATCGTCGATAACCGCGCCCACGAGGTCGAGCCCCTTTTGTTCGGTGAGTCTCGTGACCATTGCGATGAGCGGACGATTTTCGTCAAACGGCAAGTTTATCATCTCGCAAAGAGCCTTCTTGTTTTCCGCCTTCTTGACCGCGTAGTTTTTGACGGTGTAATCCGCAAAGAGTTTCTTGTCGGTCTTGGGGTCGTAAAGCACTTGGTCTATGCCGTTGACGACGCCGTGAAGTTTGTATCTGCGGTTTGAAAGTATACCCTCGAGTCCGTAGGAATAGAACGGGTCGAGAATCTCTTGCGCGTACGTTTCGCTGACGGTGGTGACGGCGTTAGAGGATTCGATACCGCCCTTCATATAGTTTACGCAGTCGCCGTTCATAACGAGCGGGCGCGCCCATTCGGGCAAACCGAGAATGTCGCCTATGAGGCTGTCGCCGTACTTGCCTTGGAACTCGATATTGTGGATTGTGAACACCGTCTTTATGCGTTGATAATCCTCGCTTGCGCGATAGAACACGTCGAGGAATACGGGCGTAAGCGCGGTGTGCCAGTCGTTTGCGTGCAACACGTCGGGATAAAAGTCGATGAGCGGCAACGCTTCGAGAACGGCTTTTGAGAAGAACGCAAAGCGTTCGCCGTCGTCGAAATGACCGTAAAGACCTTTTCGCTTGAAATAATACTCGTTGTCCACGAAGTAGTAAGTTACGCCGTCGTAAACCGCTTCGTAAACGCCGCAGTATTGACGACGCCAACTCAAATCGACGAACGTCGAAGCGACGAACTTGAACGAATCGCGATAAGTTTCTTTGATTTCCTCTTTGTAGAAAGGAATGATAACTCTGCAATCGTGACCGAGCGCATTGAGAGCCTTCGGAAGCGCGCCGGCAACGTCGCCCAATCCGCCCGACCTGACGAACGGCATTGCTTCTGATGCAACAAATAGAATTTTCATAAATATGCCTCTTTGCTAATTAATAATGAATAATTATTAATTAATAATTGATGGCGGGAACACCCGCACCCGATTTGTTTGTTTGAGCGCAACTTTTATCTCTTTATTTAAGCGTGATATTTGCACGTCAGACGCGGTATCACGCCAAATAGCGCGCTTTTTGAGTGCGATATTGAGATGCAGAGCAAGGAAGATACTTCCGCACGGCAACCCTAATTTACAATGCGTAAATGAGTTGACGGGCGAAGGTGTCTGACGCCGCTATGCGCTCAATAGCGCGCTCAAATTAAATTACTTTGCCTTTGACGACCACCATCGGATAAGTCTCATACCCGCTCAACACACGTCCCGGCTGAATGATAACGTCTTTGTCGGTGATGGTGTAATCGAGAGAGGCGTTTTCCATAACGATGGTGTCTTCCATAACGATGGAATTGCGAATGACCGCGCCTTTGCCGACCTTGACGGAACGGAAAAGAATCGAGTTTTCGACAGTACCGTCGATGACGCAACCGTCGGCGATGATTGAATTTTTGACGTTTGCGCCGCCTTTATACCTTGCGGGAACGCTGTCCTTGACCTTGGTGAGAATGGTGGAATGTTTGTAGAACAAGGCGTCTCTCACTTCGGGTTTGAGCAAGTCCATACTGCGTTTGAAATAGGTCGGGATACGGTCGATGACGGCGACGTATTCCTTGACCTCGTAGTTCATAATATAGAGTTCGGAAAGGTTTTCTTGAAGAATGTCCTTTTCAAAGTCGTAGCAGCCGTGCGCGTAGGCGTTGTCAACGAGGGATATGAGCAAGTCCTTCTTGATGAAGTAGACGTTGAGGTTGCATTGTTGCTTGCCCGTGTCGCTTGCCACTGCGTAGCGCATATCGGTGATACGGTGATTTTTGTCCGAAGAAATGATGAGTTTTCTCGGCGTAATATCGTCGGTTTTGTAGGTAAGAACGGTTATATCCGCGCCCTTTTCGATATGGAAAGCCTCGATTTCGTCAAAATCGATGTTGCAAGCGATATTCGTGTTGGATATAACGACGTATTCCTCGTTGTTGTTCAAAAGATAGCCGCGCAGATTGAACAACGCTTCGATTTTGCCCTTGTAAACCTTATGCTCGCTGTTGAACGCAAAAGGCGGGAAAAGCGTAAGACCGCTGTTTTTTCTGTTCAAGTCCCAGTCGCGACCCATACGAAGGTGGTCCATAAGGGAATTGTAGTTGTTGCGCGTGACGATACCTATCGTGGTTATATTCGAGTGCACGAGGTTGGACAGCGCGAAGTCGATAAGACGGTATCTTCCCGCAAACGGCAACGAAGCCGTGGTACGATGAATCGTCAAATCGTTAAGATGGCTGTCGGGGTCGGACGCGAACAAAACGCCCATCGTATTGTTTTTCATATTCTTCCCTCCTTAACCTATCATTTCGTTTGCGCCGACGACCGAGTTCGGTGCAAGAGTGTAGTTCGGGGCGATGACGCTGATTTTCCACTCGCCCGGGTTGCAATGTTCGAGCGTTTCGCCGACCATACTGTTTTTGCCGACGACCGCATTCCAGCCGACGATTGAATATCTGACGTCCGCGCCGTCTTCGATGACCGCGCCGGGCATAATGACGGATTCCTCGATATACGCGTCTTTGCCGATTTTGACCGAGTTGGACACTATGCTGTTTTTGACTGTGCCGTTGATGACCGTACCTTCGCTGACGAGGCAGTTTATGACGTTGCCCGTCGGCGCGACGTAGTGCGGCGGCTCGGCGTTGTTACGCGCATAAATCTTCCACTTGTCGTCGTCGAGATTGAACTCGTCGCCCTTGAGAACGTCCATATTCGCTTCCCACAAGGACGAAATCGTACCGACGTCTTTCCAGTAGCCGTCAAATTGATAGGCGTACATTCTTTGTCCGTCCGCGAGCATTTTGGGAATGATGTTTTTGCCGAAATCGTTTTCGCTGTTCTTGTCGTTTTCGTCTTCGATGAGGTACTTGCGCAGTTTTTCCCAAGTGAAGATATAAATGCCCATAGAAGCCTTCGTGCTTCTGGGATTCTTCGGTTTTTCCTCGAATTCCTCGATTTGTTTGCTGTTCTTTTTGAGGTTGAGAATACCGAAGCGGCTCGCTTCCTCGATGGGTACGTCGCGCACGGCAATGGTGCAGTCCGCGCCGTTGCGTTTATGCTCTTTGAGCATATCGTGATAATCCATCTTGTAGATGTGGTCGCCGCTCAGAATCACGACGTAATCGGGGCTGTAGTTGTCGATAAAGTCTATATTTTGGTAGATTGCGTTCGCCGTGCCTTTGTACCACTCGCCCGACTTTGCGCCCATATACGGCGGCAAAACGTAGATACCGCCGCTGAGTCTGTCCAAATCCCACGGCTGACCGTTGCCTATGTATTGATGCAACTCGAAGGGACGATACTGCGTGAGAACGCCTATTGTATCGATACCGCTGTTGATGCTGTTGGAAAGCGGAAAATCGATGATGCGATACTTTGCGCCGAACGGCACTGCGGGTTTTGCAACCGACGAGGTAAGCACGCCCAGTCTTGTGCCCTGACCGCCCGCAAGAAGCATTGCGATACATTCCTTTTTGGAAATTTTGCTCATTTATTTTTCCTCCTTATATTCCGGCTTCAAAAACATAACAGAGTTTTTGGGAATATTGACTTTTATTGAATACGGATAACCGTGCGAGGGTTTCGCGCTCGCTCTGAACGAGGGGCGTCTTTCTTCCTCGCCGCCGTACTTTTTGAGCGCGGAATACAAATCCGCTCTGTACGTCACGCCCTCGGGTACGCCCATAACGTATTTGAGCCTTTCGACGGGCGAGAAGTTGACCACGCATATGACGTACTCGCCGTCCGCCGCCTTGCGAATGAAAGATACGACGTTTTGCGAATTGTCGTCCACCACTATCCACTTGAACCCGTCGTAGGTGCAGTCGAGTTGCCACATAGCCTTGTTTTCGAGATAGAAAGCGTTGAGGTCTTTCATAAACTTCTGGAAGGTGCGGTGGCGCGGATAATCGAGCAAGAACCAGTCGAGTTGTTGTGCGTAATTCCATTCGATGAACTGCGCGAACTCGTTGCCCATAAAGTTGAGTTTCTTGCCGGGGTGTCCCATCATAAAGCCGTAAAACGCTTTGAGTCCCTCGAACTTTTGGTCGTAATCGCCCGGCACTTTGTTTATCATACTGCACTTGCCGTGCACGACTTCGTCGTGGGAAATGGGAAGAATGTAATTTTCGCTGTATGCGTACGTGATTGCGAAAGTAAGGTTGTTGTGATTGTCTTTTCTGAAAAACGGGTCGAGGGACAGATAATGCAAACTGTCGTTCATCCAGCCCATATTCCACTTGAAATTGAATCCGAGTCCGCCGTCGTAGGCAGGCTTGGTTATCATAGGATAAGCGGTGCTTTCTTCCGCTATGGTGAGCGCGCCGTGATACTTTGAAAGTATTGCGGTGTTCATTTGCTTTAAGAAGTCCTTTGCTTCGAGATTGTAATTTCCGCCGTACTGGTTGGGCGCCCACTCGCCGTCCTTTCTGCCGTAGTCGAGATAGAGCATACTCGCAACCGCGTCGCAACGGATTCCGTCGATGTGGTATACGTCGAACCAGAACATCGCCGCGGATATGAGGAAAGATTTGACTTCGTTTTTGCCGAAGTCGTACACCATCGTGCCCCACTCTTTATGCTCGCCCTTGCGAGGGTCGGCGTATTCGTAGAGAGGCGTGCCGTCAAACAAGCGCAGACCTTGCTCGTCGCGCGGGAAGTGCGCAAGCACCCAGTCGAGGATAATTCCTATGCCCGCTCTGTGGCAACGGTCGATAAATTCCATAAGGTCTTTCGGCGTGCCGTAGCGAGAAGTCGGCGCAAACATACCCGTCGTCTGATAGCCCCAACTTCCGTCGAAAGGATACTCGGTGAGAGGCATAACCTCGATGTGCGTGTAACCCATCTTTTTGACGTAAGGGATAAGCTCGTCCGCCATCGCGCTGTAATTGATGTAGTTGCCGTCGGCATACTTTTTCCACGAGCCGAAATGTATCTCGTAGATGTTGATAGGCGAGCCGTAGGGATTGTAGTTTTCCCTTTCTCTCATCCACTTTTTGTCCTTCCAACGGTAACCGGAAATGTCGTAAAGTTTGGAAGCGTTTGCGGGCGCGGTCTCGAAATGCAATCCGTAGGGGTCGCATTTGAAGACGGTTTCGCCGCTCTCGGACGTTATCGCGTATTTGTACGCTTGAAATTGCGTTGCGCCGGCAACGAAAGCCGTCCATACGCCGTCGTCTTGCTTCTGCATACGGTTGGCGTTTACGTCCCAGTCGTTAAAATCGCCCACGACCGAAACAGACGCGGCGTTGGGCGCCCATACGGCGAAATCCCAACCGTCTACGCCGTCTTCCGCACTCGGAACGGGCGAGAACATCTTATGCGCTTGATAATTCGTTCCTTCGTGGAACAAATAACTTGCATAACTGTCTTTTTGTTTTGCCATTACTTTCTCCAAAAGCAAATCCCTTATCAATCAAGGATATACTTCTAATATTATTTACGCTTATTGTAACAAAAAACACGCGCGCATACAAGAGTTAAAATGTAAATTTTTTGCAAAAATGCGCAATTTGCAAAAATCATTTCGTGAAAAATGTTAAAAAACGAACTTTATTTCGTACTTTTGTAAGATTTTTATTTTGTGAATCCCGAAATTGCAAAAACGGTGCTTCCGCTTCCCGACATAAAAATTTTGTCGAATCCTCTCTCTTTCAACTCGTCGCAAGCGGCTTTTATTTGCGGATTAAGAATACGGGCAGGCTCGAAAAGGTCGTTTCTCGCAACTTCGATTGCTTCAAAAACGGTCGTCGGAACATTAGCGACGTCGAATTTTTCGCCGCACAGTTCGTCGAGCAGTTTATAGCATTTTCCGCTGTCGCTTCCGCCCTTTGCGATAATCTCGCACACCTCGATTCTGCCTTCGCTTTTCAATTCTTCTATGGCTTCGCCAACGCCCGAAACGCGGCATACGCCGCCGTGAACCATATACGGCACGTCACTGCCCAAAGACAGCAAAAACTCGACATCTAACGGCATATTTTGACCTTTTTCGCGCAGATATTCGATTGCGGCTTTATACGCGCACGCTATCGCCGCCGACGAGCCGCCAAGCCCCGCGCCGAGAGGTACGCCCTTGAAAATTTCGATTTTCCCGCCCACTTGCAAACGCTTTGCGATTGCGTCGAATTTGTCGCGAGCAAAGGCTAAAAATCTTTCCTCGTCCAAGCCGTCGAAACCGCCCTTTACGAACACGTCGAACCCGACTTTTCCTTCTATGGGGCAAAACTCGACAATATCCGCGTATTTTTCATACGGATACATAATCATATCGAGGGTGTGCATATTCCCTCTTTTGCCCGTTACGGCAAGCGAAAGATTGAGTTTTGCGGGCACTTTTACGGTAATCATTTTTGCGAATCCTCGCTTAAATCGAGCGTAATATCGAACTCGGTGTTGTAACCCTTTATAGGCTCTTTTGCAAGTTCGATGTTTCCGCCGTGCATAGTGACTATCTTTTTACAAACGGCAAGTCCGAGTCCCGAACCTTGATTGTTGCGGGATTTTTCACCCACCACGAACGCCTCGAACACGTCTTTTTTCGATTCCTCGTTTATCCCGAGTCCGTTGTCAGCGATTGCGATTTTCACCTTATTTTCTTCTCTTTGAACGCTGAAAAGCAACGTCGAACCCTTCGGCGTGTACTTGAAGAAGTTGCCCGTTATGTTCTCGAACACGCGCAAGAACTGCCCTTTGTCCAAGTCGCAAACGAGGCGTTCTTCGCAAATCTGCGCGTCGAGGTTGTAGCCGCGTATCTCGAACTCGTCGTATATTCCCGCAAGGAAACTTCTTGCAAGTTCCGCAACGTCGCAAGGCTTTTTGTCAAGCGCGAAGTCGGGGTGTTCGAGTTTGTTGTACTCGTAGAATTGATTGATTAGCGCGACCATTTGGTCGGATTTGGTAAGGATTATCTGCAAATACTTTTGCTTGTCCTCGTCACTCACCAAGCCGTCTTTTATCGCTTTCGTGAAGCCTTGAATTATGGTGACGGGGGTTTTTAGGTCGTGCGACAAGCCCGCAAGCATACGCTGCTTGTCCGCTTCGAGCGCAAGTCGTTGCTGTTCGCTCGCGTCGAGAAGGTCCACCATTTCGTTGAAACTGTCGTAAAGATGTTCAAACTCTTTCGAGCCTTTGTAGTTCAAATGCTCGTGCTTTTCTTTCGACGGGAACGTCGTCATAGCGTAGGACAGCACCGCAAGCGGTTTTTGAACGTGCTTGTTGATGTAGCGCACGTAAAACACCATAACCGTCGCAAACAGAGCGAGAATACAAAGTACGATAACCACTATAAACAAATACACGACGGCAGTGTTGTTTTCGTTTTCGGTGAGGAAAACGGCGTAATAATCCACGCCGTCCGTGCCCTTAAAGGAAAGACGATACAGCCTTTGTTCGGAATGTACGGCGTTGTAGGTGAGATATTCGTACTCACGTTGCGTGAAACTCGTTTTGGTCGTGGAAATGGACGACGAAACGATACGGTACAATCCGTCGTCGCCCTTGCTCAAAAGATAGTAACGCTCTTGCGGATTGCCCTCGCTGTCGTTGTAACTTATGGTGACGAGATAGTTATACTTGTCTGTTGCGAGTTTGAAATTGTGCACTTCCCTCGTTTCGCCGACGTTGTAGCGGACTATGCAATCGAGTTCGCCTTGCGTGTAAACGCCGCTTTCGTCGCGAGTGGAATAAACGGTGTTTCCGTCCGCCGTAACGACTTCGAGCCAACCGTTGTCGCTGAGAATTTTGTTTGACGGAATCTTTTGATAGTTGCCGTTTTCGAGATAGGATTTATAGTCGGAAATATTTTTTTGTCGTATGTTTATGCCGTTTGGCGAAAACGCCCAGTTGACCAAAATAAATATGGCAACCACGCCCAAAATTATAATCAGCGAAAAGGAAACGAAACTGCGAATAAGCAACGCAAGAAAACTTGCGTTGTCGATGTGCGGCGCGTTTTTCATTCTTTTGTTGCGCCCGCTCTTTTTGCGATTATCGTCACAATCGGCACTTAAAGCACCGTTTTGCAACTCGTAATCCTCATTTTCGTGCAGTTTATTGTTTTTCAATCTTATATCCGAGACCTCTTAACGTCTTTATGTAACGCGGATTTTTCGGGTCGTCCTCGATTTTGTCGCGAATGTTAGAGATATGCACCATCATAGTGTTGTCGTCGTTTGCATAGTAGTCGCCGTTGACTTCTTCGTATATCTGCATTTTGGTGAACACCCTACCCGGCGACTTCATAAGCATAAGCAAAATCTTATACTCTGTTGCGGTGAGGTTGACGGGAACGCCTCTCTTTTCGAGAGTGAGCGTGTTGGTGTCGAGGGTCAGTTCGCCTATGGTGATTTTGCCCGTGTCCTCGTCCTGCGCGTTGCCGAATTTGTAGAAACGGCGCAAGTTCGCGTTTATGCGCGCAATGAGTTCGAGGGGATTGAACGGTTTGACCATATAGTCGTCCGCGCCGAGATTCAGTCCCAAAATTTTGTCGCTGTCGAGTTGCGCCGCCGAAAGAATGATAATGGGGATATTGCTCTTTTGACGGATATATTTTGTCAATTCGTATCCGTTCATTCTGGGCATCATAATATCAACGAGCGCGAGGTCGATTTTTTCCTTGTCGAAAATCTCGCACGCATCAACGCCGTCCTTTGCACGGAACGTAACGAAGCCTTCGTTTTCGAGATAGAGTTTAAGCAGTTTGACTATATCCTCGTCGTCTTCCGCGAGCAAGATATTGAAACTCATCGTTCACCTCAAATATATTTATGGATAGATTATAACATAGATATAATGATTTTCAACTTAAAAAAATATAAAGAAAAGATAGAGAGAAATTAATAATTAATAATTAATAATGAATAATTGCGGGTGGGGTTACACCCCACACCCGACACGTAAACTTATTCAAAGCCTACTCTTACACGGAATGTGCCTATTCGAAGACGAGATAAAAACCGCCGTCCGCGAAGCATTGCTCAAACAACGTTGCGGTGAAAGCGATAAATAAAATTTATTGCTTGGCACCGCACTTGTTCTCGCAATCACTAACCGCACAAGCCCTCTTTACTCTCAAAATAAGACGGGGTAAAACTCAAACCACAATTCCGTGCGAGTGCTTGCTTGTTGAGGGCGTGCATTGCACGCGAGCGGACAAACGTTTACTTGTTCAAGGTGTACTTATTAACGGTATGTGCTCATTCGAAGACGGAACACGAGCCGCAAGGCGGCGAGAAAAGCGAGCGTCGAAGCTCGACGAATAGTACCGTCCGACTGTGCCGTTTGGGTGCGTAGCTGGCACACAAAGGACGGTGGCATAATGAGAGAAATGTCCCTATCTATGCGAGCACCGAGTGTTGCCCCACGCGAAGCGGACGCCGTGGGTTCCCTCAAAGTATGCAGAGGGGGAACGGCGGTATGGGCGCGACGCGTTAAACAACACATCCAGTGAATGTGTTGTAGCCAAAGCGAACGAGGCGGATTGCCTCGCAAACGCCGAAGTCCAAACACCTGAGGAAAGGGGAAGTTTTAATTAGAGTACACGAAATACACTCTTGTAGAGAAAGAAAAAAACGCCCCTCTTTTTTTCGAGAGGGGCGCTGACAAAGTTAGTCGCGATTTAGCGCGGTCTTACTTTTTATTCTCAAATGATGATTGAGATGAAGAACAAGGAAACGCCCTTTTGTGAACCCGCCCAGCGTACTAATCGTACGTGACGGGTGAACAAAAGGGCGTTGACACAGTTATTCGCTCAATCATCATTTGAGGGGCTTCATTGTGGGGAACAAAAGAACATCGCGTATCGACGCACTGTCCGTGAGGAACATAACCATACGGTCGATGCCGATGCCGAGTCCGCCGGTTGGGGGCATACCGTATTCGAGCGCGGTGCAGAAGTCCTCGTCGTAGGGTTGGGCTTCTTCGTCGCCTTTGGCTTTGGCGAGCATTTGTTGCTCGAAACGCGAACGTTGGTCGAGAGGATCGTTGAGTTCGCTGAAAGCGTTGCCGCCTTCGCTTGCGCAGATGAAGAACTCGAATCTCTCGGTAAGGCGAGGATCGGACGGTTTCTTCTTGGCAAGAGGACTGACTTCGACGGGATAATCGGTGATAAACACGGGTCCCGTGAGTTTTTCCTCGACGAATGCGTCGAAGATGTTGTAGAGTGCGTGACCCCACGAGGTATCGGACGACATTTCGAGTCCCATCTTATTGCCCGCGGCGATGAGGTCGCAAAGCGGTTGATTGTCGAAATCGAGTCCCGTATACTTCTTCACTGCCTCGACCATCGTGAGGCGTTCCCACGGCGTTTTGAGCGAGAGAGGCGTGCCTTGGTACACGATGTCCAAACCGCCGCAAACGCGCTGTGCCGCCGTCGTGTAAAGTTCTTCGGTTATGCGCATCATCTCGTTGTAATCGACGTACGCTTGATAGAGTTCGATTGTGGTAAATTCGGGGTTATGCTTGGTGTCCATACCCTCGTTGCGGAACTGACGACCTATCTCGTACACTTTCTCGAATCCGCCGACTATGCAACGTTTGAGGTGCAACTCGGTTGCGATACGCATATACATATCGATGTCGAGGGTGTTGTGGTGTGTGATGAAAGGACGAGCGTTCGCGCCGCCCGCGAGCGTGTTAAGCACGGGGGTTTCGACCTCGATAAATCCTTTTTTGTCAAGCACTTCGCGAATCGTGGAAATAATCTTGCTGCGTTTGACAAACACTTCTTTGACTTCGGGATTTGCGATAAGGTCGACGTAGCGTTGACGGAAGCGCAGTTCGGGGTCGCGAAGTCCGTGGTACTTTTCGGGCAACGGAAGCAAGGATTTAGAGAGCAAAGTCGCGCTCTTGACGTGCACGGAAATTTCACCCGTTTTGGTCTTGAACACAAAGCCTTTTATGCCGATAATATCGCCCACGTCCGTCTTTTTGAACGCTTGATATTCGTCCACGCCCATATCGTCGCGGCTGAAATAGCCTTGCATTTTGCCGTCGCTGTCCATAATATGGCCGAAACTCGCCTTGCCCATAATGCGTTTTGACATAAGTCTGCCCGCGATGCTGACTTCCTTGCCCTCGTACTCGTCGTAGTTTGCAAGGATTTGTCCGGCGGTTGCGGTGCGCTCGTAGGACGTGATTTCAAACGGATTTTCGCCCTTTTGGACAAGTTCGTCGAGTTTTGCGATTCTGACCTTGCGCACCTCGTTTACGTCTACTTCTTTTTCTTGTTCGGGTGCGTTGTTGCGGATTTCTTCACTCATTGTAATTTCTCTCTATAAAAAAGCAATACGCTTGCCAAAAAAGGCAGGCGCAAGCGCGTTTGTCTACGGTTGTTATTTGATGCTTACGACCTTGTATTCTTCGGTGCCGTGAGCGGTTGTGAATCTGACGATTTCGCTGTTCTTTTTGCCGACCAAAGACTTGCCCAAAGGCGATTCGTTGCTGATTTTGCCTTTTGCAAAGTCCGCTTCGGTTTCGCCGACGAGTTGCACGGTCATAACGCGGTCTTCTTCGTCGTCGAGGTCGCCGAGATATTCGACGGTGACGGTGTTGCCGATGGACACTTTGTGCGTGCCGCTCTTTTCGATGATGACAGCGTTCTTAATGCGTTCTTCGAGGTCCTTGATTTCGGAAGCGACTTGGCTTTCCTCTTGTTTTGCCGCGTCGTATTCGGCGTTTTCGGACAAGTCGCCGAGTTCTCTTGCGTGTTGCAATTTCTTTGCAACGTCTTCACGCAAATATACGATGAGATAGTCAAGTCTTTGTTTAAGTTCTTCAAGACCTTCTTGGGTAAGATAAACTTCTTTCATTATTTCCTCCTGACGCCGACGGCGTCATACGTTATTCTTTTTTTGGATTATTCTGCTTTTTCGTCGCTGTCGGACTCGGTTTGCGCTTCTTCCGATTCAACGGATTCGACGTTTTCCTCGTCGTTTTCGACTTCGCCTTCGATTGCTTCTTCTTCCGTGACCTCTTGCGATTCTTCTTTAACTTCTTCGCCTTCGACCGCCTCGGATTCCTCGACTTCTTGCGCGACTTCTTCGCCGCTGTCCGAAACTTCCGCTTGCTCTGCTCTTTCTACGTCTTCAACGGATTCTGCGGTTTCGACGGTTTCTTCGGATTGCTCGTTTTGAGCGTTCTTTTCGTCTTGCGCTTTCATTTCGGCAAGTTTCTTTTCGACTTTCGCCTGAACTTCGGCTTGGTCCGCCTTGTACTTGGGCGTAAGAGCCATAACTTTGATTTCGATTGAACTGAACTTAAATCCGAACTCGCCGAGGAACACGTCTTCGAGCAAAGTGCGCAAATAGGTTTCCGCTTCGAGAACGTCTTTGTCCACGACCTTTACGTTCGTTTTGAGGCGTACGCCGTATTCGTCGCTGACGAGAGCGACCTTTTGGCACTTAACGCCCTCGACTTGCTTGCAAGTGGTCTTGACGAACTTAGTGATAACGTTGGACGTAACTCTCACGCTGCCGCCCTTTTCTTGGCGAAGCGTGATTTCTTTCACGACGTCGCTGTTGACGAAGATAAGCACGAGCGAGATTATCGAAAGAACGAGATAGAGAATTGCGAGCGTGATAATCAAGCCTCTTACGAGTTTGCTGTTAAATTCGTTTGCGTCGATACCGCCGAACGCCGTGACGACGAGCACCATAATGAGAATGATTGCCACGACAATCGAGCAGGAAGCGAATATTTTTTCGAGATTCTTTTTCATAGATTCACCTCACGCGGCACATCGTTAAAACAATTGCCGTTTATATAATATAAACTAAGATTGATAAATAGTCAATCGTGCGCAAAAAAATTGCTTATCTATTATCCGTAATTTCAACGATATGTATGCGCGTTTCTATAATAAACCGCACACGACGGCATTTATCCGCACAAATAAAAAACGATTCCTAAAAAGAAACCGTTTTTTCAAATCATTCGATGGGGACGAGGACTTCTTCGTGCTTGACGAAAGTGCTTAAATGCGTGAAGCCTATCTCTTTCAACATCTTGCACGCCTCATCGAAGTTTTTGCAAATATCGCCGCGATGTGCGTCCGAGCCGTAACTTATCTTGCGACCGCCGAGTTCGTAATATCTTTCGATAATATCTCGTTGCGGCGCCATCTCGTGATGGAAGTTGATTTCGAGTGCTTTGCCCCTTGCGATTATGCCGTTGAGTATGGCGTCAATCTCTTTCGGGAAATCCTTGTATCTCAACAACTTATCGCGATAGGGCGCGCCGTGCGCGATGTAGCCGATGTGCGCAACCGTGTCGTATTGATAGGGTGCGTCGAGGCTTTCCAAAATGGTTTCGAGGTATCTTCTGTACACTCTCTTTTTGGTTTTGAAAAGGAACGCGAGTTTGAAGTACACGTCGTAACCGTCCACGCAATGCACCGAATTTATAACGATGTCGAACGGATATTTTTCAATGGCTTTTTTGTACGCTTCCTTTGCCGCTTGGCTCGAGTCGTAACTCGCTTCTATGCCGAAACAGAGGTTTAACGTGTTGTTTTTGTCCGCGTCAAGTGCCGATTTTGCGTTTTTCCAGTTCTCGTAATACTTTTCGAGGTCGAGATTGGGCCACCTTACCGGCGCGCGATTTTTGCCGTACTCGAAGTCGTAATCGAGATGTTCGGTTGTTGCCAAATAGCAAAGACCTTTCGCCTTTGCTATTTCCACGACTTGCGAAAGCGGCACTTTTCCGTCGTGCGAATTGGTGGTGTGGACGTGAGTGTCACATTTCATAATCTTATTCCAAAACCGCTTTGATACGTCTTACGCCCGCCGAAGAAGATTGTTCTTTGACGATGCGGAATTTGCCGAGTTCGCCCGTGCGTTTTGCGTGAGGACCGCCGCAGATTTCTTTGGATATGCCTATCGTATACACCTTTACGACGTCGCCGTAGCGGTTGTCGAACACGCCGATTGCGCCTGCTTTCTTTGCTTCCTCAACGGACATTTCTTCGAGTTTGATTTCGCTGTCTTTGGCGATTTCGTCGTTGACGACCTTTTCGACCTCTGCGATTTCTTCTTGCGTCAACGGGCGCGGGAAGTTGAAGTCGAAACGCAATCTTTCGGACGTGATGTTGCTGCCCTTTTGTTGAATGGAATCGTCGTGAAGCACGATTTTGAGCGCGGCGTTGAGAAGGTGCGTTGCGCTGTGCAATCTTGCGGTGAGTTCGCCGCCGTCTGCAAGTCCGCCCTTAAACTTTTGTTCCGCACCCGCTTTCGAGAGTGCCTGATGGTCTGCAAACGCTTTGTCGTAGCCCTCTTTGTCGAGAGTATAGCCTTTTTCTTTTGCGAGTTCCGCCGTCATTTCGATGGGGAATCCGTACGTGTCGTAAAGTCTGAACGCGGTCTTGCCGGGGAACACCGTCATATTTTCGGGAAGGTGCGCCACAATTTTGTCAAACTCTTTCAAGCCTTGTTCGATGGTCTTTGCAAACTTGTCTTTTTCCGCTTCGAGTTCGCTCACGATTCTTCCCTCGTTCTCTTTGATGTAGGGGTACGCTTCCTCGTATTTTGCGACGTAAAGTTTTGCAAGTTCGACGAGCGCGCTATCGTCGATTCCGAGCGTTCTGCAATATCTCATCGCTCTGCGGATAAGGCGGCGCAAAACGTAGCCTTGATCGACGTTCGAGGGCGACACGCCTTTGGGATCGCCCAAAAGGAAGGTTGCCGTACGAGTATGGTCCGCGATTATGCGCATTGCGACGGTCATCGTTTCGTCTTCGCCGTAGGTCTTGCCCGAAAGTTCTTCGAGTTTCTTGATTGCAAACGCAAAGAGGTCGGTTTCGTACACGGATTTGTAGCCGTTGAGAATGCAAAGCATTCTTTCAAGCCCCATACCCTCGTCGACGTTCTTTTGTTTGAGGGGCGAGAAAGTGCCGTCCGCGTTCTTGAAGTATTGCATAAACACGTCGTTGCCGATTTCGACGTACTTGCCGCAATCGCACGCGGGCGAGCAATCGTCCGAGCATTTGGGTTTGCCGGTGTCGATAAACATTTCGGTGTCCGGACCGCAAGGACCGGTTATGCCGGCGGGGCCCCACCAGTTGTGCTTTTTATTGCAATAGAAAATGTGGTCTTCGGGAATGCCTTGCGCTTTCCAGTAGGACGCGCTTTCCTCGTCGCGAGGGCAATCCTCGTCGCCGGCAAACACCGTAACCGCAAATTTATCCTTGTCGAACTCGAGTTGGTTGAGAAGGAAATCGTAAGAGCAAGCGATTGCATACTCTTTGAAATAGTCGCCCAGCGACCATCTTCCGAGCATCTCGAAGAACGTGCAGTGAGTTGCGTCGCCCACTTCGTCGATGTCGCCCGTGCGCACGCACACTTGAACGTCCGTCAAACGATTGCCCGCGGGGTGCTTTTCGCCCAAAAGGTACGGCACGAGGGGGTGCATACCCGCAGTCGTGAACAATACGGTCGGGTCGTTTTCGGGAATGAGGGACGCAGAACCGATTACGGCGTGTCCCTTGGACTTGTAGTAGTCGAGATAAAGTTTGCGAAGTTCGCTTGAATTGAGTTGTTTCATATATACCTCTGATGGTGAATATTTCGTTTTATCGTTTCGTTTTTTTGCTTATTTTGCAGTTATCTTTGCACTGCTATGCCCTCTTTTTCGAGTTCGGCAAAGAACTCGTCGGGAAGCGTTTTTTCCTTTATCGCCCTCGTAAACGCGAGCGTGGTTTTGCCGTTGGTGGTTATTGCGCCGAGATTTTGCGTGTTGTTTTTGGACACGTTCATATTGAGCGCGTATCTGTCAACACCCATACTTTCGGGGGATACGACGTTGCCGAGATTGCTGAATATAATGGTTTGGCGAGAGCGCATAAAAACTCTGCCCAGTCGCAATATCGCGGTTTTGAGGAAAAGCGGCACGATTTTCAAAATCCAGTTCTTTTGCGCTTTCACCGTCGTTGATATAAACGCGTCGAGTTTGTCCTTTGCGGTTTGGATTTTGAGTTGCCTTTGCGTTTCCTTTGCGCACGCCTCTATGCTCTTGAACTCGGACGGCGCGAGAATGATTCTTACGAACGTCACGAAGTTGCGCATAGTTCTCGACGGATAGAGCGCGCGAAGATTGACTGGAATCATCACCGCAATCGGCACTTTGTTTGCGCAAGTTTTTTCAATCGAGTACGCAAGCACGCCCGCAACGTACGCCGTGAACGACACGCCGATTTCCTTTGCGCGTTTCAACACGTCTTTCGACTCGACGACGCCTTCGCTCACCTCGTAGCCGTCTTTCGACAGCGTGCCTTTTATGCGATGAGGCACTTTGCCCGCAAGCGCTTTGAGATTCATTTGTCCGAGGGATATGGGCTTGTAGTTCTTCTCGAATCCGTCCTCTGTTTCTTCCGATACGGGTTCGCTTTGCCAGTCTATAACGCCCTCGTCCTCTACGTCGAATCCGCACACCTCGCGGTATCTTTTCACGATACTTTTCAAAAACGCAAGCGCGCCGTTGCCGTCCGCAAGCGCGTGGAAGATTTCGAGTATGATTTTGTTTCGTGCCGCCGACACTCTGAACCAATATCCGTTCGTTTCGTCGGGGTCGATGGGTTTCAGAAGCGCGCCCTCGTCAAAAACTTTGCAAGGTGCGTCGTTATGCTCGAAAAAGTGCCAAGCATACCCCTTTTTGAGTCGCACGCTGTACGCCTCGAATCTCGGCAACACTTCGTTGAGGGCGATTTGCAATTTGTCTCTGTCAACGTCCTCTTTCATCAAAGCGGAAATTCTGAAAAGACTTTGCGCCTTTTTTGTGGACATAATGGGATAAAACTTCGCCGA
>CAKQLT010000008.1:0-30870 GCA_934254715.1 uncultured Clostridia bacterium | reverse complement strand
GTCCATAATGACTGCTTTGGTGTAGGTTGAACCTACGTCGCATCCGCCAAAATATTTCATAATTCTTTTCTCCTTTTAATTACCACGCTTCGGAATCGTCGAAGTCGAGCAAACTCTCGTCAATCGGCTTTTCTTGCAAAACGGTCGTCATATACTTGTTGACTTGTTCGCGCATATCTCTACGAGATATGGTTCTGCTGTCCATAAGGTCTTGTTGCACCCAAATGAAGTTGTAGCCCTTCTCTCTCGCTTGATCGTCGAAGATACCGACGAGTCCGTCCATACCCTTGCAAGAAATTTGGTCATACATAATGATAGTGTCGACGTTGTATTCTTCCGCAACGCGCCAGCACTCGTTGAGGACGTTTGCGTAGCCGCCTTTGGTGTGGGTACGCATAGTCGCGCGTTGGTAGGTTTTTGCGAGGTCTTCGAGAGCGTGTTCGTGCGTGTCGGTGCGGAATTTGAGGTAGGAAATCATAGTTTCCATATCCATAACGACGTTGATACCCCAGCAATTTTCAAGCCAGTTTGCAAACGACGTATAGTAGTTTGCGGGGCAACTCCACACGATTGCGCGGTGGCGCATTTCCTTGCTCGCTTTGGTCTTTTTGGCATACGCTTTTTCCATAATCTTGTTGACCTTTTTGTCGACTTTGAGGAAGCGTTTGTCGTAACCGCCCGAAAGGTGATAGTAGTAGAGTCTGTACAGCCAGAACGTTGCGCCCGTCATTTGCGGATATTGCGTTTTGTTGACGTCCCATTTTTTGAGTTCGTAATCGAGTTGCTTGTTGTAACTTTCAAGCGCGGCGATAAACGTATCCCAGTTCCACTTCTCGCCAGTTTGTTCCTCGACGAATTTAATCATATCCTTGATTTCGTCGACGGCGTATTTTTGCACGTCTTCGCCCTTGTATCTCAAAGGCACGTTGTAAACGTGAGTGGGAAGTTTGAAATATCTGTCTTGGAAGGTCGTCGTCATAATCGAGCCGTCGCAAGGCATATTGCAAGTGATCATACACTTGCCGAGTTTGGGATAATCGTCGTCGACGCATACGCCTGCTTCCGCGCTCGGAAGCGGACAAACGTCTGCAGGTACGCCGAAACTCTCGATTGCGTCAAGATAAGGCGGCACTACAAGTTGGTCCACCATACTCGAAAGGAATATGGGCATCGTTTGCATAGGATACATTTTGAGGTTGGGGAAACCCGCGATGAACTCTGCGGGAATAAGTTCGTCCACGCAAACGAGTTTTTTGCTCTTTTTGTTCTTCGGGAACATCTTTTCGTCAGCCTCGAACGCCGTGAGGATAAGTCCCGTCGCGTGCTTGACGATCATATTGAAATGAAGATGAGTCATCAAAAGTTGCGGTCCGCGCAAACCTTCGGTGTGTCGGTCGACGAACGCGGGCGTGGAAAGGTAGGTTGCCATCCAGCGATAACGCCAAAGTCCTTTGACGACCGCAATCGGGTTTTTGAGAACCATAACCACCATATCTTTCCAAGTGACGAGCCAACGCCAGTAGTCGACGAGCGTGTCTTTGAATCCGCGCCACTCGCGATGTTTGAGAAGTCCGGTTTTATCTTCGTGCAGATTTTTGTATCCGCCGTATTTTTTCTTTTTCATATTCCACCTCACTTAGCAGCCTTTTGTGCTTTGGCTTTTTGGATATGCTTGATTTCGAGGCTTTCGACGAACGCCTGTATTCTCGTGCGAAGTTGTCCCGACGCGCTCGCCGTGTATTGACGGTCGATTGCGATTGCGGGAATGCCGAACTCGTTGATCATAATGTACGAAGCGAGCGCGCGCTCGTAACCCCAGTATTCGCAGAACTTGAGTTGCTCGTACACGACGCCGTCGGCGTGGTATTCTTCCACGAGGTGCTTGACGTATTCCCTTCTGCCCTCGACTTTTTCGTGTTCCATATATCTGGGGCACTGGCAAGTCTTCATATAGTGACGGCAGATTTGCGTAAGCACGTCTTCTTCGTCGTTGAGGATAATTTCCTCTCTGCCGGGCATAGAACCGAAGCAGTATCTGTCCGCAACCACGAACGCGCCGCTGTCCTCGAAAAGTTTGGTGAAGTCGGGATCGTCGATTTCGCTTCCGACAAGCACGATTCTCGCTCTGTAAAACTTCTTCGCGTCGGGCTCTCTGTGCTTGATTTCTTCAAGCGTTTCCTCGAGTTTGTCAACGATGAGATATTGCGGGCAAGCGTACGTCGCAAGGCAAAGAACGTGAAATTCGTAACCCGTTATGCGCGGATTTTCTTCCTTTCTGAATTCGCCGATTGCCGTAATCGCTCTGCAAACTCTGTTGTGAAGTTCGACCGCTTTTCTCATAGCCTCGTCCGATGTGTCCACGCCGTATACGTCTTTGAGTTTGTCCAAAACTTTCAAGCGCATTTGATTGACGTAACTTTCAAGGCAATGGTCGTTGGTTTTGAACGGCATATCGAATATGCTGACGAAAAACTTGTCGTTGTCAACGAGGCGAAGCAACTCGAAATGCTCGATGGTTCTGTTCATTTCGCTGCAAGTTTCGCCCGCAAAAAGCGCGGACAAGAATCCGTAACCGCCCTCGATACCGCGTTCGAGCAACGCCTTTGCAAAGCCGCAAATGAACGGACTGAGATAGTACGTTGCGATGTCAACCGAACCCGTGCGCGGCGCGCGCAATCTCACGCTTACGCAGTTGTCGAGATTGAGCAACACTTCGGGAACGTGATAGCACGTGTAACCCAGAGCAATTTTGCCGTCCTCTTTGACAGCCTTTTGCACGAGTTCGTTGTTGGCTTCTTGCAAAAGGTTTTCAAAGTAAAGCAAGTGTTTGAGATCCCTCATAATCTACTCCTATTTTTTTCGGATAAATCCTTATTTTTTTCGATAGAACTTTTGCGGACAAACGCCGTATATCCGCAAGGCGGCACTATGCGACAAAATCCGCACAATACGTCTATATAGTAACACATCGGCGTTTAGATGTCCATACGCTGTTTATGAAAATATTAATACACTTTTATCTATTTATATTAAAAAAATACCGATTAAATCGCAAATTCTCGCGACGATTCATTTTTTCTTGAAAATTCTCGCCTTTCTGAACACGATACTGCCGTTCACTCTGTCGTTGCAAGGATAAAATTTGACGGCAAAAACGCGCCTGTTTCGTTTGTATTTTGCAAGTATTTCCTCGCCGAGCGCTATGTCGTGCGCTACGAGCGACGGCGAAATCAACCCTTGCTCGTGCCCCCAGTAAAGCGTATACTTTTCGCTCAAACGGTATATCTCTTTCGCGCTTCGTATCCATTCCTCGACGGTCGAAGCGTGCGGCAAAAACAGCCACAGCGACGGCGACATATTGTCGCCGACGAACACTATTCCCGATTGCTCGTCGATAAGAAGTATGCTTCCGAGCGTATGCCCCGTCAAATGCTTTACGACAACGTTCCGTCCGCCGAGTTCAAAGACGTGTCCGTCCTCGATAGGCACGACTTCGGGTCGATTTTTATAACGTTGTACGTCGGATAGTTTTACGGATTTATCCGCAACGCCCTTGCCTGCAAGCACAAACATTTTTCGCAAAACATACCCCGTTTGAAACTTGTAATTTCTGCCCGTATCGGCGCTGTGAAGATACAGCTTGTCAAACTGGCCGTCACCGCCTATATGATCGACGTGACCGTGCGTTCCGACCACCGCGAGAGGTTTGTCCGTAATCTTTTCGACCGCGCCTTTTAAGTCGCCTATGCCGACGCCGCAATCTATGAGCAACGCCTTTTCTTCACCGACGAGTAGATAACAGTTGGCAAAACCGAAATCGGAAATCATATAGGTGTCGTGTGCGATTTGTTTGACGGGATAATCCGTGCGAGCGATTTTTCTTTTCATAATTCCTCTTATCTTTACGCCTTGCGTTTATATATCAATCATACCTCTAAATCGCACGTTTTTCAAGCGTAAAAATACGCATACGGCAAGCGGTCGGCGCATAGTTTTATACGAGAGGTGACGTATGGAAAACAAAAAAGAAATCGTCGTGCTGAGCGGCGCGGGACATAAAGGTATCGTGAAAATTCAAAACGTTTCGTCAAAGGAAAATACGGTCAAGGGCGAGTGCAATCTCGACTTCCGCCCGTCCAACGCTTCATTGTATCTCGTTGGCGATAAAATCGCAAAAATAAGGCTTTACGACACGAATACGGCGTTTGAAGTGCCGTTTTGTGCAACGAGCGAGTTCGGGTGCGTGGTGCGTTCGAGTTCTGTAACGATGTTCGGCGGCAACATACCCAACGGCAAAATACTGCGCCGCATAGACGAATACAACAAGCAAAAAACGGTGAGCGAAAGCACGAAAACCGTCCTTCAAAGCACAAATGCAAACGCGAAAAATCAAGGCATAGATAACGCCGAAAACGCCAAAATCGGAATGACGCTCCAAGACGTAAAACTCGACGAGTGGACGAAGTACGACGGCAACAATTTTTACTATGCGGTCAAGCCGCAGATAGACGAATTGTTCATATGTTATCCCGAAGAAAAAACGCTCAACGAAGCGGTTGCCAACTCGAAGTGGGTACACGTCCAAACGAGCGACGATTATTACGTCGTAGGTCTTTTATTCAACGACGACGAACCGTCGTTCATATGTTACGGCGTGCCAGCCGACAGCAAGCAAACCCCGCCGTCCGAACTTGAAAACGCTTGTGTGTGGCTACCCGTCGGCGACGGCGAAAAAGGCTACTGGGTGATATATCAATCGGCACGAACCGGGGAAATCGTGAAATAATTGCGCCGAATGCAAAACACTTGTCACCCATCTTTTCAAGATGGCTTGACAAATATTTTGGCGCAAACATCCTGTCACAAACAAATCAGAGCATTTGTTTGTGACGTAAGGGGTTGCAACTTTGAGACGGCTCGGCAGTTGCAACGACGAAAGTTGATGCTCACAACAATTCTTCGTCGCTCTATATTATTCGGCTCCGCCTGTCTACGAGCAACGTTTTGGCGGCTACGAAATCAGATTTATAAAACGTATAAAACCGACAAAATAAGTGAGGCGCAATGCGCCTCTCTTATTGCTTTTATGCAATCCTTGTCAAACGAGCATACCCTTCTTTTGCGTGAATTTGAAAGTTATTTTCGCATTACGCATATAAATGTACGAACTGCCTATGTTTGCGTCGCACAGTAGTTTTATAATTTCGTCGCTGTTTCCAACAAGCAATTTCGATTCGATTTCTTTTTCAAACGTGCAAGTGTTCCAGTTGTCGCTCGATGACAACACTGCCGTATCTATTATATCGTACTGACTTGCGCCCGTCAGTTTGAAATTTGCAGTAGATTTTGAAATTCTATATTCAAACACGCAATTCACTTGGACTTTCGTATCAGAATACATCAACAGATATTCTATTGCTTTTACGTCCGTAAAATCGGCTCTCTCAAATGCAAGTTCGCCGTGCGCAACCGTCATCATTGCGCCGCATTTCAATTCTTGATTCAACGGCGTTTGTGCCGACGTTTCGATGTTCGAATCGTCGTTCGCGACGTATCTTGCAACCAACGTCGTGTCCGAAGACGGAAAGACCGTGCTGTCTATAACCTTCCATCCGTTATACCAATTATCGAACGTGTATCCTTCCCTTCTAGGTTGGGGTAAATTCAAAGCAGAGCCTACTGCTCCAACGTACGATAAGCGGTCAATGCCCGTACCGCCGTTCAAATCCAGCACAACCGTCACCGTTTTCGGCTCTTGCTGTTGCTCTTGATTGCCTCCGTTATTTCCGTTTGAATTTGTAGAATTTCCGCCAAACCAATTGCACGCAACAAGCGTAAAAAGCAATATTATTAAAACAGAAATCGCGATTACGTTTTTCTTCATAGCTTCCTCCGTAAATTATAGCGTACTTTTATTATAGTAACAATTTTTGTTACTGTCAATATTTTTGTAACAAAGATGGTTACAATCAATGCTATGGACTTCAAAAGCAGACTTAAAGAATTGCGGTTGGAAAACAACGAATCTCAACAAACGTTGGGACAAATTGTTAACACCTCAAAAATGGCAATATCGCACTGGGAATCGGGGCACAGTGAACCCAGTATCTCGCAGTTGATTATTATTGCCGACCATTTTGAAGTAAGCATAGATTATTTGGTTGGAAGAGAAAACAGTTTATAACAACAAGAACATAAAAAACGATTCTTTGAATCGTTTTTTAATTTAAGAGCGCATTATATAGTTGTTTTTGAATTAATAATTAATAATTGTTGGTGGGGTTGCACCCCACACCCCAAGTTTCGACTGGATAAGCGCGCCAAACAGATGAATAGCGCGAAAAAGCCCCTCGGGCACTCGCCTATTATCCTAACTAGCTAAGGCTTTTTATAAAAAACTAATATAAAACCGCGATATTGAGATGAAGAACGCGAAAGGCACGGCTTGAATCAAAACCCAGTGTACATAGGCGTACACGATTTTGAGGCAAGCCGTGCCTGACAAAGTTATTCGCTCAATAGCGCGGTTTTATCCGAAGACGGCGAGAAGGAAGCCTGCCGCCACCGCCGACCCAATAACGCCTGCTACGTTCGGACCCATTGCGTGCATAAGAAGATAGTTGCCTTTGTTGTATTGAAGTCCGACGGTGTTGGATACACGCGCCGCCATAGGCACGGCGGATACGCCTGCAGAACCGATGAGCGGGTTGATTTTGCCTTTCGAGATGACGTAGAGCAATTTGCCGATGAGCAAGCCGCAGATTGTGGCGAGAATGAATCCTGCAAGACCGAGGAACACGATTTTGAGCGTGGACAAGGTGAGGAAGGTCGAGCCGACTGCGGTTGCGCCGACGGAAATGCCGAGGAACAACGTGACGATGTTCATAAGCGCGTTTTGCGCGGTGTCGCTGAGTCTTTCGGTTACGCCGCATTCACGCAAGAGGTTGCCGAACATAAGGCTTCCGAGCAGAGGCGCAACGGACGGCAAAAGCAAGGACACGACGATTGTGACGAGAATCGGGAAAATGATTTTCTCTTTCTTGCTGACCTTGCGGGTGGATTGCATAACGGTCATACGCTCTTTCTTTGTGGTGAGCAACTTCATAAAAGGCGGTTGCAAGAGCGGAATGAGCGCCATATACGAATAAGCCGCAACTGCGATTGGTGCGAGCAATTCGGGTGCAAGCGACTTGGTAAGGAAGATAGCAGTCGGACCGTCCGCGCCTGCGATGATTGAAATGGACGCCGCTTGTCCGCCGTTGAATCCGAGAAGCGCCGCGAGAATAAGCACGAGGTAGATACCGCCCTGCGCCGCCGCGCCGAGAATGAGCGAACTCGGACGAGAAAGCATAGGTCCGAAGTCGGTCATTGCGCCAACGCCGATGAAGATGAGGCAAGGATAAACGCCCGTCTTTACGCCTATGTAGAGCATATCGAGCAAGCCGCCGTGTTGCAAAACGTTGAGGTAATTTACGCCGTTTGCAACGGCATCTTCGCCCGTCCACCATTCGGGGTGGAAGATTTTGTCGCCGTCGAGTGCGGGCAAGTTGGTGAGAAGCATACCGAACGCGATGCCCACGAGAAGCAAAGGTTCAAACTGCTTTTTGATGCCGAGATAGAGGAAAAACAGCGCGACGATAATCATCACGATGGATTGCCAACCGCCTTCTTGACCGAAAAGATGGTAGCCGCTGCCGTCCCAGATATTCTTTAAGATTTCGCCTATATCCATACAAAACCTCTCAGTTCAATTCGCAAAGCGGTGCGCCGGTGTTGACGCTCGCGCCCTTTTGCACGAACACTTGACCGACTTTGCCGTCCTTATCGGCATAGATTTCGTTTTCCATTTTCATTGCTTCGAGGATAAAGAGTACGTCGCCTTTTTTGACTTGTTGACCGCTTGTCACCTTGACGGCGTTGATAGTGCCGGGCATAGGTGCGGTGACGGAATTTGCGCCTGCGCTTGCGGGTGCTGCCGCTGCGGGTGCTGCCGTAGGTGCGGCGACGACTTCTTGCGTTGCCGCAACGGGCGTCGCTTGAGGAAGCGCGGCTTCGTATTCGGCTTGAATGACAGCCTCGCCCTTTTCAACTTCGACTTCGTAAATCTTTCCGTTTAACGTAACTTTGTAAATCATTTTTCTTCGTCCTCTACTCTCTTGATGGATTTGAAACGCAACTCGTTGAGAGGCGTATTGGTTTGGTCTGCGACGATAGCCATAATCATAGCGGCGTCGCGCTCGTCGGTGTTGATAAGTTTAAGTTCGCCGCAAGTGCCTTTTGCGAGGGGTTGCTCGACGGTTTCGGTTGCGGTTTCTTCCTTCTTATCCTTTTTCCAGAACGTCATTTTTGCTTTGAGATTCTGCACTTTATCGTTCCATTCGGGGTGTTTTTCTTTGAGTTTTTCGCTTCCGTCAAAGATTTTGCCCACGAGCGTTACGATGAGCATAAGCAGAATAAGAACGATGAAAACCACCACTACGCCGATGAGCGCAAGCAAAAGCGCGTCGGTGACTTTGAGGGGGTCGTTCTTGTTCAAAATTCCGCAAAGTAAGATGTTATTCATATTTCACCTCTTATTCCTCAACGGGGGAAATGGTGTATTTGACCACTTTTTCTTCTTTTGCCTTGCGAGCGGCGAAGTATTTTTCGGTCACTTGCGGGAAAAGAATGTAAGAAAGCACGTCCTCATCGTTCTTTGCGACACCTTTGAGTTCCTCTTTGGTCTTTTCAAAGACGGGTTCGAGCGTATCGGCGTATCTGCCCTCTATGGGTTTCTCGTCGCCGAGTGCCTTCTTCATAACTTCGGGATTGATGGGCGCGGGCGGAGTGCCGTACTCGCCTCTGCAATACGCTTTGACTTCTTTGGAAATATTCTTGTATCTCTCGCCGCAAAGCACGTTGTTGGTTGCCTGAACGCCGACCATTTGGCTCATAGGCGTTACGAGCGGCGGATAACCGAGGTCTGCTCTGACCTTCGGCGTTTCGATGAGCACTTGCTCGAATTTGTCCATAGCGTTTTGCGCTTTGAGTTGGGAAACGAGGTTCGAGAGCATACCGCCGGGCACTTTGTAGGTCAAAGCGTCGGTGTCGGTGGTGAGCATCTTGGGATTGAGCGTGCCGTCTTTGAGATAGCCGTCTCTTATGGGCTTGAAGAAGTCGTTGACTTGTTTGAGCACGTCGTCGTTGAGACCCGTTTCGTATCCGAGTTGTTTGAGGGCGATATTGATAGTTTCGGTTGCGGGTTGGCTCGTGCCGCCGCTGAAACAAGAAGTTGCCGTGTCGATGACGTCAACGCCCGCCTCGATTGCCTTCATATAGGTCATATACGCCATACCCGTGGTGCAGTGAGTGTGCAAAACGACGGGGATTTTGACTTCGTTTTTGATTGCGCCGATAAGTTCGTACGCTTCGTTGGGGGTCATCGTGCCCGCCATATCCTTGACGCAGACGGTTGCAACGCCCATTTCTTCGAGTTGTTTTGCGAGTTTTGCAAACGCGTCGAGAGTGTGAACGGGGCTTTGCGTATAACTGATTGCGCCCGACACCGTCGCGCCGCACTTGATTGCGGTTTTGGTTGCGGTTTCGAGATTGCGCACGTCGTTGAGCGCGTCGAAAATACGAATGACGTCGATGCCGTTGTCAACGGATTTTTCGACGAACATCTTGACGATTTCGTCGGGATAATGCTTGTAGCCGAGAAGGTTTTGACCTCTGAGCAACATTTGAAGTTTCGTGTTGGGCATAGCCTTGCGAATGTCGCGCAAACGCTGCCACGGATCTTCGTCGAGATACCTCAGACAAACGTCGAAAACCGCACCGCCCCAGCACTCGACAGAGTAGTAACCCGCTTTGTCCATAGTGGGAAGAATGTCGGCAAATTTAGAATACGGCAAGCGCGTTGCAATCAAAGATTGATTTGCGTCGCGAAGGACCGTTTCGGTAAAAAGAACTTTCTTTTGAGCAAATTCTTTTTTCATTATATAGCCTCCAAAAAATGATTCATTGTAAGTATAACAAATTATATTTGCAAATCAAACGATTTTGTGAAAATATAGATAAAAATTTATTTATTTAATATTTGTAGTATAAAATAAAACGACGCCTCGCAGAAGCGAGGCGCAAACGTTTTGGTCGTCGATATTTTATTTCGTATTATTATGCTTTGTCATTTGCAATCGGAAAGCGGCAAAAGCGTCACGTCGAACGAGCCGTCGTCGTAAATATCTATGAGCGTTCCGCCCCTTTGGGTATTACGTTTTGCTATGCCCTTGTACGCGTTGTAGTCTATGCTCATTCCGTAGGTTAAACGAATACCCTTGTAAGTCATAGACAGCGTGTTGAGGTGGTCGTGTCCCATAAACATACCCTTGCAACTGCCGAGTTTGACCATTTCGCCGAAAAACTTGCCTTCTTTGGTTTTGGGATAGCCGAAATAGTTGTCCTTTTCTTGCACGAATCCGCAATGATAGGTCGCCTCGCTCGAACCTCTGTAGCACTTTTCCCAACCTTCCTTAAACTCTTTTGGCGGAATGTGGAAGAACGCGAGCGACTTTGCAATCTCGCCGTCTTTTGAAAGGGCTCGGATTTCCTTTTTGTACCACTCTATTTGGTCGTCGTGAATGACGTCGAAGCCGCTGAAAAAGTTCCACGTCAGATAGGCGTTGCTGTCGATAAACATAAGCGCAGTGTTGAGCGAGCCGTCCTCGTTGAGAAGGGGTATGCAATAGTTGCCCACGCCGAATATACCGGGGTCGCCCTTTTGAAAGTGGCAATGCGGTTGAGCGGAATAAAAATCGCCGAGTTGCTCTTTATTGAGTCTTGCCCAAACCTCGCTGTCGTGATTGCCGAAAACCACCGTCCAGTCCACGCCGAGTTTTTCCATAACGGAAGCAAACATCTTTGTGGATTTAAGATTATTGAGCGTACCTTGATTGAGCAAAGGCATCGGATACACCATATCACCCGTGACCGCAACGAAGTCCGCATTTGCGTTTTTGACTATCTTTTCGACCGCCGCAAGAGCGAGTTCGTCTTTCTTGCGAGTGCCCAAAGAACCGCCGATGTGAATATCGGTAAGTTGCAAAATTCTGAAAGGCTTGCCTTTCTCTTTTACGATAACTTCTCTGCCGTCGCGCTTTTCAAAACATCCGTTCATTTTAGCCCTCTACGTCGTCAATCGACGTTTTATCTTCGTTTTCGGTTGTATCAACGTCGTTTTGTGCGATTTCCTCGTCGGTTTCGGCGATTCTCTCGAGAGAACCTTCAACGCCTTCGGCGACGTCGGTTTCGACTTCTTCTTCGATGACGTTGCCTTCTTCGTCGAGTTTGACGGACGGGTCTATGACGTCCTCGGGGTCAACCTTGCCGTAAAGTTCGGCAATGAGCGCTTCTCTTTCCGCACTTTCTTCGTCGGTGAGAGTCTTGCCCGATTTTCTCGCTTCGATAAAGTAGCGGATTCTCGTGAGTTTCGCGCTGGTAATCTTATATCTGAACGAAGCGATAAGAGCAATCGTGATAAACACCGCAACAGATATGCCGAGCGTCAAGCGGACGGTGAGCAAAACCGTATCCGATTGCGCAACGTAGTCTGCGGGGTCGTTTGAAGTGTTGGAAACGTATCCGAGCGCGCCGATAACCCAGCCGACCATACCCACGCCGAGTCCGCCGCCGACCTTTCTTGCAAGCGTCATCATACCGCTGTACGTTCCCGTCGGGCGTTGACCCGTTGCCATTTCGGCAACGTCCACCGTGTCGGGGAATATAATCCACGGCATCATTTGCGCGCCGCCGAAGCCGAGGCCCATTATGAGCGCGACGATGGGAACGAGTACGGGCGGTGCCCAACTCGGGTCCATTGCCGCAAGCATAATGCCGCCCGCAATGTAGAACGGAAGTCCCATACGGAACGCGAATTGCTTGCTCTTTTTGTCCATCATAACGCGAGCGAGCGGGAACATAACCACCGCCGCCACCATCATAGGCGCGATGATAAACAACGAGGACATTTTCATTCCGAACAGTTCGTAGCCGTGCCACACGTCCGTTGCGTAGTAGACCGCGAGCGCGGAAATGATGTCCATACAGATGAACGCCGTGACGTACATCACGATGTGCCAACGATAAGAGCGATTCTTATACGGCACTGCGTAACTGTTTGCGAATTGTTTGAGGTTGAAATGCTTTTTCGGGGTCTTGGGTTTGATACGTTCTTTGACGAATATGCCGCAGATAACGAGTCCGCCGCCGAACAGCGTGCCGAACACCAAACTCATACAGAGCCAGAATTGCGTGGAATCGAGTTGCGGAACGAACAAGAATCCCGTTCCGTCGGGGTTGGTGAGAGCCTCGATAAACACGAGCGGCAAAACGTAGCCGAGTCCCGAAGCGATAGCCGTAAAGATAAGTTTGACGGTGTTTGCGTTGTTACGCTCTCTGAACGAAGGCGTAATGTCGCTTGCCATCGAGCAGTACGGCACTTGCGTAACCGTCGAGCAAGTGTTCCACAGCAGATACATAATAATTATGTACGCCGTGAATCCGCCAACGCTCACGCCCCACTCTCTCACGGGCAGGAACACGAGGAATATGCACAAAAACAAGGAGATTCCGCCGAAGAACATATAGGGTTTTCTTCTTCCCCACTTGCCGCGCGTATTGTCGGAAATGAAGCCCATAAACGGGTCGGTGATTGCGTCCCAGAACTTTGCTATCATCATAATCGTGGAAGCAATGGTCATAGCAATGCCGTTTTTGGTCATATAGGCGAGCATAACGCAAGACATCATACTCACGCCGCCGCCGTCCATAAGGCCGCCGATACCGTAGGCGAGTTTCTCTTTGAGAGGCACTCTGTCCGCTTCCGCTATGGGTTCGAGCGTTGTCGTTTTGGTTTTTTCTTTTTTCACGTTGCACCTCGAAAAAGGATTTTACAAAAACAATTCTATCATACGCGCGGGCGCATAACAACCCGAAATACAAAAAAACCGCAGTGATTCTGCGGTTTTTCGTTGCTTTTTCAAACGAAGCGAGTCGTTTTTAAGCGTTATTTGCGCTTTTCTCGGTCAAACGCCGAGATTATTGCGCTTTTTAGATTGCGTTCCTTTTGCGTTTTTAACTTGTTTTTAGCGTTTTTTAGATTACTTTCTCGTGCGGATTTCCTCGCTCACGAAGTTTACGAACTCGTCAAGCGACATAGTTTTGGTTTCCGCGGTGTCTCTGAAACGCACCGCAACCGTACCGTTGTCCGATTCTTGTTGACCGATTACGAGCATATACGGCACTCTGTCCACGACTTGCGCTTCTCTTATCTTGTAGCCGATTTTCTCGTTGCGGTCGTCGTATTCGGTGCGAATCTTCGCCGCGCGCAACGCCTCGTACACTTTTCTTGCGTATTCGTCGTGCTTTTCGGACACGGGCAACACTTTGACTTGAATAGGCGCGAGCCAAGTCGGGAATTTGCCCGCGAAATGCTCGGTGAGTATGCCGATAAATCTTTCAATCGAGCCGTAAACGACGCGGTGCACCATAATAGGTCTTTGTCTTTCGCCGTTTTCGTCGACGTATTCGAGTCCGAAGTTGAGCGGCATTTGGAAGTCGAGTTGGATTGTGCCGCATTGCCACGTTCTTCCGAGAGTGTCTTCGAGGTGGAAGTCGATTTTCGGTCCGTAGAACGCGCCGTCGCCTTCGTTGACGATATACGGAAGTCCGATTTTTTCAAGCGCGGTGATAAGTCCGTTGGTTGCCGCTTCCCAGTCCTCGTCGCTTCCCATACTGTTTTCGGGACGAGTGGAAAGTTCCACGAAATATTTGAATCCGAACTTGCTGTACACTTCGTTGATGAGGTGAACGACGCCGATGATTTCGTCGGTGATTTGTTCCCTTCTCATAAAGATGTGAGCGTCGTCTTGCGTGAAGCATCTGACTCTGAAAAGTCCGTGAAGCGCGCCCTTGAGTTCGTGACGGTGAACGAGTCCGAGTTCGCCCACGCGCAAAGGCAAATCGCGATAACTGTGCGGTTCGCTCTTGTAAACCATAACGCCGCCCGGGCAATTCATCGGTTTTACGCAATACACTTCGTCGTCGATAATCGTGGAATACATATTGTCTTTATAGTGATCCCAGTGACCGCTCGTTTCCCAAAGATGACGGTTCATAATCATAGGCGTAGACACTTCGACGTAGTGGTCGCGAGTGTGAATTTCGCGCCAGTAATCGATGAGCGAGTTTTTGATTGCCATACCGTTTGGCAGGAAGAACGGGAATCCCGGCGCTTCGTCGCAGAGCATAAACAACTTCATTTCCTTGCCTATGCGGCGATGGTCGCGCTTTTCGGCTTCTTCGAGAAGTTTGAGATAGTCGTCGAGTTCTTGTTGAGTTGCAAAAGCAGTGCCTTTGACTCTTGTGAGCATCTTGTTATTCTTGTCGTTTTTCCAGTATGCGCCCGACTGTCCCATAATCTTGAACGCTTTGAGGGCTTTGGTGTACGTGAGGTGAGGACCTACGCACATATCGATGTATTCGCCTTGTTGATAGAACGTGATTGTCGCGTCTTCGGGCAAGTCCGCGATATGCTCGACTTTGTACTTTTCCCCTCTTTCTTTCATAAGCGCAACCGCTTCTTCGCGAGGAAGCGCAAACGCCTTGATGGGCAAGTTCTCTTTGACGATTTTCTTCATTTCGGCTTCGATACGAGCAAGGTCGTCGTCGGTGAGTTTGGTGTCGCCGAGGTCTACGTCATAATAGAATCCTTTTTCGTTTGCAGGACCGTACGCAAAGTCCGCTTCGGGGAAAAGGCGTTTGATTGCCTGCGCCATAATGTGCGCGGCGGTGTGACGGATAACGTGCAATTCCTCTGCCTTGTCGGTGATTTCGCCAACCGTACCGTTGTTGTAAACAACTTTCATAAAATGCTCCTTCTATGATTGAATTTCATATATATTTTCATATATTTCGGCGGCTTTCAAACAAAAAAGCCCTCGAAAAAACGTACTGCTACGCTTTTTGCAAGGGCGCATAAATGCTCGGTTCCACCTTGATTTTTACTCGTTTTATCCTTTGACGCAAGGTATGCGGCGACGCTTACTGCTGTTTCGGCGCGCGACTCCGGAATGGTCTTCGCTCGACCCTCGCAAAGAAACTCGCAGCGAACGTTTCTCTCTCTGGGTGCGGAAAAATCGAGTTACTCTTTCCTTCACAGTCTTTATAAAATTTTCGTTTAGATTATAACACCCTAAATTTAGGCTGTCAATTTATTTTGTTTATTTGGCATTTGCGCCAAAGAAAAGCGGCGATGAAATCATCGCCGCATACGCTTTAGTTATTTTCGGTCGCGAAGTCCGAAATCTCGTTCTCTCTCTTTTTCCACGCCTTTGACGGAATCGAATCGAAAACAATCATAATAACGGACATAATTATCGCCGCGATAAGTCCGCCCGCAAGTTGCAATTCAAACGCGTCCGTTTTTATATCTTCCATCGTCTTGTTCACAATTTCCATAGTAACGACGGACACCGCAAACGAGCAAAGCAACAATATCAAAATCGTCACGGACAATCCCGTATTCGCCGCCTTTGCGGACTTTCCGCCGACAATCGTTCCGCCGAGATAGAATCCCGAAATCACCATTACGAGTATAAGAAGGAAGAATCCGAGCGACAGCATATCCGCGCCCTCGTAACTGATTTGCGCAAGCACGCCGTCTATGAGCAAAAGTTCCGCGTACGCTTTGGCAAGAAGTTCGTCGCCCGCCATAAAGTCTTTTGCGGTGAAATATCCCAATCTGTCGATAAGTGCCGTTGCGTCTTCGGTGTATCTTTCGTATTGACGTTTGTAATATTCGGTTTTTTGTTCTTCCTCGCTCGTTATGCAGCCAGCCATTGCGCTTGCGTCGAGAGTGGTTTCGTATTTTGCAGACGAGGATTTACCCGAAAACTGCACGTCGTACACCGCTTTGAAGCAAGGTGCGAAACAGCAACCGACCACGATAAACGCAAACGCCAAAGTTGCGATTCTCGGCACGAGGATTTTTGCCGTCCTTGCGGTCTTTGCGTCCGCAACGAATCTTTGCGTGAGGCAAACGACGATTGCAAGACTCGAAAAGAACAGCGAAGCAACCGTTGCGCCCGCAACGTCAACCGCCGACATCGCAGTCGAAAACGGCAACATTGCGCAAAGCGGTAAAATCATAAGGAACGGCACGAAAAAGTCGAGTTTTGCGTGTTTGTCGTCCTCTTTGCCTTGCAAAAAGTCGCTTAAATATTTCACGAACGCCACAATCGCTATAATCGCCATAACGAACGTAAACAGAATATTCAACAAGAACAGCGTGCCTGCGGTTATGATTTCCGCTTGCACTGCGCCGCTTGCATATCCGTCAACGGAAAGTTGGTACGCAAGCGTTTTTACAACGTATTTGCGAAGCAAATTTTCGGATTCTTTGGACAGAACGATTTTCGTTCCTCTGACGTCGTCTATCACCGAGTTGTACAAATCCTCTGCCAAATCGTTGAGTTTGTCTTCGAGTTTTTCGATTTTCGCAACGTCCTTATCCTCGTCGTAATGTCTTGCCGTCGCAAACATAAGTTCGATGCAATCGACGGAATATAGACTTACGTCGCCCTCTATAAAATCTTCGTCGACAACCGACCCCACAATATTGTTAAGATATTTTCCCAACGACAAGTTGAGAACGCCCGCAAACGACAGCGCAAACAAAAGCACGCATACGAAAGCAACCGCCGACCTTTTCACGAGAGTGAGAATACCTTTCGTCGTATGTTTGACCTTGCGACGTTCCGTCTTTTCTTTTTCGACGACGGGTGCGCAAACCGTATTGCCGACTTGCGGTTGAACGCTTTGGACGTGTTCCTCTTGTGCGTGTTCCTCGCGAGATTCTACCCTTGCGCCGCATTTCGAGCAAAACTTTGCGCCCTCAACGATAGGTTCGCCGCAATTTTTACATTTCGGTTCGAGTTCCTTGCCGCAAAACGGGCAAAAAGCAAACTTATCGATAATAGGTTTGCCGCAGTTGCTACATCTTTTAATTTCTTCCATACGAATCCCTTTTTGCCAAATCCATATAAAATCGGATTGACAATTCTCCCTTGTTTTTCACCGATTATTATAAACTATTATGCTCGTTTGTCAACGGCAAATGAAAAAGGCTGCGCTTTTGCACAGCCTTTCGATTTTATTCTTTAATTTCTTTCTTTTGGTCGTTGCTTAACGTAATGAGCGTGTTGTCAACGCCGAGTTTGTAGATAAGATTCTTCATTGCGACGTCGAGCGGTTGTCCCTCGCGATAGTCCGCTTGGAAAATCCAGTCCACTCTCTCGTGCTTAAGAAGCGGTTGCACCTTTTCTTTTTGTCCGTCTTGATAGAGCGCAATCGAGTGTCCGCCCGACAGTTTGACGAGTTTCATACACGGCACGTCCGTGAGTCCGTCGCCGAGATAAATCATATTGTTGAAAAACACTCGTCTGTCGCTTTCGGGTGTGGAAGCGTTGACGTCGGCGTTGTTGCTGATGTCCAAAACGCCCTTGTTTATGCGGTATACGAACTGCGTTTTGTTGGTGTAGTTGACCGCCATTTTCGCCCAAATGGCTTTGCCGTCCTCGCCGTACAAAAACTCGCTTGCAAATATCTTTTTGAAGTGTTTTGCAATGCTCGTTCCGTCTATAATCTCTTTAAGACCCGACGAAAGAACGTAGTGTTCCACCTCTACACCCGCCTCTTTTCCGTATTCGTTTATTCGCTCGAACCAGCCCTCGACCCCCGGCAAATACACCACGTGTTGTCCGCACTCGACGAGGTCTTCTCTCTTGAGCGGCTTGCCGTTTTCTTCGGCGCGGGTCATCATTGCGTACATATACGCAAGCACGCTGTCCATTTGTTGTTCGGAAGCGAGCGTTTGCGTACCCGCCCAAAAATCGTCGGGTTGCATACCGAGGCTTGGGATAAACGTATACTCTTGCATATCGCGAGTGATAAGCGTTTTGTCGAAGTCATACATTATCGCAACGATAGGTTTTTTCATTTCGGCGTCACCTTTGAATTTTTTTTGCAAATTGTATTATAACACGTTCCCGTGCGCATTTCAAGTATGTTGTTTTACTACCCACATACACGGACTTTTCTCGTTCGCAGACGGAACGCGAGCCGCAATTTCGCTTCGCTGGATTCCCACGCTTACGCTCGGAATGACAACGAATCATTCGGCTTCGCAGCCGCCCAAACGTCACTCGTAGACAGGCGGAGCCGTAATTTATGGAACGACGAAGAATCGTTGTGAGCATCAACTTTCACCGTTGCAACTGCCGAGCCGCCTCAAAGTTGCAACCCCTTACGTCACAAACAAATGCTCTGATTTGTTTGTGACAGGACGTTTGCGCCAAAATATTTGTCAAGCCATCTTGAAAAGATGGGTGACAAGTGTTTTGCATTCGGCGCAAAGCAATTATTAATTGTTTACATATGAGGTGTTTTTCTGAATAACGTCGTGCGCGCCGCCCTCTTTTATGCTGATTGCGGAAACGAGCGTCATCTTTGCGTCTTTGTGCAAAGCCTCAATCGTCGTTGCGCCGCAGTTGCACATCGTGGATTTGACCTTGTACAAACTCTTGCGTACGTTGTCTTTGAGACTGCCCGCATACGGAACGTAACTGTCCACGCCTTCCTCGAATCCAAGACCGCTCTTGCCGCCCAAATCGTAGCGTTGCCAGTTTCTTGCGCGATTGCTGCCCTCGCCCCAGTATTCTTTGACGTAGTTGCCGTTGATAACGAGTTTGTTGGTGGGGCTTTCGTCGAATCTGGCAAAGTATCTGCCGAGCATAAGGAAGTCCGCGCCCATTGCCAAAGCGAGAGTCATATGGTAGTCTTGCACGATTCCGCCGTCCGAGCAAATGGGGATATAAACGCCCGTCTTTTTGAAGTACTCGTCGCGCGCCTCTGCAACCTCGATAAGCGCGGTTGCCTGACCTCTGCCGATACCCTTTTGTTCACGCGTTATGCAAATAGAGCCGCCGCCGATACCCACTTTTATGAAATCCGCGCCGCAGTCCGCAAGGAAGTTGAAGCCGTCCTTGTCAACGACGTTGCCTGCGCCCACTTTAACCTTGTCGCCGTAGTTTTTGCGGATATAATCGAGAGTTCTCTTTTGCCATACGGTGTAGCCTTCCGACGAGTCGATACACAACACGTCCGCGCCCGCTTCGATGAGAGCCGGCACTCTTTGCTCGTAGTCGAGAGTGTTTATACCCGCGCCGACCATATATCTCTTGCTCGAATCCAAAAGTTCGTCGGGGTTCTTCTTGTGTTGGTCGTAGTCCTTGCGGAAAACCATATAAAGCAATCTGCCCTCGTCGTCTACGATGGGAATGGAATTGAGTTTGTGGTCCCAAATGATGTCGTTTGCCTCGATAAGCGTCGTGTTTTGCGGCGCGGTGATAAGTTTTTCGAGCGGCGTCATAAACTCTTTCACTTTGAGAGTGGGCGACATACGGCTGACTCTGTAATCGCGGCTCGTCACCATACCCAAAAGTTTGCCGTTGGACGTTCCGTCGTCGGTGATGGGAATCGTGTTGTGACCCTTTTGCGCAACGAGATTAAGCACGTCTGCGAGCGTATTTTCGGGGGTAAGATTGCTGTCCGACACGACGAAACCCGCCTTGTACGCTTTCACTTTTCTGACCATTTCCGCTTCGCTTTCGATTGATTGCGAACCGAATATAAAAGAAATCCCGCCTTCTCTTGCCAAAGCGATTGCGAGCGTGTCGTTGCTCACCGATTGCATAATGGCAGAAGTCATCGGGATATTGAGCGATATTTGAGGTTGCTCACCCTTTTTGAATTTGACGAGAGGCGTTTTCAAACTCACGTTTGCGGGAATGCAATTCTCGTCCGTGTATCCGGGAATAAGCAGATACTCGTTGAAAGTTCTCGACGGTTGATTGTAATAAGTAGCCATAAGCCCCTGTCCTTTACTCAAAGCGGATAATCCGTTTGAGATTAATAAATTTTTACTATTATATCACGAAAACGAAATAAAGCAACTCGATAAAGGGTTATAGAATGATTAATTTAATATAATTTGATATTAAATAGTTATGATTTGTAGACGAAAAAAATCTTGTAAATGTGCGTCTCTATATTGTATAATGTCTTATATTAAAAACCGCAAAAGGTACGCTATGAAGAAAATATTACGCATAGATCTCGAATACGACTGGGTTTTGTCGCGAATAGACGACGCCAAATACCCCGTCGAAGTCCTCAAAGACAAGTTCGTCAAAGGCAAAGTCGAAAGAGTGAGCGACTCGTATCTGCACCTCACCTTGTCCGTAGACGAAAACGACTATGAGAAACTCAAAAACAAAATCGCCTCGTTTTTTGCATACAAGTACGGCAAAACGAGCGTTTACGCTTTGACGTTTTCGGACAAAGAACCCGCAGCAGAGGAAGAATCCGAATCCGAGCAAAAAAAGGAAGATTCGGAAGAATTTACCCTTGACGACACACTCGGACTAGTCAATATTCTCGTCGGCGCAAAGGAATACAAATCGCTGATAAAAGAACTCGTTTCGATTGCGCCCGAAATACAGAAAAACGGCTCGCAAGACGTGTTTATGTCGCAAAGTTATCTGTTCTCGATAGGCGACGGTTGCGGACTTTCCACCTATCTTGCCATACTTGCGAGAATCGTAAGCGGATTGTCGCTTGCAAAGGTATCGACGAAATCCCCCGTTCTCGAAGTCGCGCTCGACTTGTCGGACAAACCCAAAGAAGATTTGAGCGCGGCAAGCGAAGCGTTGACCAAGTTCGAGGACGACGACGCGCACGTCGTTTGCTTCGACATAAGCAAGTGGATTGACAAGACGGATTCCGAAGACTTCAAAAAGTTCCTCAAAGAAGCGCAAAAAGCGAGCAAAAAGCACGTCATCGTTTTCAGAGTACCGTTCGTTGACAAGGACGTGCTTTGCAAGGTGGAAACTTCCCTCAAAGACGTGTCTTTCGTCAAAACTTTGGCTTTCCCGCCCTTCGACGGCGCGGAAACGAAGGAAATCGCAAAGCGCGACTTTGAAAAGTACGGTATGACCGTGTCGCAAAACGCGTGGGAATACGTCTTTAAGCGCATTGCCGAGGAAAAGAGCGACGGCAAGTTCTACGGGCTCAACACGATAAAAAAGGTCGTAAAAGAGGTCGTGTACAAAAAATACGTTTCCGTCGCAAACGGCGCAAAGAACGCAACGCTTATAGGCGTAAACGACGCAAAGAAAGTATGCGCGAATTTCGACGATAATTCGGAAGGTATGGCGCAACTCGACAAACTCGTGGGTTGCGAGAAAATCAAGGCGAAAATCCAAGAAATCCTTGCTCAAATCGAGTTGTCCAGAGCCGAAAACGGACCCGACCGTCCGTGTTTGCATATGCGATTCGTGGGAAGCCCCGGCACGGGCAAAACCACCGTCGCTCGCATACTCGGCAAGATTCTCAAAGAAAAAGGCGTGCTTCGCATAGGCAATCTGTACGAGTACAAAGGCAGAGATTTCTGCGGACAATACATAGGCGAAACCGCGCCCAAAACGTCGGGTATGTGCCGCGACGCATACGGCTCGGTGCTTTTCATAGACGAGGCGTACACGCTCTATCGCGGCGACGGCAACGTCAAGGACTACGGCGTCGAGGCAATCGACACCCTCATATCCGAAATGGAAAACCACAAAAACGACCTCGTCGTAATTATGGCGGGCTACACCGACGATATGGAAAAACTTATGGAAGCGAACCGCGGCTTGAAAAGCAGAATGCCCTACACAATCGAGTTTCCCAACTTCACTCGCGAGCAACTTTTCGAGATATACGAGTCTATGGCGGCGAGCAAGTTTAAGGTTGCAGACGACCTCTATCCCGTCGTAAAAGAGTACTTTTTAGGCTTGTCCGACGAGGTTATAAACTCAAAGAATTTCAGCAACGCACGCTTCGTGCGCAATCTGTTTGAAAGAACGTGGGCAAAGGCGGCTATGCGCAGTCAACTCGAAGGACAAAAATCCGTCACGCTCTGCGCAAACGACTTCAAAAACGCCGCAAGCGAAAAGGATTTCGCTTTCAACGTCGAAAAGAAAATAAAACTCGGCTTTTAACCTATGCGCGATATGAAAACTCGTTTCACTCAAAAAAAACTTGCCAAAACCGTCTTTAAGAATCTGTGCGAAGTCATAGGCGAAAACGGCACTAAATACACCGCAAACAAAAAGAGTTTGTCGGTGACTTGCCTTATGCGAGGCGAACATACTCTCGTCGCGCTCGACGTCGCCGTAAATGCAAACGATATGATATTGCTTGCCATATCGCCTCTGCTTTTCACCGTTCCCAAAGAAAGGCGCGACGTATTCGCCGTGGCGGTGAGTTTCGTCAACGCATATCTTCCCGACGGACATTTCGATTTCGACTATCAGACGGGCGAAGTGAATTTCAGAATGATATTAAGTTTTGCAAACAGCCTAATCGACAAGCAAGCGTTGCACTATCTCGCCTCGACTATGCTCAAAACCGTTGACGACAACGACCAAAAATTGCAATCCGTCGCAAACGGCAACTCGTCCGTCGAGGAAATCGCCGCGCTTTTGCGCTGAGGGTGAACTATGGAAAACTCTGCTCTTGCAAAAAACGTATACGATATGATTATCTCGACTTTGGAAAGTCAGGATTTCAAATTTCAAAAATCCGACGAGAATATGAGAGTCGCGTTTCAAATCGAAACGGACAATCTGCCCGTCGTGATTTCCGTCGTCACGGACGTTGAAAGACAACTTATACGAATCGTCGCCGGCTATTCGATAGTATTTCCCGAAGACAAGCGCGTTGACGGCGCAATCGCCGCTTGCGTGACGAATCGCAATCTCGTGGCGGGCGGTTTCGACTACGACTACGAATCGGGCGAAATCGTTTTCAGAATCTCGTCGAGTTTTGCGGGCAGCGTCGTATCCCCCGACGCTTTTATGTATCTCGTGCGCCGCGCCTACCGCACTTGCCTCGCCTACGACCAAAAACTCGACAATCTCGCCAAAGGTCAACTCACCCTCGACGGCTACCTCTATATGTTCGAGGACGACTGACGACTTTTTGCAACTTTCCGCACGCTATTAAAAACACGACCTTTTCAAAAAGCAACATATGGAAGATAGAATAAACGAACGGTCGAAATACAAATTATAAACACGAAAACGAGGTTAAACGAGAAATGAAAACCGATATGACAGAATGGGAAAGAGCGCAAATCGGCTTGGTATACAACGATTTTGACGAAGATTTGTTCAATCGCAGAGTCGAGGCTAAAAAACTGTTTAAGGCATACAACAAAACCGACGACGACGAAGTCGAACTTCGCAACAGCATTTTGCAAAAACTTTTTAAGCACGTCGGCAAAAACGTTTGGATAGAACCCGATTTTTGGTGCGAGTTCGGCAAGAACATTTCAATCGAAGACGACGTATACGTCAATTTCGGTTGTATCGTTTTGGATTGTGCCGAAGTGACAATCGGCTCGCATACTCTGCTCGGTCCGAACGTGGGGCTTTATGCGGCAAATCACTCTGCCGACGCAACCGAAAGAATAAACGGCGGTTGTTACAGCAAGCCTATTCATATCGGCAAAAACGTTTGGCTCGGCGGCGACGTAAAAGTTTTGCCGGGCGTCACTATCGGCGACAACACCATTATAGGAACGGGCAGTATCGTCACAAAAAATATCCCTTCAAACGTCATAGCGGTCGGCAACCCTTGCAAGGTACTCAGAGAAATCACCGACAAAGACAAGACGGACTATTTGCAAAGAATGGGAATTAAATAAATTGCAATCGGCAATCGGAATACGACCGATAATTGTCAAATGAAAAGACATTTTTATCAAAATTGATACAAATCGCTTGTCAAACGTCGGGAATTAGTGTAAGATAACTCTTGCTTTGGAGGCATAGCCCAGTTGGTTAGAGCGCTACGTTGACATCGTAGAGGTCATAAGTTCGAGTCTTATTGTCTCCACCAGAACCAAACTAAAAAGAACATAAACTTTTTAGAAAAGAGAAAAAGTCCAATAACGGACTTTTTCTTTTTATATCGGAATGCGATTGTAGATACATCATTCTGCAACCGTGAGATTGCCATTCAAATATGTCATTATTTTTCGTTGTTCACGCTATAAAGGGCGAGTTCCACAAGTTTGCCGTGTCGCATTGCAAGATTGACGAGAGAGTCCGTGATTTTCTCTCCTTTCTTTGCTATAAGCACGCCCGCAAATGTCGTCAGGTCTTTTGACAGCGTTCTCCCGAGAAGAAACGAGTAGTCGCTTATCACGCGGGAGGGCGTGTGTTCGTCGTCAGCATGTAGCGGCTCGCCGAGAATTTTTTCAAAAGCGTCTTTCGTAAATTTCGGAGCGTCGGGAGAGATTGCAATCGCAGGCGGTGCGGACGACAGAATCACCGTTTCCGCCGATTTGTAAGCAAACGGGGCACTTTCAACGGATTGAGAAGAGTCGGTTGCCGTTGCATTCGTATCGCTTATATTTTTCGGCGTTTTGTCAATCGGTGCGGACAGAATATCGTTTTTTTCGCGATTGAGTTTCGCTTCTTTCAAAATTGACACTGTCGTTTGCGTTTTAGGTCTGGGAAGACTTTGCGATTTTGCTTTCCTTGCTTTTCCGTTTTTCAGAATAATCACGTCGCCGACGGACGATATGCCGCTTGGTGAAAACTTGTCCGTTTGAGTTGAAAAAACGGAGATTCTTCCGTTTTGCGAAAACGTCGCTTGTGCAAGATAACCTTTCAGAACGCCGTTTTGCGTATAGCACGGCATAGATATGCAAATTGGCGCGAGAGAAGTGAAGTCAACGTCGCACGCATATTTGAAATTCACGTCGTTTTGCACCATAACGGCATCTGCAAAATCCAGAACGTCGGCAAACGGCATAAGTCTCTCTTTACCGCTTATACAGTCGCTTATTCCGAAATATACGATATTTGAAAAATTATCGCTTAAATATGCATTTTTTATGCGACCGACGATTTTTGACGTATCGCGTGACACTACGGGTTTTGAAACGATTGATTGAAGCAAAGTCATATTTTCACCTTGCTTGATTTTATGTCGTCCGCGTTTGATATATGCGTTTGACACAAAGTTTTATTTGGACAAATAGAATACGCAAAAATTGTCGAAACATGGCGTAGAACACGCTTTTGAAGAGTGAAATTTATGTCACGAAAATCGGCTATCTAAATATCTTACGATTGCACGAAAACACGGGTTATCCACCGACTTATCCACAAAATCAATGCGAAATGTGGATAACTTTGTGGAAAAACTCGTATTTTTATGCCATCGTGAATATGATTTCTTTTGTAACTATATGCGAACTTGTCATAAAAAATATAGAGCAATAAAAAACGCGGCAATGCTTGCGCTTGTGATTATCGTCACGGCGTTTTGTTTTTCGTCGCCGTTTGTCATTTCGGCCGTAAACGTGAAAAACGCAAGACAAAAAGTCGTAGTCATCGACGCGGGTCACGGCGGTGCGGACGGCGGCGTAAAGGGAACGAAAACGGGAGTGTACGAAAAGGAAATAAATCTGAAAACGGCAATCTGTCTCGGTGAAATTTTCAAAAGTCTGGGGTTCAAGGTCATATATACTCGCCAAAACGACACTATGAGAGAGTTTGACGGCGTTGAAAACAACAAAAAGCGCGCGGATATGTTTGCTCGCGGAAAGATAATCAACGACGCAAAGCCCGATATTGTCATCAGCGTGCATCAGAATTTCTTTTCCCTGCCCACTCGGCGCGGAGCACAGGTGTTTTACGCAAAATCGAGCGACAAATCGCGCTTGCTTGCAACGAGCGTACAATCTATGCTCAATTCAATCAATGCGGCGGAAGGCGGACGGGAATATTCTCCCCTTTGTGCGCAAAAGTATCTTCTGGAATGCAGCCCGTATCCCACCATTATCGTGGAGTGCGGCTTTTTGAGCAACTTTGCGGACGAGAAGAATTTGACGTCGTTTGCGTATCGTCAGCGCATTGCGTTTGCAATTGCTGACGGTGCGTTTTCGTTTTTGCGCGAAGAGCGCACTATATAGTTGTTTTGCAGTATAAAAAACAGTCAATTCCGTTTTTTTGCGAACGCTTTGCGGCGGATTCGCTTTTGTTTTTTGATTTTTTTGTTTATTTATATATATAACGAGAAGTTATAAAAAGATTAAATGTGCGCGTAAATCTTGATTTATAAAATGAATTGGGTTATAATTTTTTCATTATGACGAACGCATTTGCATATCCGTGCCAAAAAATCCTTAAAAAGCACAGCGACGACGATGAAATCGCGCTTATAATCAAGGATATAGAGAACGCAAAACAAGGAGTGATGACTTTTTCAAAGGAAGTGAAAAAGTATATGCTTCAGTTCATTCACGCGCGCTACGACGACAACGAAGAAGTCAACGCGCTCATAGACGTTCTCAAAAACTGGAGCAAATACGAGTCGTTCAGTTATCTTGAGATATTCCAATTGCAAGACGAGTGTTATTTCTGGTACGATTTTCTTCATTCGTACGGAGCGTGGAAAGTCATCGGAAAAACCTATGGATTTAAGGACGAAAACGACGCGCTCAAAACGCTCATTCGCCTTGTGAAACTCGACGAAACGGTGTTCAGGGAGTATCCGCAACTGTAAAAACGTCGCGGAAAATACGCAAAGAGAAGATTTGGGGTATGGCAAACAAAATACACGACGGACACAGGGAGAGAATGCGTGAAAGAATAAGGCGAAGCGGGCTTTCCGCTTTGCAGGAGCACGAAATGCTCGAATACATTCTTTACGCGTTTATACCGAGAAAAGACACCAACGAAATCGCACATGCGCTGATTGACAAATTCGGCTCGTTTGCGGGAGTGTTGAACGCAGACGAAAATCGTCTTGCCGAAGTTGCAGGCATGACGGCAAACGCCGCGCTTTTCATATCCGCGCTTCCCGACGTGTTCAGAGCGTATATCGACGATTTGGACAAACAAAAACCGTCGTTGAAAGGTCGCGGAGTGGCTCGCTCGTATATGGGCAATCGTCTGTACGGCGTAAAGGAAGAGCAACTGCACGTTGCCGCACTCGACGCACACGACAATCTGATATGTTGTCGTTGCATATCAAAAGGTAGCGGCGACGCTGTGGAATTGAGTGTTCGGGCGATAGTGGATTTTGCGCTCAACAACAAGGCAAGCGGTCTGCTCGTTGCGCACAATCATCCCAGCGGAAACGTCAATCCGTCTCAAAAGGACGTAGAAATGACCAAAGAACTTTATATCACGCTCTCAAGCGTCGGTGTGGAACTTCAGGATCATTTCATATTCTGCGGAAGCGACTATTATTCGTTTGAAGAGCAGGGAAAGTTGGAGAGAATAAGAAACGCAAAGAATTGTTTGAAAGAAGGAATAAACTTTTATGAGTGACACGGTTAGAACCAGATTTGCCCCGTCACCGACGGGATTTATGCACATAGGCAACTTGCGCACGGGCTTGTACGCTTATTTGTTCGCGCGCAAAAACAACGGAAAATTTATTCTCCGCATAGAAGACACCGACCAGGAACGCAAGGTTGAAGGCGCAATCGAGATGGTGTACCGCACTCTCGCCACCGCCGGTATCACTTACGACGAAGGTCCCGACAAGGACGGCGGCGTCGGTCCGTATATTCAGACCGAACGCATGGACATTTACAAAGAGTATGCAAAGAAACTCGTCGAACTCGGCGGCGCGTACTATTGTTTCTGCGACAAGGAAAGACTCGAATCATTGCAGGGAGAAGGCGGCGTTCACACCTACGACAAGCATTGTCGCAATCTTCCGAAGGAAGAAGTGGAAAGAAGACTTGCGGCAGGCGAGTCCTACGTCATCCGCCAAAAAGTGCCCGAAGGAGTCGTGTCAAGTTACGACGATATGGTGTTTGGCACTATAAGCGTTGACACCGCCGACATCGAAGACGGAATTTTGCTCAAGAGCGACGGGCTTCCCACCTACAACTTCGCAAACGTCGTTGACGATCACCTGATGGGCATCACGCACGTCATTCGCGGCACGGAATATCTTTCGTCCACGCCGAAGTACAATCTCATCTACGACGCATTCGGTTGGGAAAGACCGAAATATATGCACCTTCCGCCCATCATGAAAGACGCGACTAGAAAACTCTCCAAGCGTTTCGGCGACGCAAACTTCGAAGACTTCATCGCAAAGGGATATCTTCCCGAAGCGGTCGTCAACTACATCGCGCTTCTCGGTTGGTGTCCGAAAGACAACAAAGAGAAGATGAGCATGCAGGAGATGATTGAAGAATTTGACGTATCGGGCATTTCCCACAGTTCTTCCATATTCGACGAAGCGAAAATGCGTTGGCTCAACGGCGAGTATCTCAAAGCGATGAGCGCGGAAGATTTTGAAAAAGTCGCAACGCCGTGGATTGAAAAAGCAATCGACGGAAGAGACTACGACGTCAAAGAACTTGCGCTTCTTATGCAGACGAGAGTGGATATTTTGAGTGAAATTCCCGAAAAACTCGCGTTTCTCAACGAGTTCGGCGAGCACGACCTTGCGATGTACGAGCATCAGAAGATGAAAGTCGACAGAGAAGTCGCAAAGCGCGCGCTCGGTGTTGCCATTGCGGCGCTTGAAGACTTCAACGACTGGAGCGCAGACGCAATCAAAGAACAAATCAAAGCAAAATCGGAAGAAGAAGGCATAAAGAGCGGTCAGGTCATGTTCACTATGCGCGTGGCGCTCACGGGCGCACCCGTCACTCCGGGCGGGGCAATCGAAATGGCAGTCGTTCTCAAAAAGGACGAGACTTTACGCCGTATGAAATATTCGCTTTCGCTTCTTGAAAAGGTGTAACCGATATGAAAAGCAACGCTTTGAAAATCAAAACGTTTATATGCGCGCTTGTCGCAATTCTTGTGGCAAGCGTTTTTTGCGTTACGGTCACACCGTCCGTTGCCGACGCCGATAGTTGGGGCGGGAAAGATACGTCTGAACTTTGGTATTATTCCGAAAGTTTCCTTGACGTTGCCAATGCAAAACAGGCGGTGAACGGCTGGGATTTGTCAAAAATTTCAAGTCCCGTCGTCATTGCGGTTATCGACACCGGCATCGACGCTTCGCACGAGCTTTTTGACGGCGTGCTCGTCAAGAATGCAAACGGCGATATTCTCGGCTACAACGCATACAGCGGCGCGGACTCGCAAGGAAACGTAAATATAAGCGACACTTCGTCAAAACACGGCTCGGGCGTTGCAGGCAGCATTGCGATGCTCATAAAAGAATTCGGGCTTGAAAACTATATCAAGATTTATCCGATAAAAGCCAACTCGGCGGATAAGGACACGTTTGATTTCACCGTGCTTGCAAAAGCTCTCGACTGGGCGGTGGACAAGGCGGGCGCAAACGTTGTCAATATGTCGCTCGGAAGAAGCAAGAAAGACTACGATACGCTTTCCAACGCCGTGCGTTCGACGTTTGAAGTCGCGATTGCAAAAGCAAATACGAAATCCGTTGTCGTGGCGGCGGCGGGCAACGAGGCAAAGCCCGACACCAATCCCAACGACATCTTCTATCCGGCAGGACTTGAAGGCGTCGTTTCCGTCATGAATCAGGGCAAAGACGGAAATCTTTATTCAAAATCCAATTACGGCTTGTCGTACAGCCTTTGCGCTCCCGGCGAGAGCATTTATACGGCAAACGGATATGCCGCAAACACGTCTCTTTATCACGAGACGGGCGGTACGAGTATTGCCGCAAGTATGGTGAGTTTCGGAACTGCGCTTCTAAAACTGCGTATGCAGATTGAGGGTAGAAGCGTTGACGCGCCCACACTTGCAAAAACCGTCAAGGCGTTCACCGTAAAAACCGTCAAAAAAGGCGATATGACGTTGCGCGCACTCGATTTGAACACGATTGCGGCAGGCAATATCGATGAGATCAACTACAACTATCAGCCGCCCACGGCTCTTTCGCTCGTGCATGACGGCACGCTCGGCAGCGGAGATTATTCGGGCAGCGTCACCATGCGCGCGGACGGCATAACCCCCGTCAATTTCTACGTCAAGGTTTCACCGAGCGGCAAAGTAGACCCCGATGTCGAAAAGAGCGTTGAATGGTGTGTTTTGAGAGTCAAGGGCGATGAAGAAACCGTTGTCGAAGATCTGGGCATTCTGGCGCGCGGCACGAGTTTTGCATTCGTCGCGCCCGGCGGCGGAGATTTTATCGTCAAAGCAAGTTTGCCGCTTTACAACGTCGAAACGTCGCAAAAAGTGCACGTTGAATTCGGAGATTATTACGTCGGAGAAGTGAGAGTAACTCTTCTTGACAGAGTTGATGACGGAGTGGACGGTGCGCCGTCAAACGCTGTTCTTTACACACATCAAACTACCAAGTTTGCGCTCACGGGCGTCAAATATCTCGATCCCACCGTGGAGACCAAATGGTTTGTCAATGGCGAGTACAAGGCAAGCGGCAGCACCTTTGATTTCAAGCCCGCAAAGAGCGGAACGTACGTCATCACCGCTCAATACGGCGACAATGCAAAAGTCGATTTTTCTTACAAATTCACAGCCAACGTGAAGTCGTTTATTCTTCGTCCGCTTGATTTGAGCATGCTTATAGTCGGATTGACGATTGCGGTTGGCGGTGTTGTGGTTGCGGCTGTTCTAATCACCAAGAAAAAACGCGCTAAATAGAAAGAACAAAAGCCGTCATCGCGGCAACGGCATCGCTTGAAAGCAAGCAACGCCGAGAGCCGCATTAGGCTTATTGTTCTGCTAACCGCGCCGAAAATCTTTG
>CAKQLT010000007.1:0-31290 GCA_934254715.1 uncultured Clostridia bacterium | reverse complement strand
GTCGCCCGCTCTGAGTCTTGCGATATGGTTTGCGCCCATCGCTTCGGTGAGGTCGTCGATGTCGTCCTCGATTTCGTTTGCCTCGTCAAGCGACGACGAATCGCAGTTGACGTACGCTTTCATAACCTTTTGGAACAAATCGTCTATGCGGCTTTGAAGGTGGCGAACCTCTTGAATCGCGACGTCCGAGAATGTTTGATTGGATTCTTTGAGTTTGTCGGCGTATTCGACGATATTTTCCGCATAGTCGCCGACGCGTTCGAGGTCGGTTATTGTGTGGAACGTGGTTGCAAGATAGTTGTGGTCGGCGTCGTTCATTTCGAGTTTAGAGAGATTGACGACGAATCTTGCGATTTCCTTATTTAAGAAGTTGAGTTCGTTTTCGTTCTTGCGGAATTGTTCGATGTCCGAATAATCGAGCGTGCAGATTATATCGCAAGCGATGTCGTAGTTGTGAAGCGCGATTTCCGCCATATTGACGATTTCGTTTTTGGTTTGTTGAACGGCGATAGGCGGCGTTTTGAGCATATGCTCGTCGACGTAGAACATATGTTCTTCGGGCTGCTCGTCCGCTTTTTTCTTGTCGGGCAGAATCTTGCAAACGAGTTTAACCGACAAGTTTGTGAGAGGCAACATAATTATGACCGTAACGACGTTGAATATCGTGTGGAACATAGCGAGTTGCGTTTGCGGAACGCTGGGGAACATTTTTTCAAACAAATAACCGAACGTAATGACTTTTGCGGGATTGACCGCTTTCGAGATTTCGCGCATCATCATTGCGACGATCATAAAGATGATAACGCCCGACACGTTGAACAAAAGGTGAATGAGCGCGGTGCGTTTTGCGTTGGTGCTCGACGTGAGACCCGCGATGATTGCCACGACGCACGAGCCGATGTTCGAGCCCATCGTGAGGTAGATGCCTTGGTCGAGGTTGATGAGTCCCGTAAAGGCCATAGTGATTGCGACGGACGTCATAACCGACGAACTTTGAATAATGGCGGTGAGTATTGCGCCAATTAAAACGAGAAGAATGGGATTGGATATGGAAGCGAGGAAGTTTTTGACGGAATCGAGAGCGGCAAAGACTTTCATTGACGCGCTCATCATATCGAGGCCTACGAACAGCATACCGAAGCCTGCGAGGATACCGCCGATTTTCTTTACGATGTCCTTTTTGGCAAACGCCATAGTAAACGCGCCGATACCCGCAAATGTTGCGAACACGACGCCGGTCGAAATCGAGTTTTCAAACATACCGAGCGCGGTGATTTGACCCGTGATGGTAGTACCGATGTTCGCGCCGTAAATTACGGTTGCGGCTTGCATAAGCGACATAATGCCTGCGTTGACGAAACCGATGACCATAACGGTGGTTGCGCCCGACGATTGAATCGCCGCCGTAGCTACCGTACCTATGCCGACGCCTACGAGTTTGCTTTTGGACGTTCTGGCAAAGAGTTGCTTTAGTTTGTTTGAACTGACGGATTCGAGGTTGGAACTCATCATAGTGCAGGCGATGAGAAAAACGCCTATACCTGCTATGAGAGATAAAACTGCCGTTGCGATTTGGACGGGTGTCATAAACAAATTGTATTTTGCACGCCTGTGCGTGCGTGTGGGGTTTGCCCGTACGGCTTTTGCCGCGTCTTCTTACAATCCAATTATTGTCTACTTTAATTATAAAGAAAAATCCGATGATTGTAAAACGGAATGCTCAACTTGCTTCATAATTCGACAAAATGCGCATAAAACACGATATGTGTTATGCGTATATGCAACACGATTCGTGTATAAGCATATCGAAAACGAAGCAAAATTTGCGGATTTGAGGCGAATTTTAGGCGAAAACGCAAAAATAAAACACGATTCGTGTAATGAATCGTGCAGAGAAGAAGTCGATTTTTCAAAATTTGTATACAATAAAAAAATACCGACTCAGGTCGTTTTGGATTGGTGGAACGGTCTGAAATCGTCGTCCTCGTGCAAATTGCCCGTCAAGTCGTTTTCGAGCAAAATGCCGCGCTGAACCGAGTGATAACCGTATTTGGCTCTTATCTCGTCGAGGGTTTGTTCGAGTTTGTCCGCCTTGTCGTTCGGTTCGTCGAACAAACTCATTTGCACGCCGTCCTTGTTTTCGAGCCTTATTGCCGCAACCGTGATTGCGCGAAGCGGCTCGCCGAAGTTGTGTATTTTTTCAAGCAAGCCTATCGCGGCTTTTGCGATTGCGCCCGAATTTGCCGAAGCGGGCGAAAGCGGAATTTGTTTGGACGTCCATTGCAACGCGGGATTCTTTATCGAAAGACCGACGCCGTTTGCCACGAGGTCGAAACTTCTGAGGCGCAACGCAACCATATCCGAAAGCGCGTATATCACGATTTTCGCTTCTTGCAGGTTTTTTATGTCGCGGGGCGTGGTCGTGCCGTTTGAAACGCTCTTGGGAATGCGAACGTCGTAGTAGCGTTTGACTTCTTCCGTTTCGATTCCTTGTGCGGCGTTTACCATATTGTCGGCAACGATTCCGAAAATGTGACGCAAAGCGTCACGGTCGGCGTTTGCAAGTTGTCGTATGGTGCGAATGTTGAGTTTCGTGAGTTTTTCGGACGTTTGGCGACCTATCATAATCATCTCGGACGGCGACATATCGCCTATGACGTCCATATAATGTTCTTTGTCGAGAACGGTGGTCGCGTCGGGCTTTTTGAGGTCGCTTCCGAGTTTTGCGAGAGTTTTGGTGAAAGACACGCCGACGGAAATGGTGAGTCCCGTCTTTTCTTTTACGAGTTGACGCAACTTGTTTGCGATGGTTACGCCGTCGCCGAAAAGTTTTTCCGAGCCGGTCACGTCAAGCCAACACTCGTCTATGCCGAATCTTTCCACTCGGTCGGTGAATTGCGTGTAAATTTCAAAGACTTGTTTGGAATATTTGACGTATTCGTCAAAATGCGGAAGAACGAACACTATATCGGGGCATTTTTGCCTTGCCGACCACAGCGTTTCGCCCGTTTGAACGCCCGCTTTCTTCGCGAGTTGGTTTTTTGCAAGCACTATTCCGTGCCTTGCTTCGGGATTTCCGCAAACGGCAAGAGGCATCCCGTCGTATTCGGGATGCAGTTTTTGTTCCACCGAAGCGTAGAAGTTATTCAAGTCGCAATGCAGTATCGTTTTTCCCACAAATCGATTATACACATTTTTGCCTTGCAAAACAAGCGGTTCTAGTTTATAATATTTCATAGATAAATTTTTAGCGCGGCGGCGCGCGAGGAGAGATATATGATTTTGGTTACGGGCGGAGCAGGTTATATCGGCTCACATTGCGTAAGAGAACTCAAAGAAAGAAATATTGACGTCGTGGTTTACGACAATCTCGTCACGGGACACATCGAATCCGTGCCTTCGGACGTACCTTTCGTCAAAGGCGACATCTTTGATGTCGAACTGTTGCGTTCGACGTTCAGAAAGTACGGCGTGGATTCCGTCATTCACTTTGCGGCGTACTCGCTCGTGGGCGAAAGTATGAAGAATCCGGCAAAGTACTATCACAACAACGTTGCCGGCACTCTCGCGCTTTTGGACGCTATGATTGCCGAAAACGTCAAGTATCTCGTGTTTTCGTCCTCTGCGGCGACCTACGGCGATTGCGGCGACGGTTTGATAACCGAAGAAAGTCCGCAACGTCCCACAAGCGTGTACGGTCAAACCAAACTTATGATGGAACAGTTTATGCAGGACTACGACAAGGCGTACGGTCTTAAATACGTCGCGCTTCGTTACTTCAACGCGGCAGGCGCGCACAGAAGCGGCGAAATAGGCGAGGCTCACAACCCCGAATCGCACCTCATTCCCATCATTTTGCAAGTTGCAAACGGCACGAGAGACCACATCGGCATTTTCGGCGACGATTATCCCACGCCCGACGGCACTTGCGTGAGAGATTACATTCACATCACCGACCTTGCCGACGCGCATATCCGCGCCCTCGATTACCTCAAAAACGGCGGTAAATCCACCTATTACAACCTCGGCAACGGCAACGGATTCAGCGTCAAAGAGGTCATCGACGTCACCGAGCAAGTGACGGGACGTCACATCGAAAGAACCATTGAAGCGCGCAGACCCGGCGACCCCGCAACTTTGGTTGCGTCGAGCGAAAAGATAAAGAGAGAACTCGGTTGGAAGCCTCAATACGACAGCCTCGAAAGCATAGTTTCTTCGGCTTGGAAGTGGCATTCCACTCATCCGCACGGCTACGAGAAATAAGTTTTCCTTTCTTTGAAAGGATTTTTGACAAAGCGAGGCGAAAAAACACATCGTCGCGCTTTGATTTGAATATATTGTAACGCAAGCGATGCGGCGTTTTCGTCGCATCGTAACGTCGAATTTCGTTATGAGCAAAATATTTTTCGACAAAAGAATTTTCGACGATAGGGGGTAAATATGAAAGTAAGAAAAGCGATTATACCTTGCGCGGGATTCGGCACGAGGTTTTTGCCGGTGACGAAAGTGTTGCCCAAAGAGCTGTTGCCTATCGTAGATACGCCTGCGCTTTGCTACATCGTCGACGAGGCGGTAAAGAGCGGTATCGAGGAAATCGCAATCGTAATTTCGCCTCAAAAAGAGAGCATAAAACGCCTTTTCGAGCCTAACGTCGCGCTCAACGAGCAGTTGACCGCGCGTGGCGAAAAGGACGAGTTGGCGCTTGCAAACAAGGACTACGGCGCAAAAATCACGTTCGTGGTGCAAAAGACTATGAACGGCAACGCAAACGCCGTCAAACTTTGCGAGGATTTTGCAAACGGCGAGCCCGTGGCGGTGCTGTTCGGCGACGATTTGATGTACGTCGGCGAGGGCGAAAAACCCGTCACGAAGCAACTTATTGACGCGTACTACGCAACGGGCGGTGCGACTATCGTGGGTTGTCAGCGCACGAGCGAGGAAGTGGCAAGACGTTGCGGCGTAATGATAAAAAACAAGGCTATAGACGAGAAAACCACCTTGCTCGACGGCATAATCGAAAAGCCGAAGGGTGAGTTGCCCAGCGAACTCGTATCTCTCGGAAGATTCGTGCTTGCGCCGTCCATATTCGAGGCAATCGAGCGCACGCCGTACACCAACGGTGAGGTGTATTTGTCGGAAGCGATAAGTATTCTCGCAAAAGAAAAAGCGGTTTGTGCGTACGAGTTTTCGGCACGTCGCTACGACGTCGGCAACAAGGAAGGCTATCTCGAAGCGACGGTGGAATACGCCTTGAGAAACAAGAATCTCAAAGACGAGTTTTTGCAATATATAAAACGCGAATTTTGAGAACCGTATTCCGCAAATAAGCGAATTTCGGAACACGACGATTCCGACGAAGAAAATAAACGAATTTGGAAAACAAGCGGTTAGAATGTCGATTTCGCCGCAAATTTTCAAAATTTACTTAATAAAGAACGGAAAACGCACGGCAAAACCGACGTTGTGAAAGGAACGAAAGAAAGAGTATGCAAAGGACTTGCGACATCTGCGGCGATAGAGAGGCGACTCTTTTTGAAAGCGTGATTATAGACAATAATCCCGTCGAGTACGGCTATTGTCGCGAGTGCTACGAAAACGCTTTGAAATGCGGCAAAAACCCGCACGAAGAAGCGAATTTCAGGCTTTCTCGCCGAGATAAAGAATGTAAAATTTGCGGATATACTGTTGAAGATTTTGAAAAAAACTTCCTTTTCGGTTGTGCGAATTGCTATTCTCAAATGCGGAAAATCGCGCTCGACGCGGCAAGCAAAGCGCAAGGCGTAAACGCCGAGTTTTTGCACGCTCACGCCCCGAAAAACACCGTTTCCACCATACTCGATTTGAAAGGCGCACACGGCGCGTACGAAGACGGCAACTACAATCGAGGCGGCAATTTCGAGCGTTTTGGCGAAAGCGATTTTCAATCGCGCCCAAGCGATTCGCAATCGCGCCCAAGCGGCGAATTGTCGTCCGTAAGCGGCGAACTTTTGAAATCGGCAAAGGACTGCACGATAAACGAACTCGTCAAAAACAACGTCGTTTCCTCTCGCGTACGTCTTGCAAGAAACGTTACGGGGCTTGAATTTCCTCGCAATATCAAGACGACAGACCAACGAGTGGTCGATTTGATGAACGGCGCGTACGCGGCGGCGCAAGGGGTGTTCGAGGCAAGGCTTTTGCCTATGAACAAACTTAAAAAAGAGCAGAAAAAAGCACTCATAGAGCGGCATTTAATATCCCTTGCTCTTGCAAACAACACGCAAAACGGCGCGGCAATCGTTGAGGGCGACAAAAAATTCGGTATATCCGTGATGATAAACGAGGAAGACCACGTGCGCGAGCAGTGCGTCGAGGAAGGATTCAGCCTTAAACGCGCGTACGAAAGATTGCGAGTTTACGACGAAAGGCTTTTGCATACGTTGCCTATCGCGTACGACCCGCAACTCGGATTTTTGACGGCGTGTCCGACCAACCTCGGCACGGGTATGAGGGCTTCTTGTATGCTGTTTTTGCCTGCTTTGAAACGCGCGGGCGCAATCGAGGACGCGCTCAAAACGTTCAAGAGCGAGTTCGGATTGACGGTCAGAGGCGTGTACGGCGAGGGTAGCGAAGCGGCTTACGATATGTATCAAATATCCAACTCTCGCACGCTCGGCGTAAGCGAAGACGAGATTATTTCGCAAGTCGAACAAGCGGTTGCGAGAATGTGCTATTGCGAACGCGTCGCGCTCGAAAAACTCGTCAAGGAAAGGCAAACCGAACTTCTGGACGGAATATCGAGAAGTTACGCCGTATTAAAGGGCGCGTACGCTCTCACGGCGCAAGAACTTATGAAACTGCTCGTCGACGTAAAAATCGGCGTTATACTGGGCATTTTGCCCATAAAATCCACTGCGATAACGGACGAAATGATATGGGCGTGTTCCGCCTCGTCCTTGCAGATTTTGACAAACGGAAGTTCCGAGGAAGAACGTGATAAAATGCGCGCTCGCATAGTGAGAGAACTTCTGGCGGAGGAAAAATGATAACCTACTCTGACAACGCGCGACTCGTGCTTCAAAGGGCAAGCGAACTTGCCGTACGCACGGGCGGACTTGTTTGCACCGAACATATTTTGTTCGGACTTTTGGACGTTGACGGCTCTGCGGCGCAGAGATTGCTCAATCAATGCGGCGTGTACGAAGACGACGTAATCCGCGTGTTTTCGCCTATGCCCACTCGCCCTAACGTCGAGATGTCCACGAGGGCGGCAAGAGCGGTGCAAAGCGCAAAAGACGTCGCAACGAGGCTCGGCTCGCAAGTTGTGGGAACTGAACATATTTTATATACGATTCTCGACGAAACGTCGTCGGTTGCAAGCGAGATATTGCGAGCAAAGGGCATTGACCCCGAATATCTGCAACGGCTCACGTACAGCGCAATCGTATCGAGCGGCGGCGGAAGGGCGGCGATGTGCCTCGCAAACGGAAACGAAGAAAGCGTAAACGACGTTTTGAGCGGTTACATATCCGATTTCTTCGGCGAAAGCGAAAAGAAAGGAATGAATCGCCAAGGGCAAAACGGCGGCGAAAACGCTTTGCGCAACGACTTTGCAAACGATGAAAACGCGTTCGGAAAAGCCGATAATTTCTATGAAAATGCACGCAAAAACGACGAAAATTCCGATTTCGATTTGTCAAAATTCGGCACGGATTTGACGGCGAAAGCACGCGACGGAAAACTCGACCCCGTTATAGGCAGAGGAAAGGAAACCGAGCGCGTGATTCAGGTGCTTTGCCGCAGGACGAAAAACAATCCCGTGCTTATCGGCGAACCGGGTGTGGGCAAAAGCGCGGTTATCGACGGACTTGCTCAGCGCATAGTTTCGGGGGACGTTCCCGACGTGCTTAGGGGCAAAATCGTGTTCTCGCTCGACCTTACTTCGCTCGTTGCGGGCACGAGATACAGAGGCGACTTCGAGGAAAGGCTCAAAGCAACGCTCAACGGCATAAAACAAAGAGGCAACGTACTGCTGTTTATCGACGAAATTCACACCATACTCAAAGCGGGTTCGAGCGAGGGCGGACTTGACATCGCCAATATCTTGAAGCCTATGCTCGCAAGGGGCGAACTGCAAACGATAGGCGCGACCACGCTTGAAGAATATCGCAAGCAATTTGAGCAAGACAGTGCGTTAGAACGCCGTTTTCAACCCGTTTTGGTGGAAGAACCGAGCGTTTCGGACACCATAGAAATTTTGCAGGGATTGAAGCCGAAATACGAGGCTCATCACGGCGTAACAATAACCGACGAAGCAATATCTTCGGCGGCGATTTTGTCGGACAGATACGTTGCGGATAGATTCCTTCCCGACAAGGCAATCGACCTTATCGACGAAGCGGCTTCGAGAAAGAAGATTTTTTCCTTTACAACGCCGAGCGAAATCCGCGATTTGGAAAACAAAATCAAGCAAGCAGACCTCGATTTGTGCGAGGCAAAACGCAGAGATAATTTTGAACTTTGCGCAAAGTATAAAGCACTTCGCGACGACTATATAGAGCAGAAAGAAAAAGCCGAAATCGAGTGGAAAGAGAAGTGCGCAAACACGGATTTGTCCATAGGCGAGGACGAAATCGCCGAAGTCGTGGGCAACTGGACGGGAATCCCCGTAAAGCGTATCACCGAGGGCGAAAGCGAAAAACTCGTAAATCTCGAAAAGACGTTGCAATCGAGGGTTATCGGACAAGACGAGGCTTGCACGGCGGTTGCAAAGGCGGTAAAACGCGCAAGAGCGGGACTTAAAGACCCCAAACGCCCCATAGGCTCGTTTATTTTCTTAGGTCCGACGGGCGTAGGTAAAACCGAACTTGCAAAGGCACTCGCAAGCGCGCTTTTCGGCGACGAAGATTTGCTTATCCGCGTGGATATGAGCGAGTATATGGAAAAGGACAGCGTGTCGAGGCTCATAGGCTCTGCGCCGGGACTCGTGGGATTCGAGGAAGGCGGACAACTCACCGAAAAGGTGCGCAGAAAACCGTATTCCGTCGTGCTTTTCGATGAAATCGAAAAAGCACACCCCGACATATTCAATATCTTGCTTCAAATTCTCGAAGACGGCATACTCACGGACAGCCACGGTCGCACGGTAAGTTTCAAAAACACGGTGATAATTTTGACGTCCAACATCGGTGCGAAAGAAGCCGCAACGCCGCAAAGAACGCTTGGTTTTGCAAGCGAAAGAAGCGTTGAAAGCGAGGGCGAAAGAGTGCGCCAAAGCCATATTCAAGCGTTGAAAGGCGCAATGAAACCCGAAATTATCAACCGTATCGACGAAATCGTCGTGTTCAAAAAACTCGACAAAGAAAACTTGTTCAAGATTGCGGATTTGATGTTCGCCTCGCTTGAAAAACGCCTCGAATCGAGGGATATAACGGCGCATATCACGCAGAGTGCGAAAGAGTATATCGTAAGCGAGGGCTACGACGCCGAATACGGCGCAAGACCGCTTCGCCGCACGCTTCAAAGACTCGTCGAGGACAAGTTGAGCGAAAAACTCATTCGTTCGGAAATTGCGGCAGGCGACAAGATTACTATTGATTACAAAGACGGCGCACTCGTGTTTGAAAAACTTTGAGAAGATGAATTAATATAAATTATCAATTTATCTCTTGAAATTACATATAAAACTTGCTATAATGCAAGTATAAAGAACTTGGAGGTTACTTTATGAGAATCGAAATATTCGGCAAGAATTACAATCCCAGTGATTCACTCAGAGCAATCACCGAAAAAAAGTGCGCAAAACTCGAAAGACGTTTTGAGGACGAAAACGCGGAAGTTAAGTTCACCGTGACCTACGAAAACGGCGATTACACCACGGATATGGTCGTTACGAGCAAAGGCATATCCTATCGTGCAAGCGCGATGAGCGATTCCCCGTTTGACAATCTCGACGAGGTTATTCCCAGATTACTCGGACAGATGAGAAAGCAAAAAGACATTTGGGGCAAGGACAAAAAAGGAACGCCCAACGTCTACGACGAAGAAGTAGAGGGCGAAGAAGAATAAATGAAAGTCGGCATATCGACGGCAACGTTTTTCACAAAAGTTTTGACCGAGGATTCGTTCTCGGTCATTAAACGTTTAGGGGCGGACACTTGCGAGGTGTTCCTAACCACGTTTTACGAGTACAGAGACGCCTTTGCGCAACTTCTTAAAGAACGCAAAGGCGATTTTGACGTTTATTCGGTGCATTCGCTCAACACGCAGTTCGAGCCGCAACTGTTCAACAAAGCGCCTCGCACTTACAACGACGCGGAAGAAATATTCCGCTCGGTGCTGTCGGCGGGAAGAACGCTCGGCGCGAAAGCGTACACTTTCCACGCGCAAGCGAGATTGAAACAAAGCGTGTACATCGACCCGAAGTTCGTGGGCGAGCGTATGACCAAACTCGGCGCAATCGCAAACGAGTACGGCATAAAACTCTGCCTTGAAAACGTGCATTGGGCAACTTTCGATTCGCCCGAGTTTTACAGGCAAATGAAGCCGTACGCGAGCGGTATCGGCACGGTTTTGGACATCAAGCAAGCAAGACAGTCGGGCTACGATTGGCGAGAGTATATCGACGTTATGGGCAAGGACCTCACCAACGTTCACGTTAGCGACGTAAAAGACGGTCAGATAACGATGGTTGGCAAGGGCGAGTTTCCGTTCAAGGAACTCGTGGCAAGGCTCAAAGACGTCGGCTACGACGGACCGCTTATTATCGAGCAGTACGCAGGAAATTACGATTCCGTGGACGAAATTGCGGAATCCGTGCAATATCTTAAAAACATTTTGGAGGCATAAACGCTATGCAAATCAAGTTTGATTTCAACAATATGATGGAATCGTCCATCGGCGAGCAAGGCATCACCGAGAAAGAAATAGAGTCCGTTCTCGACAAGGCGCAAGACAGTTACGCGTACTTCGAGAAGAATCGCGGCACAGGCTGGATGGGTTGGGCGGAACTTCCGTACAATCAAGAGGAAGTCGTCAGAGATATTATCTACACGGCGGCGGAAGTCAGAGCGCATTACGAGAACTTCGTGGTTTTGGGTATCGGCGGAAGCGCGCTCGGTCCTATGGCGGTGTTCAACGCGCTTTGCCATTTCAGATACAACGAACTCGACCCCAAAAAACGCGGCGTGAAATTCTACGTCGAAGACAACGTAGACCCCGAACGTATGCTTGCGCTTTTGGACGTTATCGACGTTGAAAAGACGATGTTCAACGTCATCACAAAGAGCGGCGCGACGAGCGAAACGATGAGCCAATACCTCATCATCACCGACATTTTGAAAAAGAGATGCGGCGACGACTGGGCAAAACACATCATCGCAACCACTTCGCAAAGCAAGGGCAACCTCATCAAACTCGCAAAGAAAGAGGGCTTCAAAACCTATTACATACCCGACGGCGTCGGCGGTCGTTTCAGCGAACTTTGCCCCGTCGGACTTCTTCCCGCGGCAGTGCTCGGCATAGACATTATCGGTCTTTTGAGAGGCGCGGCGGATATGGACAAGGCGTGCAATTCGTCCGACCCGTACAAGAATCCCGCACTTATGGCGGCGGTGCTTCAATACATCGCTATGGAACAAAAGGGCAAGAATATTTCCGTTATGATGCCTTATGCGGACAGCCTCAAACTTATGGCGGACTGGTATTGCCAACTCTGGGGCGAGAGTCTCGGCAAAGCGGTGGATTTCGACGGCAACGTAGTGCATAAAGGTCAAACCCCCGTCAAGTCTTTGGGCGTTACCGACCAACACTCGCAAGTGCAACTTTACACCGAAGGTCCGTTCGACAAGGTCGTCACGTTCATCGGCGTGAAGAAGTACAGAGGCGACGTGGTCATCGCAAACGGCGCGGAAGAATTTGCGGACGTAAACTTCCTTTGCGGTCACACTATGGGCGAACTTATCAACACCGAAAGAGAAGCGACCGAATACGCGCTCACTCGCTCTAAACATATGAATCGCACCATTATGCTCGACGAAGTGAACGCAAACACTATCGGTCAACTTCTTATGTTCTTCCAACTCGAAACGGCGTATTGCGGCAAAATGCTCAACATCGACACGTTCAATCAACCCGGCGTCGAGGAAGGCAAGAACGCAACCTACGCTATGTTTGACAGAAAGGGCTACGAAGCAAAGAAAGAGGAACTCGAAAACGCGCCCAAGAAGTCGGCAAAATACATCATTTGACAATGATTGAGTTAAAGAGCGTAAGCAAACAGTATTTGTACGGGGCAAGGGTGCTTGCCTCGACGGATATGACGATAAAAAGCGGCGAAATCGTCGCGCTTTTGGGCGACGACGGAAGCGGCAAAACCACGTTTTTGAAGGTCGTGGCGGGCGTAACCGACTTTGAAGGGGAAATCCTTTTCGACGGCGAACCGCTTGCAAAAAAGCCCGACGACGTAGTTATGGTCTTTGACGACCTTGCATTGTTTGCAAATCGCTCGTGCTATTATAACCTTGCCTATCCTTTGAAAATCAGGGGCGTAAGCAAGGACGTTATCGACCAAAAAGTTAAGGCGTGCGCCGATAGGGTGGGGATAACCGCCTCGCTCTATTCGAGGGTGCGCAAACTCTCGCTTATCGACAAAAAGCGGCTCGCAATCGCAAGATTGTTTTTGCGCGATTGCAAAGTCGTGCTTATCGACGATATAACCAAAGGTTTGGACAAGGACGAAGCGGCGGTTTTATGGCAAGAAGTTGCGCCCGCTTTGCAAGATTTTGCAAATGAGGGCAAGTGCGTGATTTTCTCGACGCGCGACTATAAAGAGGCAATCTCGATTGCAAAAAGAATCGTCGTTATGCACTATCGGCAGATAAAGCAGATAGGGACGTACGAGCAGATACGCGCAAATCCCGACAACGTATGGGCGGCGCAAGCGTTCGACCCCGACTACGCTTTTGAAAAGGCGAAACTTTCTTGCGAGGACGAAAAACTTTTTGCGACGACAGAGGACGGATACGAAATCGACCTTTGTCATCTCGTCGGAAAAATCGCCGATTCGTACGTCGGGAAGGACGTGTATATAGGCTGGAACAGCGACAAATACGACGTTTTCGGCGACAGAAAAGAGAAAGTCGAACACGCTTTCGGGACGACGGACGGCTACGTTTTGAAGTGCGTAAACCGCAACGTAAAGAGCAGAGAAAAACTCGACGAAGTCGGCACGTTGCCGCTTGCAAACGCTACGCTCGTATTTGACGAAACCAACGAAAATTCGATTGTAACGAAGTAAAAAACAAGGTAAAAAACACAAAAAAACAGCAATAAAAAGCACGATACGAAGGTGGAAATATGGTGATTTTGGGCATCGACCCCGGTCTTGCGACAATGGGATACGGGGTGATAAACTCGGTGAAAGGCAACTATTCCGTAATCGATTACGGCGTGGTTACCACGCCCAAAGAATGTACTTTGCCCGAAAGACTGCAACAACTCGAAGACGGCGTTAAGGAACTTATCGAAACATACAAGCCTGACAACGTGTCTATCGAGGAACTGTTTTTCTCAAAGAACATCACCACGGGTATACCTGTTGCCGAAGCGCGCGGCGTGATTTTGCTCACGGCGGTGAAGTCGCTCGGAAAGGAAGTGTACGAGTATACGCCGAACCAAATAAAACAAGCGGTCACGGGTTACGGCGGCGCGGACAAAATTCAAATGCAACATATGGTGCAAGTGCTTCTCAAACTCAAAAGCGTGCCTCGTCCCGACGACGCGGCGGACGCTTTGGCGGTTGCCATATGCCACGCTCAAACGAGCCGTATCGCGGGCAATTTCAAGGTTCAATAACCTCGCCGCTTTTTCAAAAACAACTCACGATAAGGTGAAATATGTACAATTATATACAAGGCAAAATCGTTGACAAAACTTTTACGTCCATAGTCGTTGACAACAACGGCATAGGCTACGAAATCGGCGTGAGCGGAAACACGCTTTCAGACGTCGCAGTCGGCGAAATAACGAAGGTTTACACGTATCTGTACGTCCGTGAAGACGAAATGTCGCTGTACGGTTTTTCTCGTATGGACGAAAAGAGGCTGTTTATGCGCCTAATCGAAATCAGCGGCATAGGTCCGAAACTCGCAATGCAGATTCTCGGCGGTTACGACCTCAAAACGCTCACCGTGGCAATCGCAAGCGGCGACGTCAAAACCCTTTGCAAAATCAAGGGACTGGGCAAAAAGACGGCTGAACTCATCGTGCTCAATTTGCGCGAGCAAGCGGCGGACGACATCACGCTTTTCGACAATCATCAAGACGCGGTCACGGGCGACGACATAGCGGACGCGGTGTTTGCGCTTGAAAGTTTGGGACTTACAAAGACCGAAGCGGTGCGTGCCGCAACCGAAGCGAGCAAGGTTGTAAAAGGCGTTGAAAACATCATTTCGTATTGCCTGAAACAACTCGGCTAAAACGCCGTAGCGATATTGCACTTTGTGCAGTTATATCGTGTCTGTGACACGGTGATATTCTCGCTTTTCGAGAGTTATATTGCGGCTTAGCCGCAGTTGCGGAATATCTGAAGTCAATTTATCCGCTTGTCATTGCGAGAAGCAACGAATGTTGCGACGTGTAGGTCAAGGCGAAGCCGTATTTCGCTACGCTGGATTCCCACGCTTGCGCTCGGAATGACATAATGAGCGCGAAAAGCACTAAACACAAGACAACAATCACCATAAAGGTGCATATATGATCAAATCACAATTCTCAAAAGAAAATCAAGACTTCGACGTCGACAATCGCGTCGTGAGTTCGCTCACCATCGAGGAAGACGAACAAGAAAACAGCCTTCGTCCGCATACGATGGACGAATACGTCGGTCAAGCCAAAATCAAAAAGAATCTCGAAGTGTTCATTTCTGCGGCAAAGGCAAGAAACGACGCTCTCGACCACGTTTTGCTTTACGGCCCGCCCGGACTCGGCAAAACGACCCTTGCGCACGTCATCGCGGGGGAACTCGGCGCGCAAATCAGAGTGACGAGCGGTCCGGCAATCGAAAAGGCAGCCGACCTTGCGGCACTTTTGACCAACCTCGAAAAGGGCGACGTGCTGTTTATCGACGAGATACACAGACTCAACCGCAACATCGAAGAAGTGCTTTATCCCGCTATGGAAGACTTTTCGCTCGACCTCGTGACGGGTACTGGCCCTATGGCGAGAAGTATTCGTATTCCGCTCAAACGCTTTACGCTCATAGGCGCGACGACGAGGGCGGGTATGCTTTCGAGTCCGTTGCGTGACCGTTTCGGAATGTCCCTTCGCCTCGAAATGTATACTGACGAGGAACTTAAGCGTATCGTTATGCGTTCGAGCGGTATTCTCGGCATAGCAATCGACGAATCCGCCGCACTCGAAATCGCAAAACGTTCGAGAGGTACGCCGCGTATCGCAAACAGACTTTTGCGCCGCGTTCGCGACTTTGCAGAGTACGAAAAACTGGATAGAATCACGCTCGACATCACGAAGAAAGCACTCACGCTTATGGACGTTGACGAACTTGGCTTGGACATCACTGACCGCACGGTTATAGAGGCTATAATCGACAAATTCGGCGGCGGTCCTGTGGGACTCGAAACGCTTGCGGCGGCAACGGGCGAGGAAGCGAGCACCATCGAGGACGTAGTTGAACCGTTCTTGATTCAACTCGGCTTTATCAGTCGTACGCCGAGAGGCAGAGTTTGCACCCAAAACGCTTACGAACATCTAAAACGCGAATACAACAAATAATTAATCTATGCAAGAAAACACAACGCTTAAAACGCACGATTTCTTCTACGAATTGCCCGAAGAACTCATCGCGCAAACACCCATCGAACCTCGCGACCACTCGCGACTTTTGGTGTACAATCGTCAAACGGACGAGATTCAACACAAGCATTTTTACGACTTGCCGTCTTTTCTTAAAAAAGGCGATTTGCTCGTCATAAACAACACGAGGGTTATCCCCGCGCGCATTTTCGGACATATCGAAAATCACGAAAGCGTGCTCGAAGTTTTGCTCTTGAAACGCAAGGACTACACGCATTGGGAAACCATAATGAAGCCCGCAAGAAAGGCTCGACTCGGCTCGGTTATCCATTTTTGCGACGAACTCAGCGCAGTCGTGACCGAGATAGGCGAGTACGGCGCGCGCACGATAGAATTTAAGTTCGACGGCGTGTTCGAGGATATTCTCGACCGAGTGGGCAATATGCCGCTTCCGCCGTACATAAAAGAGAAGTTGCAAGACAAGGAAAGATACCAAACCGTGTATAGCAAAATCGAAGGCTCTGCCGCCGCACCGACCGCGGGACTTCATTTCACGCCCGAACTTATGCAGAAAATAAGGGATATGGGCGTTGATTTCGCAACCGTGCTTTTGCATATCGGTTTGGGTACGTTCAGACCCGTCAAAGAGGACAATATCCTCGAACACGAAATGCACACCGAGTATTACGAAATCGACGAGGAAAACGCCGAAAAAATCAATTCCGCGATACGAGAGGGCAGAAGGGTTATATGCGTGGGAACGACGAGCGTTCGTACGCTCGAAACCGTTGCCGACGAAAACGGCTACGTCCGCGCCCAAAAAGGCGACACGAGCATTTTTATATACCCCGGGTACAAGTTTAAGTGCGTAAAAGGACTTATAACGAATTTCCACTTGCCCGAAAGCACGCTGATTATGCTCGTATCGGCGTTTGTAGGCAGAGAAAAAACACTTGAAATATACAACGAAGCCGTAAAAGAGAGATACCGCTTCTTCTCGTTCGGCGACGCATCATTCTTTGAATAAAGGAACATCAAAAAACCTATGAGATTTGAAGTTATACACGAAGACAAAAAGACCGGCGCACGAGTCGGTAAACTCTACACCGAACACGGCGTTATCGATACGCCTTGCTTTATGCCCGTCGGCACGAAAGCAACCGTAAAGGGACTTTCGCCCGAAGAAGTGCACGCAACCGGCGCGCAAATTCTGTTGTCGAATACCTATCACTTGTATTTGCGCCCGGGTCACGAACTCATCGAAAAAGCGGGCGGTTTGCACAAGTTTATGAACTGGGACGGCGCAATATTGACGGACAGCGGCGGATTTCAGGTTTTCTCGCTTTCTTCCTTGCGCAAAATCACGGACGACGGCGCGGAATTTAACAGTTTTATCGACGGCAGCAAACACTTTTTCTCGCCCGAAAAATCTATGGAAGTGCAGAAGGCTCTCGGCAGCGATATAGTTATGGCTTTCGACGAGTGCACGCCGCCCGACATAACGCACGACAAAGCGCGCGACGCTATGGAAAGAACGCTAAAATGGTTGGATAGATGCTCGAAAGTTCAACTTAAACCGCATCAAACGCTGTTCCCGATAGTGCAAGGGAACATCTTTGCGGATTTGAGAAAAGAGAGTGCCGAACGCACCGTTCCGTATGCAAAATGCGGCATTGCGATAGGCGGTTTGAGCGTTGGCGAAAGCGCGGAAAAAATGTACGAAATGCTCGACGTTTTGCAACCTATTTTGCCCAAGGACCAACCGCATTACCTTATGGGCGTAGGCACGGCGGATTACATCGTCGAGGGCGTTGCGAGAGGCGTGGATATGTTCGACTGCGTGCTTCCCACGCGTATCGCTCGCAACGGCACGGCAATGGTGAAGGAAGGATTTATGACGATTCGCAACGCACCGTACGCAGAGGACTTTACGCCAATCGACCCCGACTGCGACTGCTACGCTTGCAAGAACTATACGAGGGCGTATATTCGCCACCTCATAAAGAGCGACGAGATTATGGGCGGACGTCTTTTGTCAATCCACAATATCCGCTTCCTCGAAAGGCTCGCCGCCGACATTCGTCAAGCCATTATGGAAGACAGATACGACGAGTTCAGAAAAGAGTTTATGGCGCAATATCAAGGCTAAACGACAAAAAAACATTAAAACGGCTTTAATAATGCCACAAAATGTACGATTTTTGTTGCAAAACAGTCGGACATCGTGTAACATTGAAAATATCAAAATAGAAATAACCGCATAGGTGAATAAAGGAGCAAATATGTTAAATTCTTTGATTCTCGCAGCAGACGAAACAACCAAAAACAATAACGGTTGGATTATGTACGTCGTTATCGGCGTCGTGCTTGTGCTTATGATCGTTCTTACCATCGTTCCTCAAAAGAAACGTCAAAAAGAACAACAAAATATGATGAACAGTCTTTGCGTAGGCACAAAACTTATGACCGTCGGCGGCATCGTCGGCAAGATCACCCAAGTCAACGCAGACAACACTCTCATCGTCAACGTCGGCACGGAAGCAAACCCCACTTTGATCGTCATTGACAAAAAAGCAGTCGGTTACGTCCTTGAAAAAGTTGCCGCACCCGCAACGGAAACCGCACCCGAAGCACCTGCAACCGAAGAAGCGAAAGTCGAAGAAAAGGTTGAAGAAACCGTCTGCGACAACAACTGCGACGCTTGCGCGGAAAAGGCAGATTGCGACAAAGCAGTCAGCGGCGAAGTGGTCGAAAACGACGAAGAAAACAAATAATAGAAAAATGACAAGAAAAAGGCACGCGAGAGCGTGCTTTTTTTATTGCACAATTTTGCAAAATTGTGCAGCGATATTGCGCCTAAGGCGCAGTGAAATACTCACTACGTTCGTATGAAATTCTCGCTCTGCGAGAATGAAATTCACGCTTCGCGTGAGTTAAGGATTATTGAATATTCCTCAACTGCACCTGCGGTGCAATTTTACTTGCGCTTTGCGCAAATTTCACGCACGCTATGCGTGCATTTCACTGCGCCTTAGGCGCAATATCACTGCGTATTTTGCGACAAGTCGTAAAATACGCTACGCTTTGCGGGCTTTTAGGTTTACCGCGATTATGCCGCTTATAGCACCCGCTACGGGCAAGGTTATCAAATCAATCCAACTGAAAGCCACGTCCTTGAATCCGTTTAGGGCAGAGAATATCAAAAACGTGAAAAGCATATACACGAGTCCGCTTATCGCGCCTTTGACAAGTCCGTTTTGCGGATTCTTGAACGCAAGCAGTACGCCCACGAGCAACGACAAAATCTTGATTGCGACGTTGACGGGCATTATAACTTTGTTTTCGACGTTCGCAAAGCGGATTACGATTGCGAAAATCAGCACCAAAGCGAGAGATATTAAGGTTGCAAACAGCACGGCTTTCAATACGTCCGTGACGTCGGTTTTTACGTTTTTGGCTTTTTCCATATCACAAACTATGAGGTTTGGCAAAAATATATGCGTTTGCAAGCAAATTTTGCAACTTAAAACGGCACAATCGCATCATATTTTCTTGACTTGACAAGATGTTATAGTTATAATATCTATGTTTTACTATATGGAGGACTAGTCCTGTGAACAAGAAGAAGTCAATAGTCGTCTTGTGTATAGTGAGTGTATTCATCATTCTTATGGCTGTGTTTGCCGTGGTTTCGTTCCCGATCGCAGGCACGGTTTACGATTACACGGGCTATGCAAAGACAATCAAACTAGGTTTAGATATGTCGGGCGGTGTGTCCGCTGTCTTTAAGGTCGCAAACGACGACCACGGCGATTTCGATACGCGCGTCAGCGGTACGATAAGTTCGCTTCAAAGCCTGCTCGTTTCCAAGGGTTACACCGAAGCAACGGTCACCAAAGGCACGTCGAGCGACGGCAGCACCACGATCCGCGTCGAGATTCCCGACGTCGACGATCCCGCAAGAGTGCTCGAACTTATCGGTCGTCCCGCATCGCTTTATTTTACCCTCACCGATCTCGGTGACGAAGCAAGCAACGCGGACCTCGAAAAGGAAGCGTTCCTCAACGGTCGCGAACACCTCGAAAACGCATACGTCACGACCGCAGACAACGGCGATTACGCAATCGGTTTGAAGTTCAACACCGAAGGCGCAAAGAAGTTCGGCGAAATCACTTCCGCAAACGTCGGTAAAAAAACGTATATCTACGTCGGCGGACAAAAGATAATGGAACCGTCCATCAATGCGGCAATCACCAACGGATCTGCAATCATCACCGGCAACTACACGTATCAATCCGCTTACGAATACGCAACCAAACTTCAATCGGGCACGTTCGGCGTCACGCTTCAACTTGCCGAAGTCAGAAGCATATCCGCAACGCTCGGTGAGAACTCGATTCGCGTCGCGCTCATCGCGGGTATCGTAGGCGTCGCGCTTATCTTCATATTTATGGCGTGCGTGTATCGCGGACTCGGACTTGCTGCAGACCTCTCGCTTTGCGTGTACATCGTGCTTCTCATCTGGTTCTGCGCAGTGCTTCCGTGGGTGCAACTCACTCTGCCCGGTATCGCGGGTATCTTGCTCTCAATCGGTATGGCAGTCGACGCAAACGTCATCATCTTCGAGAGAGTCAAGGACGAATACAAACACTCGACCAAGCCCATCGCGACTTGCATAAAGACAGGTTTCAAACGCTCGACGGGCGCAATCATCGACGGTCAGGTCACGACGCTTATCGGCGCAATCGTGCTTTGGATTCTCGGCTCGGCTTCAATCGTAGGCTTCGCCGTGACGCTCTTTATCGGTATCATTCTCTCGCTGTTCTGCTCGCTCGTGGTCACCAGACTCGTGCTCAAAGCGTTTATGCCGCTCAACAGCACAAGCGAGAAGTTCTATGGTTTGAAACGCGTCAAAAAGGACGAGAACAACGATTCCGTTCCTGCGCAAATTGCAAAGGAGGAGGCATAATATGAAAAACAATAACTTCCGCAATCTTTGCAAAAATTACAGCGTTTGCAAAAACGCGAAATACGCAGCAATCATTCCGTTCGTAATCGTGCTTGCCGCAATCATCGTTATCGTGGCACTCGGTTCGACTTCGGGAAGTTACTCTGACGCAGTCGGTATCGGCATCGACTTCGAGGGCGGTACGATTCTCACCGTTACGCTCGGCGAGGAAATCCTCAACGACAAGGTTTACGAGGACAAGAGCAACGAACTCAAAGGCGTCATCGAAGGCGTTGAAGTTGACGGTCAACACGTCGTGGTAAGTTATATGCAACGCCAAGAGGCAAACGACAACTCGAAAACCTCTATCGTGTTCAGATACAAAAACGTGTTTGACGACGACGCGAAAATCAATTCTATGAACGAAGCGATAAGAAAAGCGGTTGACGACAAGGTCGACCCCGACGTTTCGCTCACCGACGCAAACAAAATCACGTACGAATCTATCGGCGCAACCGCCGCTGCGGACTTGCTCTCGAAAGCGGGTATCGCTCTTGCGGTTTCAATCGCTTTGATTCTCGTGTACATTATGATTCGCTTCACGTTCACGAGCGCAATCGCCGCCGTCATCGCTTTGTTGCACGACGTCGTCATTATGTTTGCTCTCACCGTTATTTGCAGAGTGCAAATCAACAGTTCCTACGTCGCGGCTATGATCACGATCGTTGCTTACTCTATCAACAACACGATCGTTATCTTCGACCGCTGCCGTGAAACAATCAAACCGCTCAAAGGTCAAAAGGACATCGACTACAAGGGTATCGGCGATATGGCAGTTCGCTCGTCGCTCACTCGTACCGTGTATTCGACTCTCACCACTATGGTTACGATTATCTTCCTTGCAATCCTCGGAAGCGACACCATAAGAGAGTTCTGCGTGCCTATCATTCTCGGTTTGCTCGCAGGTTTGTTCTCGGCAACCAACCTCGCAACGCCGCTTTGGGCAGCACTCAGTATCTCTTGGGATAAGACGAGAGCCAAATATGCAAAACGCAACGCCGTAACCTACGACAAGAAAGAGGACGATACCGATTCCGAAATCGTCGTCGGCGAGGACGGTGAACAAACGATTAGACCGCAAGTCAAACAAGCGGGTCAACAAAAACAAAAACAAAACGTCGTTTACAAATATTCAAAGAAGAACACGACGTTCAAAAAGAAAAAATAATCGATGGCTGCGCCCTCACAAAGGTGAGGGCGTAGTTTTATGAATTGATATGAGATACGTCGTAAAAACACCTCGTTTTCAACTTTCAAACGAGCAAGTCGAACTTGCAAAGCGTCTTGGAATTTCCCAAGACTTTTTGCGTTTGTTGCTCGGTAGGGGAATGAGCGAGGATACTCTTTACGACTATCTGCACCCGTCTCTCGACAAACTTTCCTCACCCTACGAGATAGACGGAATGAAAGAGGCGGTCGAGCGCATTAAACAAGCGATTGCAAACAAAGAAAAGGTGCTTATTTACGGCGACTACGACTGCGACGGCATTTGCGCAATTTCAACGCTTATGCTGTATCTTCGCGACAAACTCGACGTGTTTTATTTCATTCCCGACCGCAACAAGGACGGCTACGGAATAAGCGTCGATACGCTTGAAAGAATACTCACTTATCACTCGCCCAAACTCGTCATCACCGTTGATACGGGCATTACGGCGGTTGAAGAAGTAGAGTTTTTGAAGTCGAAAGGAATTGATACCATCGTCACCGACCACCACGAACCGCAAGAGAGAATCCCCGATTGTATCGTGGTTGACCCCAAAGTCGCAAGAAAAGGCTTTTTCGACCTTTGCGGCGCGGGCGTCGCGCTCAAACTCGTAGAGGCTTTGGGCGGTAGAGAGGAAGCGAAAAAGTATCTCGACATAGTGGCTATCGCAACGATTGCGGACGTCGTTCCCCTCAAAAACGACAACAGAATCATTGCGTATTACGGCTTGAAACAAATCACCAAATCGCCGCGTAAGGGCGTGAAAATGCTTCTCAATCAAGAAAGCGTTTCCGCACAAGACGTTATGTTCCGCCTCGCGCCGAGAATGAACGCCGCGGGCAGACTCAACTCGGCAATGAAAGTCGTGGGATTGTTCCTCGAAACGGACTATTTCCTTTTGAGAACGCTCACCGACGAACTTGCAAGGGACAACGCTCAAAGACAAGAACTTTGCGAAAAGGCGGTCGAAAGCGCAAAAGCGCAACTTGCAGGCATAGATTTCAACGACGTTGGAATAATCGTGCTGAAAAGCAACGAGTGGGAAGCGGGTATTCTCGGCATTGCGTGCGCAAGGCTCGTTGAGGAATTCAAACGCCCGACCATTTTGTTTGCTCGCACGGACGAGGGCGAACTTCGCGGCTCGGCTCGTTCAATTCCGCAAGTGAATATATTTGAATTGCTCTGCTCGCTGTCCGAATACTTCACGGGATTCGGCGGTCACGCGCAAGCGGCGGGCATTTCGATGAACGAGGACAAGTTCGACGATTTCGTAAAGGCGGCGAACAAATCCTTGCTCGATACGCACGACAAACTCGACTTTACGCACGAGATAAGTTGCGAGATGGAATTGCCTTTCGATATGAACTTTTTGTCCTTTGCAAAGGAACTCGAACTTTTAGAGCCGACGGGTTATCAGAATCCGCGCCCGACTTTCCTCGTGAAAGCGCAAGGACTTCGTTTCGACAGAATCGGATTCTCGCAACACGTCAAATACGTTGCAAAAAACATCGAACTTATGGGCTTTTCAAAATTCGCGCCGTGCCTTGCCGCAAAGACGGGCAGAGTGGATTTTGAGATTTCCCTCGGCATAAACGCATTCCAGAACAGAGAATCCGCGCAAGGTATCATTCAGACTTTGCAATTCGAGGACGTCGATATTGACGACGACGAGGCGATAAGAATGAATTTGCACCAACTCGATTGCGAGGGAAGTGCGAATCTGCCACAAACGACGGCGGAAAAAGCGGAAGAATGGCTCAAAGAGCCGTTCGGTACGGCAATCGTGTGCTTCTCGCACGAGGAATACGACAACGTTTGCAAGACAAGCGACAAAATAAAGTCGCTTCCAGTTCTCGTTGCGACCCCTCGTTGCTTAAATCCCGAAAACTGCGTGGTGCTGTGTCCTGCGGATTGTTTCGATTTTTCCTTCTTTAATCGCGTTATAGTTGCGGGACGTCCGCTTTGCGAGGGGTATCTTGCGAAACTTCAAAAGGAATCGAGCGAAATATACGCGCTCGGCGATTGCTCGCCGAAGCCGATTTCCGTCAGCAAAGACGTGCTTCGCAAGGTGTATAAAGAGATTGTCAATGTATCTCGCCGCACGCCCAAAATGGCAAGTCCGCACAAGATGTACGCTATGGTGTGTTCGGGATACAAAACGAGCGAAAGTACGTTTATGCTCGCGCTCAAAATCTTCGACCAAGTGGGCACGGTGCGCGTAAACGACAAAGGATTCGTCGAAGTGTCGGCAAAATCCGTAAATCTCGACGACAGCATTGCATATCGCAACGTTTCAAAGGCATAAAATAGGAATATTTTTTGCTTTTGCGGCTTTTGGGCGTATTGCAATGTTTTGTTTTATAAAGTATAATAATATATATTGACGTAAAAACGATAATTATTCGCGCGCATACGCGACGGAATCGTTTGGCGCAATCAAGAAAAAATATGGACGAATTGCTTGTAAAACTCAGAAAAATATATCCGACGAATTATGCGGAAATTAAAAAAGCGCACGATTTTGCAGAGGAAGCACACCGCGGACAAAAGAGAAGTTCGGGGGAAGATTACTTTATTCACCCTTGCGCCGTCGTGGAAATTCTCGCGGATTTCGGCTTTGACTCGTCAACGGTCATAGCCGCGTTTTTGCACGACGTTTTGGAAGATACGTCCGTAACTTACGACGAACTTAAAGAGAATTTCGGCGACGAGATTTGCGAACTCGTCGAGGGCGTAACCAAACTCGACAAACTGCAATTCGTCAACAGAGAAGAAGCGCAAGCGGAAAACTTCAGAAAGATTTTCGTCGCTATGGCAAAGGATTTGCGAGTGATAATCATCAAACTCGCCGACCGTTTGCACAATATGCGCTCGCTTCAGTATTTGCCCGAAGAAAAGCAAAAACGCATAGCAAAAGAGACGCTCGACATCTACGCGCCGCTTGCGGGCAGACTTGGTATCTCGTTTTTCAAATGCGAACTCGAAGACCTTGCGATGAAATATCTGCTTCCGACAGAGTATAAGTACATTGCGGAAAACGTCGCGAGAAAAAAATCCGAAAGACAAGGCTTTTTGGACGCTATTTGCAAGCAAATAGAGGCAAAGCTCAAAGAAATGGGCATACACGGCGAAGTGAACGGCAGACCCAAACACTTCTATTCCGTGTACAAAAAAATGCACAATCTGCATATCGATATAGACCAAATTTACGACCTTTTGGCGGTGCGTATCATCGTCGATTCCGTAAAAGACTGCTACACTATGCTCGGCGAAATCCATACGATGTGGAAGCCTATGCCCGGTCGCTTTAAGGACTATATCGCAATGCCCAAAGCAAACAACTATCAGTCCTTGCACACGACTGTCGTCACGCCGTTCAACGAAACGTTCGAGATTCAAATCCGCACTTACGAAATGCACAAAGTGGCGGAATACGGCGTTGCGGCGCACTGGAAGTACAAAGAGGGTACGACGGGCAAGGACAGCGAACTCGACAGCAAGGTGCGTTGGCTTCGCGAAGTTATGGACGCACAAAAGGACATCGACGGCGCAAAAGAGTTTATGGACGCCGTCAAAATCAATGTGTTCGATGACGAAGTGTTCGTGTTCACGCCAAAGGGCGACGTTTTCGACTTGCCCGTAGGCTCGACACCTCTCGACCTTGCGTATAAAATTCACTCTGCAATCGGCAACAAGTGTATCGGCGCAAAGGTGAACAAGCGTATGGTGCCGTTTTCCACCAAACTTCAAAACGGCGACATCGTCGAAATCCTCACGTCCAACGCCTCGAAAGGTCCGAGCCTCGACTGGCTCAAATACGTCCATACCGCTTCGGCGCGCTCTAAAATCCGCGCTTACTTCAAGAAAGAGAAGAAGGACGAAAACATCGCAAGAGGCAAGGAAATGCTCGAAAAAGAGGCGAAACGCAGAGGCTACGCGCTTGCGGACATCTTCACGCCCGACATTCTTTCAAGCATACTTCAACGTCACGCTATGAGCAGTGAGGACGATTTGTACGCCGCCGTCGGATTTGGCGGTATCACGACGAGTCAAGTCCTCACCAAGATTATTCAGGACTTCAAAAAAGAGGACCATTCCGCTCAAATCGCCGACGCGACTTTGCCCATAACCGAGCAAAAACCGAGAAAGCACTCAAAGAGCGGCATTTTGGTCAACGGCAACGCAAACTTTACCGTGCGTATGGCACAATGCTGTTCGCCCGTCCCGGGTGACGAAATCGTCGGCTATATCTCGCGCGGCAGAGGCGTTTCCATTCACAGAAAAGACTGCCCGAACGTCAAGGGTATGGAAGACGAAAGACTTATTCAAGCGAGTTGGGACAGCGACGGCGAGGAAAGATTCAACGCAACGCTCACCATTATGTGCGAGAATAAGGGCGGCTTGCTTGCAACGATAACCGCGCATATCGCAAACGCAAGGCTCGGCATTACGGCGGCAAACGTCAGAGTGGACGAAAAAGCAGGCATTGCGGAAATTATCGTTACCGTACAAATTTCGAAAGCGAGCGAACTTGAAGAACTCGTAAGACAAATCAAAAATATCGAGGGCGTAATAGAGGTGAGAAGATGACTTCTCAAAAGTATTTTCACCTTTACACGGGACCTCTTGACGTAAACACGTATATCGTCATAAACGGAAACGTCGGCTTCGTGGTAGACCCCGGCGGCGACGCGCAAGAGATATATTCGATTTTTCAAAAACAAAAGGCGAAAATCGAGGCGATTTTGCTCACGCACGCACATTTCGACCATATAGGCGGCGTTGCGGAACTTTGCAGAATCGCAAGCAAGGGCGAGGACGGAAAAGAGAATCCGCAAAACGCGCCCACCGTGTTTTTGCATAAGGACGAACTCGAAAAAATCGGTTCGTACAAAAATATGGGTTTTTCGATGAACGCAAACCCCGAAAAGTTCGTCCCCGACATACTTTTGAAGGGCGGCGAAACCTTGAAAATCGCGGGTCTCGACGTCAAAGTCATACATACGCCGGGTCACGCAAAGGGAAGCGTTTGCTACGTCGTATCCGACAAGATTTTCGTCGGCGACACGCTGTTCTTTATGTCGTACGGGCGTACGGATTTCTACGACGGAAACGCAAAAGACCTCAAAAATTCCATTGTGAACAAACTGTTTGCTCTAAAAGGCAACTACACGATTTTGCCGGGACACGGCGAGCCGACAACCCTCGATTTCGAGAGAGTGAACAACCCAGTACTTGAAAAAGAATCCGCGCATATAAATGCCGATTGACCCGAATAGATGATTGATTTTTCCATTTCAAACGACGAATATCAAAACGACTTGGCGGAACTTATAAGACCGTTTGAATCTCGCACAGACGAGAATATTTCGCTTGCGGTGGAATATCAAAATCAAGATGGCGTTTTCAAGATTCAGATAACTTCTGACAAATTTGACGGTTTTGTCAAAAACTACGTTTTCAAAATAGACACCGACGGCGAACTCGAACGCAAAAGAGTCGAGAAAAGATACCTCAAAATCGCAATTTATCGCACTTTGAGTTTTCTTTTGAACGTCAATCTTCCGTACGGTTGCCTCACGGGTATTCGCCCGACCAAACTGTATTGCGAAATAGAAAACGATAAGGATAGATACTCGAAATCCGCGCACGACGTGTTTTTGAAAGACTACAGCGTGAGCGAGGGAAAAGTCGAACTTATCGAAAAAATCGTGAACGTGCAAAAGCCTATACGAAACAAATCGTCAAGGCAGTACGACGTGTTCGTTTTTATTCCGTTTTGCCCCACGCGATGCGCATATTGCTCTTTCGTGAGCCTTTCCATCGACAAGCAGCGTAAACTCGTCGAACCGTACGTGGATTGCCTTATCAGAGAACTCGAACAGACCAAAGAGATTATCGAGAAAAAGCGTATCAAGGTCAGGGCGGTGTACGTCGGTGGCGGTACGCCCACGTCGATAGGTGCACAACTTCTCGACAAGGTTTTGCAACATTGCCATTTCGGCGCGCCCGAATTTACCGTCGAGGCAGGTCGTCCCGACACGATAAACGCCGATATAGTCGAGGTTATGCAAAAGCACGGCGTTACGCGCATTTCCGTCAATCCGCAAACTTTCAACGACAAAACCCTCGATATTATCGGTCGCAGACACAAAAGCGCGGACACGTACAACGCGTATATGCTCGTAAGGGATAAATTCGACGTGAATATGGATTTGATTGCGTGCTTACCGAACGAAACCATAGACGATTTCAAACGCAGCGTGGATATTGCCGTCGCACTCGACCCCGCAAACGTCACCGTACATACGCTCTATATGAAGAAAGGCTCTGCGCTCAAACAGTGCGGCTACGACAACACCGACTTCGACACTGCCTCGCAAATGGTGGATTACGCCTATAAAAAACTTACGTCGGCAGGGTACGAGCCGTACTATATGTACCGTCAAAAATACACGAGCGGCAATCTCGAAAACGTCGGATACGCAAAGAAGGGCAAAGCGTGCGTTTACAACGTCGATATTATGGAAGAAGACACGTCCATAATCGCAAACGGCGCGAACGGAATCTCGAAAAAGTGGAATAAAAAGAAAAATCTGATAACTCGTTGCGCAAACTACAAAGAGCCGATAGAGTATATCAAGCATTTCAGCGAAATGTTGGAACGCCAACGCGAGTTCTGGTTACAACAAAAGTAAGTTCGCGCTAACAAAATATCAAAAATTAAAATTTTCCCTTTCCTCAGGTGTTTTCCCTATCGCCGTTCCCCCTCTGCACAAGTTTGAGGGAACCCACGGCGACCGCGTAGCGGGGGACAACACTCGGTGCTCGCATAGAAAGGGACATTTCACTCATTATGCCACTTCGACTGCGTGGCGGCTTCGCAACAGAATGCCACGCATTCTCGTACAGACCGTCGTGCTTCGACGCTCGCTTTTCTCGCCGCCTTGCGGCTCGCGTTCCGTCTGCGAATATGCACATTCCGTTAATAAGTACGCCTTGAAAGAGTGTGCGCTCAAAACTTAAGTTTTTAGAAAACCATTAAATAATATTTAATTTTTCGCAAAATAGGGCAAAATCGTTTTACTTTATATTTTCGATGTGGTAATATCAATTCGTACTTTCGACGAGGTTGCGACAATACTCCGAGTCGTTACTTGGTTGAAAGCGTATCACTTATCCAACGAAGGAGGCAAAAACAATGGATAAAACAACGAAACAAGAAATCATCGCAAAGTACGCTCGCAAAGAAGGCGACACCGGTTCACCCGAAGTTCAAATCGCTCTTTTGACCGCTCGTATCGCAGAACTCACCGAACACCTTAAAAATCACCCGAAGGATCATCACAGCCGTCGCGGTCTTCTTATGATGGTCGGTCACAGAAGAAGTCTTCTCAACTATCTCAAAGAGATGGACATCGAGAGATACCGTGCAATCGTATCTGCTCTCGGTTTGAGAAAATAAAGAAAATTTCGGGTGTAGATTTACTGCACCCGTTTTTTTTGGAAAAAGCGCATAAGCGACGTCTTGTGCGAAAAAATAAAAATAAACCGCTTTTGCGGATAATACGGGAATGACGGAATTCCCAGAAGGAGAAATTTTATGGAAAAAAGAATTTTCAAGACAACGGTAGGCGGCAGAGAAATGACCGTCGAAACAGGCGCATATTGCGGACAATCCAACGGCTCTTGCATAGTGCGTTGCGGCGACACGGTCGTTATGGTCAACGCAACGATGAGCAAAGCACCCCGCGACGGTATGGACTTTTTCCCTTTGAGCGTTGACTACGAGGAAAAAATGTACGCAATCGGCAAAATCCCCGGCGGATTCAAAAAGAGAGAGGGCAGAGCAAGCGACAAGGCGATTCTTACTTCGCGTCTTATCGACAGACCTATTCGTCCGCTTTTCCCGAAGGGACTTTACAACGACGTTACGGTTATCGCAACCGTTCTTTCGGTTGACACCAACATTCCGCCCGAAGTTTTCGGTATGATCGGTTCGTCCGTTGCTCTTTCGATAAGCGACATTCCTTGGGCAGGTCCTACGGGTTCGGTCGTAGTCGGTATGGTGGACGGCGAGTACGTCATCAACCCCGACAGCGCACAACGCGCAAAATCTCGTCTTACTCTCAACCTCAGCGGTACGAAAGACGCAATTATGATGGTTGAAGCGGGCGCAGACGTCATCACCGAAAAAGAAATGCTCGGCGCAATCATGTTCGGTCACGAAGAAATCAAAAAAATCGTTGCTTTCATCGAGGAAATCCAAAAAGAAGTCGGCAAACCCAAACTCGACATCGAACTCGAGCATATCCCCGACAATATCAACGAAGCAGTCAGAGCATACGCAAACGAGAAGATGGACTACGTCCTCGAAGCGTTTGACCGCTATGAAAGAGAAGAAAGAGAAGACGCACTCAACGTTGACGTGCTTGCACATTTTGCAGACGAGTGGTGCGACGAGCCTAAGAAGACCAAATTCATTCTCGACAGCCTCTACTATCTCAAGAAAGAAAAAGTACGTGCAAAGATTCTCGACAACGGCGTACGTCCCGACGGCAGAACACTCACCGAAATTCGTCCTATCTGGTGCGAAGTCGGTATGCTTCCGCGCGTTCACGGCAGCGCAGTGTTCACGAGAGGTCAGACCCAAGCACTCACGACTTGCACTCTCGGCACTATAAGCGAAGCGCAAAAACTCGAAGGTCTTGACGACGACTACTACAAGAGATATATGCATCAATACAATATGCCCGGTTATTCCACAGGCGAAGCAAAGGCTCTCAAGAGCCCCGGTCGTCGTGAAATCGGCCACGGCGCACTCGCAGAACGCGCTCTCGAACCCGTTCTTCCTTCCGAAGAAGAATTCCCGTACGCAATCCGCACGGTATCCGATATTTTGAGTTCCAACGGTTCGACTTCGCAAGCGTCCGTTTGCGGCAGCACGCTCGCTCTTATGGACGCAGGCGTTCCCATCAAAGCACCCGTCGCTGGTATCGCTATGGGGCTTATCAAGAATGAGGAAAGCCACAAAGTCGCAGTTCTCACCGACATTCAAGGTCTTGAAGACTTCCTCGGCGATATGGACTTCAAAGTCGCAGGTACGACCGAAGGTATCACCGCAATCCAAATGGATATTAAGATCAAGGGTATCGACGAGCAAATCCTCACTCGCGCTCTCGAACAAGCAAGACTCGGCAGACTCGAAATCCTCGGCAAGATGCTCGCAACGCTTCCCGCACCGAGAGCGGAACTCAGCAAGTTTGCACCCAAGATCGTTTCC